>NZ_BAFP01000011.1 GCF_000308455.1 Nocardia abscessus NBRC 100374 | reverse complement strand
TGCCGGTCTTGACGCCGAGCTTGTCGCACACCCCCACCAGTGCCTCGACCGGCGTGTTGCCCGCACCCGCGCCGAAACGCCGCGCGCTGCCGTCGATCTGGGTGGCCCCCGCGCGGATGGCGTACACGGAGTTGGCGACGGCCAGGTCGAGATTCTCGTGACCGTGGAAGCCGACCTGCGCGTCGTCGCCGAGCTCGGCGACCAGCGCCGCGACCCGGTCGGAAACCTGTTCCAGCACCAGCGCTCCGGCGGAGTCGACGATGTAGACGCACTGGCAGCCCGCGTCGGCCATGATGCGCGCCTGCTTAGCCAGCACCTCCGGCGGCTGGGTGTGCGACATCATCAGGAAGCCGACCGTCTCCAGCCCGAGTTCGCGGGCCAGGCCGAAGTGCTGGATCGACACGTCGGCCTCGGTGCAGTGGGTGGCGATGCGGCAGATCGACGCGCCGTTGTCCTGGGAGATCTTGATGTCTTCCTTCACCCCGACGCCGGGCAGCATCAGCACGGCGATCTTCGCCTGCTTCGCCGTCTCGGCCGCGATGGTGACCAGTTCCTGCTCCGGCGTCTTGGAGAAGCCGTAGTTGAACGACGAGCCGCCCAGGCCGTCGCCGTGGGTCACCTCGATCACCGGGACGCCCGCGCCGTCCAGCGCCGCCACGATGTCGCGGACCTCGGTGGCGGTGAACTGGTGGCGCTTGTGGTGGGATCCGTCGCGCAGCGAGGTGTCGGTGACGCGGATGTCGAGTTCTGCTGAGTAGGCCATTCGAATAGCTCCTTACACCCGGGCCGTGACGATTTGTTCGGCGATGACCTCGCCCACCTGCGTCGCGGCGGCGGTCATGATGTCGAGGTTGCCCGCGTACGGGGGCAGGAAGTCGCCCGCGCCCTCCACCTCGACGAACACCGACACCTTGGCCAAGCCGCCGGAGACCACCGACGGCTCGTCGAACTGCGGCTCGTTCAGCAGCCGGTAGCCGGGCACGTACTGCTGGATGTCGGCGACCATCCGGTGGATCGAGTCGGCGATCGCGTCGGTGTCGGCGTCCTCGGGGATGGCGCAGAAAATGGTGTCGCGCATGATCATCGGCGGCTCGGCGGGATTCAGGATGATGATGGCCTTGCCGCGCCGCGCTCCGCCGATGGTCTCGACGCCGCGGCTGGTGGTCTTGGTGAACTCGTCGATATTCGCCCGCGTGCCGGGGCCCGCGGAAACCGACGACACCGACGCGACGATCTCCGCGTACGGCACCGGGACGACCCGCGACACCGCGGCGACGATCGGAATCGTCGCCTGGCCGCCGCAGGTGATCATGTTGACGTTCGGCGCGTCGAGATTCGCGCCCAGGTTCACCGGCGGCACGACGGCGGGGCCGACAGCGGCGGGTGTGAGGTCGACGGCGCGGATGCCCGCTTCGGCGTAGCGCGGTGCGGCGGCGCGGTGCACATACGCCGAAGTCGCCTCGAAGATCAGCTCGGGCAGTTCGGACTGCCCGAGCAGCCAGTCCACGCCCTCGTGCGAGGTCTCCAGCCCGAGCCCGCGCGCCCGCTTCAGGCCCTCGCTGTCCGGGTCGATCCCGATCATCCAGCGCGGCTGGATCTTCTCCGAGCGCAGCAGTTTGTAGAGCAGATCGGTGCTGATGTTGCCGGACCCGACGATCGCGGCGGTGACGGTCCCGTTCACGGACACGACAGCCTCCCTAGGTGAATTGCAGACGGACAGAGCCGAGTCCGGCGAACTCGGCGTGGAACGCATCGCCCGGTCGGGCGTCGATGGCGCGGGTGCACGAGCCGGGCAGCACGATGTCACCGGCCTTCAGCCGGACACCGAAACTCGCGACCTTGCGCGCCAGCCAGGCCACCGCGATCACCGGATCGCCCAGCACGGCGTCGCTGCGGCCTTCGGCGACCACCTCGCCGTTGCGGGTGAGCACCGCGTCGATGGCCTTGACGTCGATGTCCTTCGGCGCGACGCGCTGGGCGCCGAGCACGAAACCGGCGGAGGACGCGTTGTCGGAGATGGTGTCGGCCAGGCCGATATTCCAATCCTTGATCCGCGAGTCGATCAGTTCGATCGCGGGGGCGAAGGCGACCGTGGCGTCGAGCACGTCCGCTTCGGTGCACTCCGCGCCGGGCAGGTCCGCGCCGAGCACGAAACCGACCTCCACCTCGACGCGGGGGAACAGATAGCGGCCCGCTTCGACCGGGACGTCCTCGTAGACTTCCATTTCCGCGAGCAGGTGCCCGTAGTCCGGCTCGTCCACGCCCATCATCTGCTGCATGGCCTTCGAGGACAGGCCCACCTTGTGCCCGACCACGCGCGCGCCGTCGGCGAGCCTGCGCCGGATGTTGAGCAGCTGGATCTCGTAGGCGTCGACCACGTCGATGTCGGGGTGGCGGGTGATCAGCGGATCGATCGCCACCCGTTCGCGCTCCGCGCGCTCGAGTTCGTCGGCCAGTTCGGTTCGTACCGCGTCGGACAGCACGCTAGTTCCCTTCCACAGTTGCTTTTTCCAGCGCCGAGACCTGCTCGCCCGCCGCGGACCGGCCGGCCCTGCGGCCGGAGAAGACGCAATCGGCCAGCGACAGCCCGCTGACGTAGGACTCGGAGCAGACGCCGAGCGCGGTGCGGCCGGCGGCGAAGAGCCCGGGGATGTCCGCGCCCTCACCCGTCTTGACCGCGCCGGTGTGCTCGTCCACGACGACGCCGCCGAGGGTGAGCATGGGGCACGGGTTGGTCAGGCTCGGTTTGATGCCCACATCCAACAGCCAGAACGGGCCGGTGCGGACCGGTTCGGTGAACTCGGCGGGCTTCCCGACCGGATCGGGCGCGCCGGTCTCGATCGCGGTGTTGTGCGCCTCGACCGTCGCGCGCAGCCCGGCGGGATCGATGCCGGCCTTCGTCGCCGCTTCCTCCAGCGTGGCGCCGCACACCGCGGTGCGCCGCATGGTTTCGAACTGCCCGCGCTGGAACCACGCGCCCTGCTTGCCGATCTGCCCGATCGCGGTGCGCATCAGCGGGCCGTCGGCCAGCAGCCAGCCCTTGCCATCGTGCTCGGTGATCAGGGCGTTGCCCACCGCGGCGCCGTAGCGCGTCTCGTCGATGACCCGGCGACCGGCGGCGTCCACCAGCAGCGCACCGGTGAAAGCGCTGGGCGGGAGCAGGAATCGCCACGCGGAGACGTTGTCCATGCGGTCCACGGCCGCGCCGACCTGCTGGGCCATCAGGATGCCGCTGCCGTCGTCGGCGGTGGTGCCGAGCGCGAGACCGCCGTGGAAGGCGGGCGCGTACTGCCGCACCATGTCGCGATTGGCGATGAAGCCGCCCGCGCACAGCACCACCCCGCGCCGCGCGAGGACGCGAATCGTGCTGCCGTACCGGCGTTCCAGCCGGTCCAGCCGCTGTTCCAGTGCGCGCCGCAGCGGCGGGTAGTAGATGCCCGGCTTGGCCGCGATGTTCGCCATGCGCGTGTAGCGGTCCCGGACCCGGCCGGGGGCGTCGCGCAGTGTGTGGCACTCGACGCCGATCACCGCGCCCGTGCCGTCGGTGATCAATCGGGTCACCCGGGTGAGGGTTTCCACGCGGACTCCCGCCCGGGACGCCGCGGCGGCGAGCGGGCCGGTGAGCTTCTTGCCCGAAGTTCCTCTGCCCTTCACCCGATGTCCGCGCTGAGCGGCCGGGATGTCCCGGAACGCGCCGGAGATCTCGCTACCGGAGTAGTACAGGTAATAGCGGTCGTTGGGGTAGGAAGTCTTGTATGGGCACAGCGAGGCTTCGAACGGGACGCCGTGCGCCTTCAGCCACTCGATCAGCTCCGGGCTCTCGTCGACGAACTTGCGTAGCGTCGCGGGGGTGACCGCGTCGCCGACCTCGCGCTCGAGATAGGCGTACATCGCCTCCGGGGTGTCTTCGACCCCCGCCTCCCGCTGTACCGAGGTGCCGCCACCCGCGTAGATGATGCCGCCGGACAGCGCCGACGTGCCGCCCCCGGCGAAGCGTTCGAGCACGAGCACCTGCGCGCCCGCCGCGGTCGCTTCCAGCGCGGCCGCCGCGCCCGCGGCACCGTATCCGACCACGACAACGTCGGTGGCCAGGTCCCATTCGAGGCCCATGTTCTTATCTCCGGTCTGAAACTGAAACAAGTTTCCTCGACAAATGGAACGTCGAGCAAGTCTTCTGCCACACAACATAGACCAATGGCGCGTCCATTCTATAACGTGTTCTACATGACTGATCGGGAATACGACGTGGTGGTGGTCGGCAGCGGCGCCGCCGGCATGACCGCCGCCCTCACCGCGGCCCAGCACGGGCTGAGCGTGGTGGTCATCGAAAAGGCCGCGCACTACGGCGGGTCGACCGCGCGCTCCGGCGGCGGCGTGTGGATCCCGGGCAACAAGGCGCTGCGCGCGTCCGGTCGGCCCGACGACCGCGAGGACGCGCGGACCTACCTGCACAGCATCATCGGCGACGTCGTGCCCGAGGAACGGATCGACACCTACATCGATCGCGGCGCGGAAGCCTTCGACTTCGTGCTCGACCACACCCCGCTGAAGATGCGCTGGGTGCCGGGCTACTCCGACTACTACCCCGAGGCGCCGGGCGGACGCGCCGCGGGACGCTCGTGCGAACCGAAGCCGTTCGACGCCAAGATCCTCGGCGCGGAACGCTTCAACCTGGAGCCCGCCTACAGCAAGGCTCCGCTGAACGTCGTGGTCACCCAAGCCGATTTCAAGCAGCTCAATCTCATCCGGCGCCACCCGCGCGGCATGCTGCGCGCCATGCGGGTCGGCGCGCGTACCACCTGGGCCCGGCTCACCGGCAAACATCTGCTCGGCATGGGACAGGCGCTGGCCGCCGCGCTGCGCAAGGGCCTGCTGGACGCGGACGTGCCGCTGCTGCTGAACACCCCGCTGACCAAGCTGATCGTCGAGGACGACCGCGTGGCCGGCGTCGAGGCCGAACACGAGGGCGAGACCGTGCGCTTCACCGCCCGGTACGGCGTGGTGCTGGCCAGCGGCGGATTCGAGCACAATGCCGAGATGCGGCACGCCTACCAGCGCGAACCCATCACCACCGAATGGACCACCGGCGCGCCTGCCAACACCGGCGACGGTATCCGCGCCGGTCTCGAACTCGGCGCGGACATCGACATCATGGCCGACGCGTGGTGGGGGCCGACCATCTTCAAGGGCGGCAAGCCCTGGTTCTGCCTGGCCGAGCGCAATCTGCCCGGCTGCATCATCGTGAACGCCGACGGTGAGCGTTTCGGGAATGAGTCCGCTCCTTACGTCGAGGCCGTGCACACCATGTACGGCGGCGAGCACGGCCAGGGCGAAGGTCCCGGCGAGAACGTGCCCGCGTGGCTGGTGTTCGACCAGCGCTACCGCAACCGCTACATCTTCGCCGGGTTGCAGCCCGGCCAGCGGTTTCCGTCCCGCTGGATGGAAAACGACCTCATCGTGCAGGCGCCGACCCTGGCCGAGCTGGCCGCGAAGATCGACGTGCCGGAGCAGAAGCTGGCCGCGACCGTCGAACGGTTCAACGGTTTCGCGGCCACCGGCGTGGACGAGGACTTCCGCCGCGGCGACAGCGCCTACGACAAGTACTACGGCGATCCGACCGTCAAGCCGAACCCGTGCCTCGCGGCGCTGGAGCAGGGCCCGTTCTACGCGGCCAAGATCGTGCCCGGCGACCTCGGCACGAAGGGTGGGCTGGTCACCGACACGGCCGGGCGGGTGCTGCGCGAGGACCGGACGGTCATCGAGGGCCTGTACGCCTCCGGCAACGTGAGCGCCCCGGTGATGGGCCACACCTACGCGGGACCGGGCGCCACCATCGGCCCCGCGATCACCTTCGGCTACCTCGCGGTGCTGGACATCGCCAAGCGCAAGAAGGAGCAGCCCGCCGCGGCGACGGCGGGGGCCTGACGACGAGATCGCGGTGCGGGTCGCGCTGACCGAAGCCCGACCCGCACCGCGCGGTCCGATGCGCCGCCCGACGATCCCGCCGACCGGACGACGCACTGGCGAGCCGCTGCCGGGCCGCGCAGGATCGTCGGCAGGGCGCCATCGATTCCCGGCGCGGGCTCGCTCGCGGAGCGCGGGCCGGATCGATCCACAATCATGCACAAGGAGAACTGATGCCCATCGACCCGAAGATCGCGCTCGGCGCGGAACTGCCGAGCCGGGAGTTCGCCTGGACCCCCTCGGACGTGCAGCTCTACCAGCTGGGCCTGGGCGCGGGGACGCGCTGGACCGACCCGGCCGAGCTGCGCTATCTCGACGATCGCCACCCCCAGGTGCTGCCGAGCTTCGCCACCGTGGCGGCGACGGTGCACGAGACCGAGCCGCCGAAGGTGAGCTTCCCCGGCATCGAGATCGACTTGGCGAAGGTGGTGCACGGTCACCAAGAGGTCGAGGTGCACCGGCCGATTCCAGCCTCGGGCAAAGCCACCAAAGCCAGCCGGATCGCCGAGGTGTGGGACAAAGGCTCGGCGGCGGTCATCGTGCAGGAGCACACGGTCACCGGCTCCGACGGAGCGCCACTGTGGACCGAGCGCTCATCTATCTTCGCCAAGGGTGAGGGCGGCTTCGGCGGCGAGCGCGGTCCCAGCAACAAGTCCGAACTGCCCGACCGCGCCCCGGACTTCGACGTCACCACGCCGACCCTGCCGCAGCAGGCGCTGCTCTACCGGTTGTCCGGAGACCGCAACCCGTTGCACTCCGACCCCGAATTCGCCCGCTCCGCCGGATTTCCCGCACCCATCCTGCACGGGCTGTGCACCTACGGCATCGTGTGCAAGACCGCGACCGACACCGTGCTCGGTTCCGACGCCAGCCGCGTCACCGGCTTCCGCGCCCGTTTCGCCGGCGTGCTCTACCCCGGCGAGACGATCCGCACCCGGATCTGGCGGCAGGACGACGAACTGACCATCGCCGCGACCGTCGTCGAACGCGACGACGCACCGGTCCTCAACGACGTCACCCTGCGCTTCCGGCCCGCCTGAGCGCCGAGCTCCGTGCCATATCGAGGACACGGCGCGGAGCACTCCGTCGCAGCGGAAGCGGAGCGCATGACCTCCGCGAGCTACCGGAACGATCAGGGCGATGCCAGAAGTGCTGGAATCACCTGATTCTTGATGATCGGAGACAACCCGCTGGTGTCTTTGTCCCTGATGTCGAACCAGACGATCTGCGAGATCTCCGCACCCGGTACCGGCGTTCCGGTGATGCGGCCGCGGACCGCTTCGATCAGAACGCGTACCCCGGGCTCGAAAGCGGCGACGTCCTCGAACGAGCGCCAATACGTCGGCGCTTCGACCGCCACGCCCAGCTCCTCGAAGATCTCCCGCGAGACTGCCTCTTCGACTGTCTCGCCCGGCTCGATCGCGCCACCCGGCAGGATCAAGGCGTCCCGGCCGCGGTTGCGCACCAGCAAGAGGTGATGTCCGTGCAGCAGAATCAGTCCGGCTTTGCGAATGACGTTGTGCCCGAATCGCTGTAGTGACTCCCCCAACGCCCAGACCGCGTACATCGTGGGAAACGTGAAGCGCTCACCGCCGACGCTGTCGCTGACCTGCCCGCCGCCTCGATTACTGTCCACGGCTTGCTGCAACAGGGCGGCCATCGCGCGGCCGAGCAGGCTAGCTGCGGAGCGGTGGCCGGAATCGAACCAGGCCAACGAACCCAGCACCACCGCTGCGGCAGTGGGATGGTGCCAGGAAAGCCACCCGGTGCGGCCGTCCTCGGTGCGGTATTGGAATGCCTCGTGCTCGCTGTACAGGGTCAATCGCGGGTCGGCCAGTTGGGTGAGCGCGAGCGCTACGAGCCGGTCGTCCTGATCATCGAACCACCCACGGTCCCTGATCTGGCCGAGCAGCCACAGCAACCATCCGGCCGCGACGGCGCTCGGTGTGCCGCCGTCGCGCAGAACATGTTTGATCTGTCCACAGGTGAGCAGCTCCGCGCGGAAGTCACGCCACAATTCGAACGGGAACGCATCCGATCGCAACAGTGCCGCGAACGCGAGCAGCGACGACACCACCGAGACCCGCTGGTCCTGCGGGAAACGAGACCATCCCGGCTCGTCATCGCGCGCAGCGCCGTTCAGCCACTCGACCCCTCGACGCAGCACGTCGGTGGTATCGCGAGGCAGATCCGACCACTGGCCGAGCGCGATCATCGCCAGCGCATGGGTGTGCACATTGGTGTCCCGGATCGCCGGGCTCAGGAACGCGCCGTCCGCGCTCTGAAATTTGAGGAGGGCTTGCACTTCGTCGGCGGGCCGCACGCCGTGACCGAGTGGAATCCGGGTCGCCGACAACGCGAGCAGACCCTCCGCGATGTTCGCGGGCCTGACGTCGGTCTCCGGCGTGGTGCCCCAGTGGAGGGGCAGCTGGAGCAGCCATTGCAGGCTGCTCTCACATATTTCCCGCTGTTCCGGCAACAGCAGGTCGGGGTGTTGCTGCAGCAGCGCGGAGTAGTCCACCGGACTCTCCCGGATCGGCGAAGCGTTGTCGCGCTGGGAGAACTGGACGAACCAGCTCGCGACCACCTCCGACACCGGCCGATGCCCGTGCCGGTCTACGTCGTAGAGCGCGATATCTATGCCGTATTCGTCCTCGAGTTGGACGCGCACGCGGCGATCCGTGCTGCTCGGTAGCATGGCCACATGGCGGGGCCCTTGCCCGTGGTAGTCCCGGCCGAGCAGTTGCAACGGCACCAGGATGTCTCGATCCGCCAGGCCGTAGCCCAGGAAGACGAGTTCGTAGTTGAAGAACAGCGAGTAGATGAACCGCGAGAGCGCTTCATTGGTCTCGACCCGGGCGTAGTCCTCGCCGCTCAGCACGAAACGGCGCCTGCCGACGTCGCCGTGCAGTTTGACCAGGAAGGGCCGCCGGTCCGCGATCGAGCCGAGCATGGTGATCTCGTCCGGGATAAGGCCGACGAGCGGTTCGCGAAAATGTTTGGCGTATGCGGCTTCCAGTGCGCCGTCGTAATTCGTCGTGATGAACCCGGCGCACGGCAGACGCACCAGGTACTCGTAGGAGCCCAGATCGGGCGGCAGCGGCTGGCCGAATATCTCGCACAGGTGCTGATCGACCCGCGGGCCCATCTTGCCTCGCAGATAGTCGCCGCACGGCAGATACGCCGCTTGCTGCAACAGCCGTTCGGCCACGACGGCCTCGTCCGCGTCGAGACGACCGACTCTGCGCCCGTAGGTGATCAGCTTGCCGAGCAATTCATGCCAGGAGGGGAATCCCAGCGGCCGCGAGAGTCCTGCCCCGAGGAAGAAGACGACCGGGCGATCGCCGGTAGTAAGGTGATCGGAGACCCGCACGATGTCGGGATGATCCACGATTCCCCCTGAATGGCAGTGCGACAGCTGCGAATGCCCTGTGCCTGGCGGCCCGTTTCCCGGCCGATCACCTGCCGATGGTACGCCCGAAGGTCCTAGGTGTGCCGGACATCGCTGTCGAGCTTCCTGCGCCGCGCGGCGACTCCCTGGATCACCACGGCGAACAACATCACCACCAGCACCGGCGCGGCCAGCGGGGCCCAGGCCAGGCGCAGTGGGACGACAGCCGCGCAGACCGCGGCCGCCGCGAAGCCGACCGCTCCGGCCACCGAGGGGATCGTCGTCGGCACCACGCCGTGCGGGGCGGTCACCGTCGCGGCGTTGAGCAAATAGGTCGTCGCCACCAATCCCGTTGCGGCGGAAGCGAGCACGCCGGCGTCGGCGACCGCCAGCACGCCGAGCGCGAGCAGCACGGCGCACACCGCGAGCGGCCGGAACCACCAGCCGAGCGCGACGAGCAGCAGAGCCGGAAGGCCGCTCCACGGCTCCAGCAGCGCCACCGACGCCACCAGCAGCACCCCGGAGAGAACGGCGAGGAATCTGGTCATCGGCGCACCCGTACCGTCCTGCGGTGCTCGGGGAGCGCCCGCATGATCTGGTCGAGGCGCGCGTCCTGCGGCCACGCCACGATGTCGACGCCGACGGTGCCCATGTCCCGGTACATCGCCGTGCGCTCGAGCTGCCACATCCTGGCCAGGGTCGGGTCGAGGTGCTCATGGAACGGCGGCCCGCGCAGGACGTCGACCACGATCACCACGTGCCCGCGCTTGCGCAGATCGATCAGGGCGAGGGCGAACTGGGTGTCCAGCAGCGTGGAGAACGCCACCACGATCGCGCCGAGCGGTACGGCCGCGTGCGGCGCCAGGGTGCCGGTGGTCGGGATGTGCTCGTCGCCGACGTCGAGCACGGTGTCCACGATGCGGTAGAACTGGCGGCGTCCGATGTCCGGCCGCAGCCAGCGCGGCTCCTGGCCCAGGCAGACCACAGCGGTGCGATCGCCCGCCTGCAAGGTCGACTGCACGACCTGCGCCGCGCCGCGCACCGACAGCTCCAGCGAGTCGGCGGCCGGTCCCGGCGCCTGCTGCGAGGTGTCCACCAGCACCACGACGTCCGCCGAGCGATTGGTCAGCCGCTCGGTGACGTACAGCCGCCCGCGCCGCGCGCTCACCGGCCAGTTCACGATGCGCAACTGGTCGCCGGGCGCGTAGGCGCGGATGTCCGCGTACTCGACGCCGGGACCGTGCCTGCGGGTCAGGTGGGTGCCGAGCCGCTCGGGAAGTTCGGTGCGCGGCAAGCGCATTCGCTGCGGATCGGTGATCGGGTACACGAACAGCTGCCCGGCGGGCAGCACGGCGGTGGCGATCGCGAGCCCGGCCGGGCTCAGCGCCGAGACCCGCACCGACACCGGATAGCGCCCCCACCGGCCCGCCGAGAGCGCGAGCCGCAACCCGGCCGGCGCCGCGCCGGAATCACTGGCCTCCTCGACCTGGATCCCCAGCCCTTTCGAACTCTCCGGTATCAGGCGCAGCAGCGCGTGCCCCTTCTCGACGAAGGCTGCGACGGTGAGCACCACTTCCTCGGTCTCGAAACAGCGCAGCGTGCCACCGCCGTCGACCTGGATCCTGGTCGAGGACTGCTGCCACGGCGCGGTGGCCAGCACGCCGAGCAGCGGAGCGGCGAACACGATCAGCTGCCACCTGCCGAGGACCACCGCGAGCACCAGGGCCGCCGCGGCGCATCCCGCGAGCATGAAGACCAGCGGTGCGGGCCGCCACCGCAATTCGGCGTCGACCGCGGCGCTGGCGTCGCGGTGCCTCATGTCACGGTGGCGCGCGGGACCGGCAGACGGCGCAGCAGTTCGGTGATCACGTCCTCGCCGCGGATGCGGCGCACCCACATCTCCGGCCGCAGCGTGATCCGGTGCGACATGGCCGGGATCGCCAGCGCCTTGACGTCTTCGGGAATCACGTAGTCGCGGCCGAGCAGCAGCGCCCGCGCCCGCGACATCTGCACCAGATCGAGTTCCGCGCGCGGGCTCGCGCCGACCTCGACCTGCGGGTGTCCCCTGGTCGCCGAGGCCAAGGCGACCACGTAACTGACCACGTCGGGGTGCACGGTCACGTATTCGACGGATTGCCGCATCTCCAGCAACCCGTTCGCGTCCACGACCTGGTTGACCTGCGGCTGCTGCGCGCCGCGCTCCAGCCTGCGCCGGATCATCTGCGTCTCGTCCTGCTCGGACAGGTACCCCAGCCGCAACTGGATGGCGAACCGGTCGAGCTGGGCTTCCGGCAGCGGGTAGGTGCCCTCGTACTCGATCGGATTATCGGTGGCCAGCACGACGAACGGTTGCGGCAGCAGGAACGTCTCGCCGTCCATGCTGACCTGTCCCTCCGCCATCGCCTCCAGCAGCGCGGCCTGGGTCTTCGGCGGGGTGCGGTTCACCTCGTCGGCCAGCAGCACGTTGGTGAACACCGGGCCCCTGCGGAAGGTGAACCGGCCGGAGGACATGTCGTAGATCGTCGAGCCCAGCAAATCCGCGGGCAGCAGGTCGGGGGTGAACTGCACGCGGGTGAACTGCAGCCCGAGCGCGGCCGCGAACGATCTCGCGATGAGCGTCTTGCCGAGGCCGGGTAAGTCCTCGATCAGCACGTGCCCACCGGACAGCACGGCGATCATGATCAACTGCAACTCGTCCTGCTTGCCGACCACGACCCGGGACAGCTCCCGGAGCACGGCCTCGCTGCGCTGGATGGTCACGTCCATCGGCATGGTCATTTGTGTACCCGCACTTGCCTCAACCCATTTCACATTCTCTGCAAGCGGCTCAGGATCTCGTCCAGCGCCGCACGTCCCGGTGCCCTGCTGGTCTGATCTCGAAGGGCCGAATTGGCCGGATCCACCCACCGCCACAGTTCCGGCCCGAATTGGTGGATACCCGCCGTCTCGACCGCTCTGCGGTTCTTCGCCACCCGCTGGCCGCTGGACAGCTCGAACTCCTTGGCCAGCAGCGGACGCAAGTGCCGGTCCCAATCGGCACGGGTGCCGTCCGCCCGGTCGGCGAGCATCTGCGCCCTGGCGTGCCAGCGCTGCAGCATCTCCGCAGGGCCGTTCTCCATATCGTCGATCTGGTCCTCGGCCCTGGCCTCGGCGCGCTCGAACAGCGACCAGATCAACCAGCCCAGCGCCACCGCCACCGGGATCCCGGCGACGACCAACAGCAACCCTCGAGCGCGCTCGACGGCCACCAGCTCGATCACCCCGACCACGATCACGCAGGCGATCACCACCCCCATCCGGTTCACGCCGTGTCCTTTCTCGCCCGGCCGGTCATGCGGGCACCTCCCCTTGCAGGTCCGCGAGCACGATGCGCAGCAGTTGCTCGGCCCGCATGCGCTGCCACTCGAGCATGGCGTGCGGGCTGAACCTGGCCTCCTCGAACAGGGCGACCAGCTCGCGGGCGGACGCGTCGTGCAGCGCGCCGCGTTCGAACGCGCGGGCCAGCACTTCCATCGGGGTGTCCGAGATCAGCGGGGCGGCGGAGCGGTCGGAGGCGAGGCCGCGCTCCATCGCGACGTAGCACGCGATGATCGCGGTGCGCGGGTCCTGACCGGGCGCGTTCATCGCGGCCAGCCCCATCTCGGCCGCGCGTGCCAGCGAGTCC
>NZ_BAFP01000012.1 GCF_000308455.1 Nocardia abscessus NBRC 100374 | reverse complement strand
TCAGGCGGAGACGGTCGCCTTCTCCCGCTGCAGTTCCAGCGCGATGTCGATCAGCTGGTCCTCCTGCCCGCCGACGAGCTTGCGCTTGCCCGCGCGCACGAGCATCTCGGCGGCCGAGACGCCGTAACGCTCGGCTTGGCGTTCGGCGTGCTTGAGGAAGCTGGAGTAGACGCCCGCGTAGCCCATCATCAGGGCCTGGCGGTCGAGCAGACATTCCTGCGGCATGGCCGGGCGGACGACGTCTTCGGCGGCGTCGGCGATGGCGAAGAAATCGA
>NZ_BAFP01000013.1 GCF_000308455.1 Nocardia abscessus NBRC 100374 | reverse complement strand
GTGGTGCTCGAGGAACTCGGGCGCACGCTGCACAACCCGCCGATGCTCGGGTCGGCGGTGCTCGGCGTCCAGGCGCTGCTCGCGACGGGTGATGCCGATGCGGCGCAACGATTGCTGCCCGGTGTCGCCGAGGGTACCCGGACGCTCGCGGTGTGCTGGGCGGACGACAAGGGCTGGGCCACGGGGGCACACGCAAACGCGGCGGCGGAATACGCCGTGCGGGCGGACGGCGGCACCCTGACAGGAACGGCGCACTACGTCCTGGACGGCGTCAATGCCGACACCCTGCTGGTGGTGACGGCCGACGGGCTCTACGAAATCGATGCCACCGCAGCGGGAGTCACCCGCACCGTCGTCCGGACCATGGATCCGACCCGGCGCCTGAGCACCGTCGCCTTCGACGGCGCGGCGGCCACCCGGCTGGGCGGTGATGCGGATGCGATCACGGCCCGCCTGCGCGCGGTCGCCTGGGCCGCCCTGGCCGCCGAACAGGTCGGCGCGGCCGATCAATGCCTCGACCTGACC
>NZ_BAFP01000014.1 GCF_000308455.1 Nocardia abscessus NBRC 100374 | reverse complement strand
GGCGGCGAAGATAACGACTCCTCCGGAGCCCCCGCGAGCCGCAACTCCATCAACGACGGTTCGTCATAGGGACAGTCGGACCACGAGGTGCAGTCCGACTGAACCCCGGCCCCCTGCGGCGTCGGAGAGACGATGCGTGCCGAGCGGCACGTCCGGCGACTCGATCTCGCCGGACGTGCCGCTCGTCGCCGGTCAGTGGGGCAGGCGCTCGATGATGGTCGCGTTGGCCGTGCCGCCGCCCTCGCAGATGGTGAGCAGGCCGTAGCGGCCCTCGATCCGCTCGAGCTCGTTGAGCAGCGTCGCGAAAAGCTTTGCGCCGGTGGCCCCGAGCGGATGCCCGAGGGCGATGGCGCCGCCGTTGACATTGACCTTCTCCGGGTCGGCCCCGGTCTCCTTCAGCCACGCCAGTACCACGGGCGCGAACGCCTCGTTGATCTCGATGACGTCGATGTCGTCGATGGTGAGTCCGGTCTTCTCCAGCGCCCACTTGGTCGCCGGAATGGGAGCGGTGAGCATGAAGATCGGGTCCGCACCGCGCGCGCTCACGTGGTGGATGCGCGCTCGCGGGGTCAACCCGTACTCCTGGACCGCCCACTCCGAAGCGAGCAGGGTGGCGCTGGCGCCGTCGGAGATCTGGCTGGCCACCGCGGCGGTGAGCGGGCTGCCCTCGGCCAGCGGCGGCAGCGTGGCCATCTTCTCCAGGCTGGTCTCGCGCGGACCCTGGTCGATCCCGAAGTCGCCGACCGGCACGATCTCGTTGTCGAAGCGGCCGTTCTTGATCGCGTCGCGAGCCCGCTCGTGGCTGCGCAGCGCCCAGCGCTCCATCTCTTCCCTGCTGATGCCCCACTTCTCGGCGATCAGCTGGGCCGCGCGGAACTGCGTCACCTCACCGGTGCCGTAGCGGTGGTCCCAGCCCTGCGCGCCGACGAACGGGGTGTCGAAACCGTACTCCTTGCCCGCGAACATGGCCGCGGAGATCGGGATCGCGCTCATGTTCTGCACGCCGCCGGCCACGATCACCTCGGCGGTGCCGCTCATGATGGCCTGCGCGCCGAAATTGATGGCCTGCTGGCTCGACCCGCACTGGCGGTCCACCGTGACGCCGGGAACCTCCTCGGGGTATCCGGCGGTCAGCCACATGGTGCGGCCGATATTGCCCGCCTGCGGGCCGACGTTGTCGACGCAACCGACGATGACGTCGTCCACGACGCCCGGATCGATCGGGCTGCGGTCCAGCAGGCCGCGCAGTGCGGCCGCACCCAGATCGGCCGGGTGCACGCCCGCCAGCGCACCGCCGCGCTTGCCGACCGGCGTGCGTACCGCATCGATCACGTAGGCGTCCCGCAGCGGGGCATACGGACGACGGGACGTGGAAGGTGCTGACATGTAAGGACTCCTACGTGGTGCGCTCGGGGACGGTGAGTCCGTCGAGCACGATGGTCAGGTACTGCTTGGCGAGGTTCTCGACGGTGATGGCGCCACCCGGCTGGTACCACCGCACCGCCACCCACACCGTGTCGCGCAGGAACCGATAGGCCAGTTCGACGTCGAGTTCCGCCCGGAAGCTGCCGTCCTGGACGCCGTTGGTGAGCACCCGGTGCCACAGCTCGCGGAATTCGCGGTTGTAGTCGGCGATGTAGGTGAACCGTTCCGAGGCGCGCAGCCGCTTCGCCTCGGCCTGGTAGATCGCCACCGCGGCGTGCGACCGGTCGAACGACTCGTAGGACGCGAGCACCAGAGCTTCCAAGGTGTCTCGCGAACTCAGACCGGAGGCGACGATCTCGCGGTAGCGGCCGAACAGGTCGTCGAGGAATCCGCGCAGGATCTCGTCCACCATCGACTCCTTGGAGTCGAAGTGGTGATAGAGGCTGCCCGAGAGGATTCCGGCCGCGTCGGCGATGTCACGCACTGTGGTGGCGCGTAATCCCCGCTCGGCGAACAATTCGGCCGCCATAGCGAGCAACTCGCTGCGCCGTGCTGATTTGGAGGCGTCTGGTGCGGTCACACGGCCATCATACAACCAAGCATTTGCTTGGGCAGCATTATCGCGCCGAGTAGCGCAACGGCGAGGAGACCGAGAGGTCAGCGAGCAGGCGATCACAGATGACGACCGGCGAGACGCCCGCCCGCGCCATCCGCGCGACGAGCGCGAGGCGACGCTCGCAGCTGTCCCACTCGACGGTGAGCTGACCGCGGTCCGGGCCGGCGTCCACCGTGGCCATCACCCGGGGCGGCCCGCCCCGCACCGGTTCCTCGCTCAGCTTGAGCACCATGCCGCGCTGCCAGGCGTGATAGGTATCCATATCGGCGCCGATCACGAGCTTGTCGGTGGCCGCGCACAGGCCCTGCGCGATCTCGTCCGCGAAAGTCACCCGATCGAAGCGGAACTTCCGGCATTTCGCGACCACCGCGAGCAGGTCCGCGCGCACCTCGCACAGCAGCGCCGTTCGGTGCTGCCTGCGCCGCTCCTGTTCGGTGTCGGCGCCCTCGGCGCTGAGGCCGATGCGGTGGGCGCGCTCGCGGTCGCGCGCCAGATCGGCCCGTAGCGCGCCGCGCGGATCGCGGGCTACCTCGCCCTCGTCGACGGCGTGTTGCTCGAGAATGCGCACGGCGGCCGTGGCGACCGTGCGCACGGAGGTGTGCTCGATGAGCTCGGCGCCGAGGGTGAGCGCCGAGAGTACTAGGCTGTCCAGCCGTCGCCTGGCCAGCACGACTTCGCGCACCACGTCGAGTTCCAGTTGTTCGCGGGCAGGTGGGCGATCCAGGCCCATAGCCATCGCCCCCTTGAAGAGCGCGGATCCGATCTCATCCAGCATGGCACACCTCGGCGGCCTCCTGCTCGCGCTTTTCCAGCTGATCAGCCGCCCATTTTGCGCAGGGTGCGCGATGCGAGAAGGCGATCGCAATACGGCGCGCGAGGCCGGTCCCGAACGGCCGAACAAGCGGCTGCTCGGCGGTCGCCGGATGCGCTCGTCCGCCCGCTACGCAGCGGACGAGCCCGGAAAACCGTGCGGCTCAGGCGCGCTGGCTGCTGATCGAGACCACCTCGCCGGTCAGGTAGGTGGTGTAGTCGCTGGCCAGCATGGCGATCGCCGCGGCGACCTCCCACGGCTCGGCCGCGCGGCCGAACGCCTCCCGTTCCGATAGCCGGTCCAGCAACTCGGTCGAACTGACCTTGTCCAGGAACGCGTGCCTGGCGATGCTGGGAGCCACCGCGTTGATCCGGACGCCGAGTTCGGCGGCCTCGACCGCGCTGCACCTGGTCAGCGCCATCACGCCCGCCTTGGCGGCGGCATAGTGCGCCTGGCCGTACTGCGCGCGCCAGCCGAGCACGCTGGCGTTGTTCACGATCACGCCGCCGTGGCCCGCCGCGCGGAAGTAGCCCAGCGCGGCGCGCGTGCAGCGGAAGGTGCCGTTGAGGGTGATGTCGAGAACGCGGTCCCACTGCTCGTCGGTCATGTCGACCACGGGCGTCTCACCGCCGAGACCGGCGTTGTTGACCATGAGGTCGATCCGGCCGAGAGCCTCGGCAGCGCCGCGCACCAGTGCGTTCACCTGTTCGGTGCTCTGCACGTCGCACGCGATCGAGGCGACCCGCCGGTCCGGGTACTCGGCGGCCAGCTCGGTCGCGGTCTCCGCCAGCCGCCGCTCGTGCCAGTCGGAGACCACCACGTCCGCGCCCTCGGCCAGCAGCCTGCGCGCGGTGGCCGAGCCGATACCGGTACCCGCGGCCGCGGTGATCACGGCGGTGCGTCCGGTCAGCAGGCCGTGCCCCGCGACGGGCGCGGGGGCGACCGACAGCGGCCCCGGACGGTCGGCCCCGGTCGTCACGGGCGAGCCTCGCGCGGAAGGCCGAGCACCCGCTCGGCGATGATGTTGCGCTGCACTTCGTTCGAACCTCCGTAGATGGTGTCGGCGCGGGTGAACAGATACAGCCGCTGCCATTCGTTGAGATCGTCCTCGCCCGACACCAGGCCGCGGGCGCCGAGCACCGCCATGGCCAGCTCGCCGAGCCCGCGATGCCAGTTGGCCCACAGCAGTTTCCCCACCGAGGCCTGGCCGGCTCCGTCGTCCACGCCCGCGCCCTCCATGGTGCGCATGGCGTGCGCGCGCAGCACGCGCAGCCCGACCCAGGCCCGGTCGATCCGGTCGGCGATCAGCGGGTCGTCGGCCGCGCCGATGCGGCGGGCCAGCGCCTCGATGTCGGCCAGCTCGCGGGCGAACCGGATCTGCTGGCCCAGGGTGGAGATGCCGCGCTCGAAGGTGAGCGTGCCCATGGCGATGCGCCACCCGTCACCCGGCTCGCCGACCACCAGGTCGGCCGCGGTGCGGGCATCGTCGAAGAAGACTTCGTTGAACTCCGAGGTCCCGGTCAGCTGGATGATCGGGCGCACGTCGATGCCCGGCTGCTTCATCGGGACCAGCAGGTAGGACAGGCCCTTGTGCCGGGCGGACCCGCGCTCGGTGCGCGCGACGACGAAGCACCAGTCCGCGACGTGCGCCAGCGAGGTCCAGATCTTCTGCCCGTTGATCGACCACTCGTCGCCGTCCAGGTGCGCGGCGGTGGTGATGGCGGCCAGGTCGGAACCCGCGCCGGGTTCGGAGTAACCCTGGCACCACAGTTCGCTGACATTGCGGATGCCGGGCAGGAACCGGTCCTTCTGGGCTTGCGTCCCGAAGGCGAGCAAGGTCGGGCCGAGCAGTTCCTCACCGACGTGCGACACCCGCGCGGGCGCGTTGGCCTTGGCGTATTCCTCGTGGAAGATCACCTGCTGGCGCACCGTGGCCGCGCGGCCGCCGTACTCCTTCGGCCAGCCCAGGCAGGTCCACCCCGCGGCGGCCAAGTGCCGGTCCCAGGCGAGGCGTTCGTCGAACGCCTCGTGTTCGCGGCCGGGACCGCCGAGGCCGCGCAGCTCGCGGAATTCGCCGTTGAGGTTCTCCTCCAGCCACTCGCGCACGTCGGCGGCGAATCGCTCGTCCTGTGCGGCGGAAAACCGCCCGTCCGGCGCGGCGGTATCGGATTCTGAGGTCTGGATCGCACCCACGCCGGTAGGATAACCTACCAAGCACTTGCTTTGTAGAGCTCGCGCATAAGTGGCTCGCCGACGGTAAGGACAACCGTGAAAACCCCTGCACAGACGACACCGATGGCACTGCACCACGCCGCTCGGACCTTCGGCGACGCCCCCGCTGTCGCCGACGGCGAGGTCCGGCTGGACTGGGCCGGGCTGCTCGAGGCGGTCCAGGAAGTGGCGCGGGCGCTCATGGCACGCGGCGTGCGAACCGGCGACCGCGTGGCCATGTGGGCGCCCAACACCCACCACTGGGTGATCGCCGCGCTGGCCGCGCACTACGCTGGCGCGGCATTGGTGCCGCTGAACACCCGCTATGTGGCCGACGAGGCCGCCGACGTGCTGGGGCGCGTGCACGCGAAGGCGCTGTTCATCGCCGGCCCCTTCCTCGGCCGCGACCGGCTCGCCGAACTGCGCACGACGGCGCCGGACCTCGCCATCGACACGGTGGTGGTGATCCCGGCCGAGCCGGGCACCGAGAACACCGACATCGCCGCGCTGCACTGGTCGGAACTCGCGACCGTCGCCGAGCAGGTGACCGTGACCGACGCGGAGAAGCGTGCCGAGTCGGTGCGCCCGGACGACCTGTCCGACATCCTGTTCACCTCCGGCACCACCGGCCGCAGCAAGGGCACCCTGGTCGCACACCGGCAGGCGCTGTCGGTGGTACGGGCCTGGGCCGACTGCGCCACGTTGCGCGGCGACGACCGGTACCTGGTGGTGAACCCGTTCTTCCACAACTTCGGTTACAAAGCGGGCATCCTCGCCTGCCTGGTCACCGGGGCCACGATCATCCCGCAGGCCACCTTCGACGTGCCGGAGACGATGCGGCTGATCGGCGCGGAGCAGGTCACCGTGCTGCCCGGCCCGCCGACCATCTACCAGACGATCCTGGACTTCCCGCGCCGCGCCGAGTTCGACCTGAGCTCGCTGCGGGTGGCCGTCACCGGCGCGGCGACGGTGCCGGTGGTGCTGATCGAGCGGATGCGCTCGGAACTGGCCTTCGATGTCGTGATCACCGCCTACGGCCTGTCCGAGAGCGCGGGTTTCGGCACCATGTGCCGCGTCGAGGACGACGCCGAGACCATCGCGAACACCTGCGGCAGGCCGATCGCGGACTTCGAACTGCGCATCGGCGAGGCGGGCGAGGTCCTGCTGCGCGGACCGAACGTGATGCTCGGGTACCTGGACGACCCGGACAGCACCGCGGAGACGATCGACGCCGACGGCTGGCTGCACACCGGCGATATCGGCACGGTCGACGACCGCGGCTACCTGAAGATCACCGACCGGCTCAAGGACATGTACATCTCCGGCGGTTTCAACGTCTATCCCGCCGAGGTCGAACAGGCATTGGCCCGGCTGGACGGCGTTGCCGAGTCGGCCGTGATCGGCGTGCCCGACACCAGGATGGGCGAGGTGGGCAAGGCGTACGTGGTGCGCAAGCCCGGCACGGCCCTCACCGCGGACCAGGTGCTCGCGCACGCAGGCACCGTGCTGGCCAACTTCAAGGTGCCGCGGTTCGTCGAATTCCGCGATCAGCTGCCCTACAGCGCCGCCGGGAAAGTGCTCAAGCGTCAACTACGTGAGGAGAAGTCGTAATGTCGGAACCGGCAACCCCGGACCAGGGTCCGGCGATCCCGGACGAGGGTGAGGTCGTCACCTACGAGCGGCGCGGTCGCGTCGCGATCGTCACGCTGAACCGGCCGGACTACCGCAACGCGCAGAACTCGGTGATGACCTACGCGCTCGACGCGGCCTTCGAGCGCGCCGTCGAGGACCCCGAGGTCGGGGTGATCGTGCTGGCGGGCAACGGGAAACACTTCAGCGCCGGGCACGACATCGGCACGCCAGGCCGCGACCACCACGTGCGGTACCAGAACAAGGCCGCGCTGTGGTGGGACCACGTGGACCGGGCAGGCGGCGATCAGCGCTTCGCCCGGGAGCTCGAGGTCTACCTCGGCATGTGCAGGCGCTGGCGGGAGATTCCCAAGCCGACCATCGCCATGGTGCAGGGCGCCTGCATCGCGGGCGGACTCATGCTGGCCTGGGTGTGCGATCTGATCATCGCCTCCGACGACGCGTTTTTCTCCGATCCGGTGGTCCGCATGGGTATTCCGGGCGTCGAGTACTTCGCGCACCCGTGGGTGATGGGTCCGCGCGCGGCCAAGGAGTTCCTGTTCACCGGCGACCGGTTCGGCGCCGCGCAGGCCAAGGAGTGGGGCATGGTCAACCGGGTGGTGCCGCGCGCCGATCTGGCGGCCGAGACGCTGGCGCTGGCCGAAAAGATAGCCACGATGCCGCAATTCGGCCTCGCGCTGACCAAGAAGGCGGTCAACCAGGCCGAGGACCTGATGGGCATGCGGTCGGGCATGGACTCGGTCTTCGGCCTGCACCACTTCGCGCACGCGCACAACGCCGAAGTCGGCGCGGACTCGCTCGGCGGCATGAACGCCAAGTCGATGAAGGCTTCCGCGAGCACCGCAGAACAGAACGGAACGACGTAGTGGATCTGGATCTCGACCAGGCGACCCAGGAATTCCAGCGGGAGGTCCGCGAATTCCTGGCCGCGAACAAACCCGCGAAACCGCTGCCCTCGATGGACACGAAAGCGGGATTCGAAGCCCACCGCGCGTGGGAGCGCACCCTCGCCGACGCCCGGCTCTCGGTGGTCTCCTGGCCGGAGGAGTTCGGCGGGCGCGACGCCGCACTGCTGGAATGGGTGCTGTTCGAGCAGGAGTACTACGCGGCGGGCGCGCCGGGGCGGGTCAGCCAGAACGGCATATTCCTGCTGGCGCCGACGCTTTTCGAACACGGCACACCCGAACAGCTGGAGCGGATCATGCCGCGGATGGCCCGCGGCGACGACATCTGGGCGCAGGCGTGGTCCGAGCCGGAAGCGGGCAGCGACCTGGCCGGTATCCGCTCGACCGCACGGCGCACCAGCGGCGGCTGGTTGCTGAGCGGCCAGAAGACGTGGAGTTCACGCGCCGCCTTCGCCGACTGGGCCTTCGGCCTGTTCCGCAGCGACCCAGAGGCCGAAAGGCACAAGGGCCTGACCTACGTGATGTTCCCGTTGACCGCCGACGGCGTATCCGTGCGCCCGATCCCGCAACTCGACGGTGAGCCCGGCTTCGCGGAGATCTTCCTCGACGACGTGTTCGTGCCCGACCGCGACGTGATCGGCGCACCCGGCGAGGGCTGGCGCGTGGCGATGAGCACCTCCAGCAACGAACGCGGCCTCTCGCTGCGCAGCCCGGGCCGGTTCAGCGCCACCGCGCAGCGGCTGATCGAGCTGTGGCGCGAGGCAGGCGAGCAGGACAACACCGCGCAGCGCGACGCGGTGGTGGACGCCTGGATCGGCAGCGAGGCCTACCGGCTGCACACCTTCGGCACGGTCACCCGGCTGAACGAGGGCGGCAAGCTGGGCGCGGAATCGTCGATCACCAAGGTGTTCTGGTCCGAGCTCGACATCGCCATGCACGAGACCGCGCTCGAGGTGCTCGGCGCGTCGGCGGAGCGTTCCGGACCGTGGACCGACGGTTACCTGTTCGCCCTGTCCGGCCCGATCTACGCGGGCACCAACGAGATCCAGCGCAACATCATCGCCGAGCGGCTGCTCGGACTACCGAGAGGAAGCAGCCGATGAGATTCGCGCTCAGCCCCGAACAACTCGACTTCGGCGCCAGCCTGCGCAAACTGCTGGAGGCGGGGCGCACGCCCGCCGCCGTACGCGCGTGGGCTTCGGGCGACAGCGGACCGGGCCGCGCGCTGATCCGGCAGCTGGCCGAGGCCGGTGTGCTCGGTCTGGCCGTCGCCGAGCGGCACGGCGGCATCGGCGCCGAGCCGATCGATCTGGTCGTGGCGTTCCAGGAAATCGGCCGGGCGGCCGTGCCCGGCCCACTGGTGGAGACCGCGGCGGCAATTCCCGCTCTGCTGCAAGCACTTCCGGACCAGGAGCCGGCCGCGCGGTGGTTGCCGGGCTTCGCGGAGGGCACGGCGCTGGGCACCGTCGCCTTCGCCTCGCCCGGCCCCGGCGGCGTCGCGCTGGACGCCGACACCGCCGAGGTGGTCCTACTGGCCGATGCGAACCAGCTGGCCACCGGGCACCGCGCCGGTCTGGTGCGATCGGTCGATCCCGCGCGCCGCCTGTTCGCGGTGACCGCGCTCGAGACCGTCGCCGAGGGCGATCAGGTCCGTGCGGCGGCCGCCGCGGGATTCGACGCCGGCGCGCTGGCCTGCGCGGCGCAGCTGCTCGGCGCCGGTAGGGCCCTGCTGCACGCGTCGACCGAATACGCCAAGCAGCGCAAGCAGTTCGGCAAGCCGATCGGAGAGTTCCAGGCCGTGAAGCAGAAGCTCGCGGACGTGCTGATCGCGCTGGACCTGGCCGAACCACTGCTCTACCGTGCGGCGCTGACCATGACCGGCCCCACCCGTAGCCGGGACGTCTCGGCCGCGGCGATCGCCTGCGGCGACGCGGCTCACCGCGCGGCTCGCGCCGCCCTCCAGGTGCACGGCGCGATCGGCTACACCGCCGAGTACGACCTCTCGCTGTGGTTGACCAAGGTGACCGCGCTGCGATCAGCCTGGGGCACATCGGAGGTGCATCGCGCCCGGATCGCACGGGCGCTGCGGGAGGACACCGACCAGGATCGCGCCGAGCGAGGCATCGCATGAGCGGTCGGACCCCGAGACGGCAGCGAAGCGTGACCACGCAGAGCCCCGCTCATGCCGGATACGGGCACGGCATGAGTGGTCGGACCCGGAGACGGCAGCGAAGCGTGACCGCGCGGCGCCCCCGCTCATGCGCGAAAGGACACCGATGAGCACCGCCGAACACCAGGAATTCCTCGCGTCGGTCCGGGCGCTGCTGACCAAGCACGCCGGGTCCGCGGCCGTGCGTGCGGCGATGGACACCGAACTCGGCTACGACCCGGCGCTGTGGCGGCTGCTGTGCGAGCAGATCGGCGTCGCCGCGCTGGCGATTCCCGAGGAGCACGGCGGCTTCGGTGCGAGTCTGGTCGAATCCCTGCTGGTAGTGGGCGAATTGGGTCGCACACTGGCCGGGGTGCCGATGCTCGGCTCCGCCGTTCTCGGCGGGCAGGCCGTGCTGCTGTCGGGCGACGCGCAGGCGTGCGCGCGGCTGCTGCCCGAGGTGGCGGAGGGCACGCGCACGATCGCGGTCTGCTGGGCAGGTGAGGGCGGCTGGGACGAGCCGGGCGTGCGCGAGACGGACGGAGCGCTCACCGGGACCGCGCATTACGTGCTCGACGGGATGTCGGCGGACACCCTCGTCGTGGTGACCCCGACCGGTCTCTTCGAGGTCGGGCCCACCGCACCGGGCGTCACCCGGCGATCCGCGCCCACCATGGACCCCACCCGCAAGCTCGCCGAAATCGGCTTCGCCGCAGTACAGGCGCGGCGGCTCGGTTCGGGTGACGCGGCCGCCACCATCACCCGACTGCGGGAGATCGCGTGGGCCGCGCTGGCCGCCGAGCAGGTCGGCGCGGCGGATCGCTGCCTCGAGATGACGGTGGACTACGCCAAGTCCCGTGTGCAGTTCGGGCGGGTGATCGGCAGCTTCCAGGCGCTCAAGCACCGCATGGCGGACATGTACGTGCTGCTGGAATCGGCCCGGTCCGCGTCCGTCGCGGCCACCGCGGCGGTGGCGGCGAACAGCCCCTCGGCCGCCGAGGACGTCTGGGCCGCCCGCGTGCACTGCTCGGAGGCGCTCACCGCGATCGCGGCCGAGACCGTCCAATTACACGGTGGCATCGCGATCACCTGGGAACACGACGCGCACCTGTTCTTCAAGCGTGCCCACGCGGATGCGCAGCTGTTCGGCGCCGCACACCGTCCGATGACACAGCCCGCATGACCCGGGGCAGCGGCGCACCGCTGTGATCGGCGGTGCGCCCTGTCCGGATTTCTGTCCGGTGCGGACGCGATGAACTAAGATGTGACACGCGCCACACGCGCATGCTCGGGGGTGCGTTTTCGAGTGGCACCGCAGGTCGGGATCGGTGCCGTAGCGAGTCCAGGTTGTGGCTCGCCTCCAACAAGTCGTCGGGGCCTACCAGCCGGGAGGATGCCATGACGCAAACAGTGAATTCCGATCTCGAAGTATTACGGTCCACCATGGACGGGCCGGTGTACGGCCCCGCGGACACCGGATACGACCGAGCCCGCGCTATCTGGAACGCGGACATCGACCGGCACCCGGCGGTGATCGCCCAGTGCCTGTCGCCCCGCGACGTGGCCGCGGCGTTGGCCTTCGCCAGAGACCGGGGGCTGGAGATATCCGTTCGCGGCGGCGCTCACTCCTACAGCGGAACCGCGGTCGGCGAGGGTGGGCTGATGATCAACCTCAGCGCGCTGAAGGGCGTCGCGGTGAATCCGGAGACCGAGCGCGCCCGCGTCGGCGGCGGAGCGACGATGGCCGACATGGACGCCGCGACCCAGGCGCACGGGCTGGCGGTGACCGGCGGGTTGATCAGCGATACCGGCGTCGGCGGCCTCACTCTCGGCGGCGGCATGGGCTGGCTGACCCGGATGGCCGGGCTGGCCATCGACAATCTCGTCTCGGCGCAGGTGGTCCTCGCCGACGGCCAGGTGGTGCGGGCGTCCGAGACCGAGAACGCGGAATTGTTCTGGGCATTGCGCGGCGGCGGCGGGAATTTCGGCGTGGTCACCGAATTCGAGTACCGCCTGCATCACGTCGGCCCGGAAGTGAATCTCGGCTTGTTCTTCTGGGACATGCCGGACGGCACCGACGCACTCCGCCTGATTCGCGAGTTCATTCCCACGCTGCCGCGCCGGTCGGGAGCGTTGATAGCGCTGGCGATGTCGGCGCCGCCCGCGCCTTTCGTCCCGGAGCGATACCACGGCCGAGCGGGGCACGCCCTGATCGTCGTCGGTTTCGGCACCGCGCAGGAGCACGCCGCCGCGGTGGCGCCGATCCGGGACGCATTGCCGCCGCTGTTCGAATTCATCAGTCCGATCCCGTATGCCGGCTTGCAGCGAATGCTCGACGAAGCGGCGCCGTGGGGCATCCGCGGGTACGAGAAGGCGCTCGACCTGGACGATTTCTCGAACGACGTCATCGCGGTGCTCACCGAGAAGGCCGCCGAGAAAACCGCGCCGCTGTCGTTCATGCCGATCTTTCCGCTCAACGGCGCGTTCAGCACTGTCGGCGAGGACGACACGGCCTTCGGCGGCGCGCGCACCCCGCATTACGGGTGCAATATCAACGCGATCGCTCCCGACGCCGAGACACTCGCCCTCGACCGGGAATGGGTGCGCAGGACGTGGGAAGCGCTGCGCCCCATGGCGTCCAACCACGGCGGCTACGTGAACTTCATGGCGGACGCGGACCACGGCCGGGTTCGCGAATCCTACGGAAGCGCCAAATACGCGAAGCTGGCCCGAATCAAGTCCCGCTACGACCCGGGCAATGTCTTCCACCGCAACGCCAACATCGCCCCCGGCTGACCCGGCCGGATCACCCGTCCGCGCGTGCGCGGGCCGCATCGGCGGTCCGCGGACGCAGGCCGTCGAGCACGATCTCCACGAGTCGCCGCCAGTCTCCGCTACCACTGGCGATGGTCGCGGACAACGCGCCGACGATCAGGTAGACGTCCGCCACCGTGCAATCGTCGCGTAGCGTTCCCGCGGCGCGCTCCCGCTCGAGAAGTTCGCCGATCACACCTTCGAGCCGGGTGCGGGATTCGCCCCTCGGCTCGCTGCCCGCCGACTGCCGCGCCGCCCCGATCGCCGCCGAGAGGCCACGATCGGCCGCCAGGACCGCGCCGACGTGGTGCAGATAGCGGGCCAGCCCCGTGCCGGGCTCGGCCGACAGGCATTCGGTGCGCCCGAAGTCCTCGATCTCGGCGAAGCGCTGCTCGGCGGCCGCCTCGATGAGATCGGCATGGGTGGGGAAATGGCGATAGACGGTGCCGACGCCGACTCCGGCGGCGCGAGCCACCTCCGGCAGTTGCACCGCCGCACCGCGTTCGGCGAACAGCGTGCGAGCCACGGCAACGATGCGGGCGCGGTTGAGCGTGGCGTCGGCGCGCTGCCGCCGGGGCGTCGGTGGCCTTGACACTGGCAAACCCTCCATGTTTACGCTTCAAACGGAATCGGAATCCGGTTCCGTTTCATGTCATCGAAGGGTAGCAGTATGTCCGACAATCGTTTCCGCCTCCTCAACCCCGACGAGGCGCGTCCCGGCCGAGTGCCGTTACCGCCCGCGTTCGCGGTGAAAGCCACCACCGCCGACACCGAAGGCAGGTTCTCCCTGCTCGAGGTGACGCTCGCACGCGATATCCCCCGGCACACGCACCACGTCGCGGACGAATGCATCTACGTACTCGAAGGCACGCTCGAGGTCGAGTTCGACGACCGGACCCTCTCCGCGACCGAAGGCATGTTCGTGCTGCTGCCCCACGGCGTGCCGCACGCCCTGCGCTGCGGGTCGCAGCCGCCGCCACGGGTACTGCAGATCTCCTCACCCGGAGGATGGGAGTGCTACCTGGAAGACCTTTTCGAGGCCGGGGCGTCGGTGCTGACCGACGGCGTGCTGGACCCGGTGAAGATCAATCCGATCGCGGCGGCCTACGACATCCGATACGAGGAACCGACACCCGGACCAGTTGCCGTGCAACAGGATTGATCCCTACACAAAAGCCCCGCGGAGCACGCCGCTGCGCGGGGCTCAGCCACGGATCCGGAGCGCGTGGCCGACTTCACCGCAGATAGATAGTTAGCCTATGTAATAATATTCTTCGTGCAGCAAGCTCAGGTGAACGCAGCGGATGACATCGTCGTCGACCTTCTCGTCACCGCGGGCAGGCTCACTCGGCTGGCCGGGGTGATCAGCGGCGACGACCTGCCGCGGGCCATATCGCGAGCGCTTTCGGTGCTCGACGAACACGGCGCGTTGCGGGTCAGTGAGTTCGCCAGGATCGACCGATGTTCACAGCCGGCGGCAACGGCGCTGATCGGCAAGTTGGTCGCGGAGGGATTCGCGGCCCGGCGCAAGGACCCGGAGGACTCCCGGGTCGTCATCGTCGAACTCACCCCGGCCGGGCGAACCCGGCTGGCCGAGTTCCGCCGAGCATTCGCCGCCGCGATCGGGGGCCATCTTCCCGGCTTCGACGCCGAACGCCTGGCCCGGCTGGACGCCGAATTGCACGACCTGCTGGAGGCCCTGAAAACGGCTACGCGACAGCATGATCCGATCTCGAGGGGACATCGATGAGCGCATTGGCTCCCACCCGCGCCGCGGACCCGGCCGCGGACGACACCGAGCAACCGAAAGCCGTCTGGGCGGTCGCGTTCGCGAGCGTGATCGCGTTCATGGGCATCGGCCTGGTCGATCCCATTCTCAAACCGATCGGCGAGCAGCTACACGCCTCGCCCTCCCAGGTGTCGCTGCTGTTCACCAGCTACATGCTGGTGACGGGCGTGGCCATGCTGGTCACCGGCGTGGTTTCCAGCCGCTTCGGCGCCAAGAAGACGCTGCTCGCGGGCCTGGCGATCATCATCGTGTTCGCGGCGCTGGCCGGTATGTCCAGCACGGTCACGCAGATCGTCGGCTTCCGCGCGGGCTGGGGTCTGGGCAACGCGCTGTTCATCGCCACCGCGCTGGCCACCATCGTCGGCGCGGCCAGCGGCGGCGTGGCCCGCGCGATCATCCTGTACGAGGCGGCGCTCGGCATCGGCATCGCGACCGGTCCGCTGCTCGGCGGCGTGCTCGGCGGAATCAGCTGGCGCGGACCGTTCTTCGGCGTCTCGGTGCTGATGGCCGTCGCACTGGTCAGCATCGTCGTCCTGCTGCCGGAGGGCCCGAAGCCCACGCACCACACCTCGATCACCGCGCCGTTCCGCGCGTTGCGCCACCGCGGGCTGCTGATCGTGAGCATCACCGCCCTGCTGTACAACTTCGGCTTCTTCACCTTGCTCGCCTACACCCCGTTCCCGCTGGACATGGGCACCTACGCGATCGGCTTCATCTTCTGCGGCTGGGGTGTGCTGCTGGCGATCGCGTCGGTGTTCCTGGCTCCCCGGTTGCAGCGCCGGTTCGGTTCGCTGCCGATGATGGGACTGTCGCTGGGACTGTTCGCGGCGGATCTGGCGGTGATGGCCGTCTTCGCCGAACACAAGCCGGTGCTCATCGCGGGCACCGTGTTGGCGGGCCTGTTCCTCGGTGTGAACAACACGCTGATCACCGAGGCCGTGATGATCTCGGCGCCGGTGGAACGGTCCACCGCGTCGGCCGCGTACAGCTTCGTCCGCTTCGCGGGCGGCGCCGCGGCGCCCTACCTCGCGGGCAAACTGGGCGAGCACAGCAGCTCGCTGCCCTTCGGGGTCGGCGCGGCGTGCACGGCCGCCGCGGTCGTCGTCCTGATGACCGGGCGCGCCGCCTCGGCCCACCTCGACGAGCACGATCCCGCACCGCACAGCATCGAGGAAGCCCAGGCCATCACCGTCGGCGACGACTGATCCGAGGGCATACCGAAGGCAGTCACCGGCGTGGCTGCCTTCGGCGTTTCCACCCCTGGCGCCGACCGGTGCGAGGAGTACGGTCGAGAAATATGACCGAAGCGAAGCGGGGCCGCGTCAGCGTCGAGACCAGCCAGAAGCGGGTGCGCGTCTACCTGGGCGGCCACTTGGTGGCCGACAGCGTGCGGCCGGTGCTCGTGTGGGAGAACCCGCACTACCCGGCCTACTATCTGCCGGTCGCGGATCTGCGCGCGAAGCTCGAACCGAACGGACATACCGAACACTCCACGAGCCGCGGCGACGCGACCCTCTACGACGTCATGGTCGACGGCACGACGGCGGGCGGGGCGGCACTGCGGTATCACGACTCGCCGCTCACCGAGTTGCGCGACTTGGTGCGACTGGAGTGGAACGCGATGGACGAGTGGTTCGAGGAAGACGAACCGATCTACGTCCACCCGCGCAACCCGTACTCGCGCGTCGACATCCTGGCCAGCTCGCGTCATGTGCGGGTCGAGATCGGCGGCGTCACCGTCGCCGACTCGCGCGCGCCGCGCATCCTCTTCGAAACGGGCCTTCCCGCGCGGTACTACCTGCCGATGACGGACGTCCGCATGGATCTGCTGCACCCGTCGGTCACCCGCACCAGCTGCCCCTACAAGGGCACCGCCGACTACTGGACCGTCCGCGTCGAGGGCAAGGAGTATCCCGACTACGCGTGGGGCTACCGCACACCGCTTCCGGAGAGCCAGAAAGTCGCCGGGCTGGTCTGCTTCTACAGCGAGAAGGTCGACATCTACGTGGACGGTGAACTCCAGGAACGGCCCCGCTCGCCGTTCAGCTGAGCTCACCGATAGCCCGCCGGCCCGTTCCGCGTCGTTGCCGTCGCGGTGCCGGTCGATGGCGTGCCGCGAGGTGAACGTGCCCTGGATCGCCGTGATGCGTTCAGCCGGTCCGGGATCCGGCGGCAGGTGCGCCGGTATCCGGCGCAATGCCCAGACGCGGCTCGGCGAGTGCTCGCAAGGTCGCCGCGTCCTCAGGTCAGACCGCGACCAAGGGCGTGCTGTCGGCCGCGCGGCGGTACTGGCCCGGAGCCAGGCCGTATTCGCGTTTGAACGCCTTCGCGAAGGCGAATTCCGAGGTGTATCCGACGCGGCGGGCGACGGCGCCGAGGCTGCTGTCGGTGTCGCGGAGCAGGCGGGCGGCGGTCAGCATGCGCCAGCGGGTGACGTAGGCCAGCGGCGGTTCGCCGACCGTCGCGGTGAAGCGGCGGGCGAGGGTGGCGCGGGAGACGCCCGCGACGTGACCGAGATCGGAGACGGTCCAGGCTCGCGCGGGCTCCTCGTGCACGGCGCGCAACACCGCCGCTACGGCTGGATCGGCGAAAGCGCCTGCCCAACCGGAGGACTGCGCGTCGGCCTGCTCGTCGAACCAGGCGCGCAGGATGAACAGCAGCAGCGTCTCCAGGATCGCGGGCACGGCCGCGTCACTGCCCGGGCGCGGCTCGGCGATCTCCGCGGCCAGCAGATCGACGGCGCCGCGCAACGCCGGATGACGCCCTGGGCGGGCGGGCAGGTGGATGAACTCGGGCAACTCGTCGAGAATCGGATGGCTACGACCTCGGCCGAGTTCGTAAGCGCCGCACAGCAACGCGGCCCGAACGCCGGGCCCCACGATTTCCCTCGGTTCCCCCGGCCTCGCGTGCTCGGTGACCGGGGAGTCCAAGCTGTCGACCAGGTCGTGATCGGCGCCGCGCGGCATGAACAACACGTCACCCGCGCCGAGCGCCATCGGGGGGCCGTCCGGCGGCACCACCCAGCACGACCCCTGCAACACGACGTGGAACCCCGCTCCGGGCACCACGGGATACCGGCGGCCCCACGGAGCGTGCCGGACGAACAGACCTGAAGTCGGGCTGCCGGTGCGGATGGCGGCGATGGCCTCGCTGAGGATGTCCACCAGTACACCGTAGCACTTCCAATTTGAGCGTTACGGACAAAATATCAAGCTTGATAGGCATTGTTCGACTCACAGGCGGGCAATAAATTTCTTCTCATGAAATCCACCGAAGCCACCCCCGCCATCGCCGTCTACGGCGCCACCGGCCACACCGGCAGCTACCTGCTCGCCGACCTGCGCCGCCGCGGCATCATCCCGATCCTGGTGGGCCGCAATGCCGATCGCATCCGGGCCGCCGCACATGCCGCCGACCTCCCGAACGCCGACATCCGGGTAGCGGACCTGCACGACCACGCCGCCCTCGTCACCGCGTTCTCCGGAGCCGGCGTCGTGATCAGCAGCTTGCCCGCCTACGTCGAGAACGGCGCAGCGGTGCTCGCCGCGGCGATCGAGGCGGGTGCGCACTACACCGATATGTCCGGCGAACAACTGTTCCTGCGGCGGGTCTTCGAGGAGTTCGGTCCGCGTGCCGCGGCGGCGGGCGTCACCGTGGTCTCCGGCATCACCGACAGTAATCTCCCCGGCGACCTGCTCGCGCACCTGACCACCCGCCGGGTGGCCGGACCGGCCGAGGTGGTGCTGAGCCACCTGAGCAAGAGCGGCGGCAACGGTTCCAAAGGAAGCGCGAAGACGGTGTTCGCCAGCCTGGACTGGTTCCGTAGCGGCGGCTGGCACTACGCGGGCGGCGAACTGCGCACCGGAACCACCGCGCGGCAGGACAAGATGACCTTCCCCGGTGACGCGGAGCCGACTCCCGTCGCGAAGTTCCCGCAGCCCCCGGTCGTCACCATCCCCCGGCACTCGGAGGTCTCCTACGTCGAGGGCGTGCTCGCCACGTCGATCCTCGACTTGCTCAGCGGTTTCACCGCCGAGCTGATCGAGACGCTGCCCGACGAGCCGAGCTCGGATCTGCGCTACGACCTCGTGGTGGACACGTTCGGCGTGGACGGTCGCCGGGTCCGCGGCGTGGTGAGCGGTGTCGATTCCTACCGCGATTCGGCGCTGATGGCGGTGGAGACGGCCGTCCGGCTGGCCGCGGGCGCGGCCGCACCGGGTGCGCTGGCCCCCGCCGAAGCGTTCGACGCTGCCGATTTCCTGGATGCGCTGGCACCGTTCGGGATCACCTGGCGCATCGAGGAGAACTGAGCGGCAGCGCGGATCGGGCATAGTCGAACGATGACCGACAATCGACCGCCGCTCGCCGTCGCACTCGATCTCGCACCGCATCCCGAGGGCGGCTGGTATCGCGAAACCTGGCGCAGTCCGGTGGAATTCACGCCGGAGGGCTACCCCGGTCCGCGCGCCGCCGCCACGGCGATCCATTTCCTGCTGCTGCCGGGCGAGCATTCGGCCGCCCACACGGTGCGATCCGACGAGCTGTGGCTCTGGCATCGCGGCGGCCCACTGGCGCTGGACATCGGCGGCGAGACGGTGATCCTCGGCCCCGACCTGGAGCGCGGTCAAGTTCTCCAGGCCGTGGTGCCCGGCGGTGTGAGCCAGTCGGCGCGACCGGCGGGCACGGAGTACGCGCTGGTCAGCTGCATCGTCGCGCCGGGATTCGACTTCGCGGACTTCCGGCTGGACTGACCGGGATCAGCGCACCGGCACCGTGGCGAATTGAGCGAGCTCGTGTGGATCGTGCGCGCAGAACATCCGCACCCGGTCACCGTGCTCGGCGCGCAGCGTGCGCAGGCGCTCCAGGTTCTCCACCCGCGCGCGCCCCAGCGTGCCCGCGAACACCTCGAAGACGCCCAGCCCGACCGGTGGACGAGCCTTCCCCACCGCCAGCTGCCGGTGGTGGAAGTAGGCGTCACCGCAGTGCAGCAGCCACCCGTCGCTCTGCCGGACCGCGACGCCGCTGTGCCCGCGGGTGTGCCCGACCAGTGGGATCAGCATGATGTCCTCGAGCACCGGGACGGCGGTGAAGCCGAACCACGTGTCCGCGCCGGTCTCGTGGGCCAGCCAGCGGGGTCCGTGCTCCCACTGGCGCGGCTGGTAGCGCAGCTTCTCCCCGATGGTGGGCCGTTGGGTCGCCGCGTCGAGCTCGTCGGCGAAGACGTGCACGGTGGCGTCGGGAAAATCGGACAGCCCGCCGGCGTGATCGACATCGAGATGGGTGAGCACGATGTGCCGGACATCCTCGCGCCGATAGCCGAGCCCGCGGATCTGGTGCAGCGCGGTGAGTTCCGGACGCAGCCGCGGTCGCAACAACCGCGCGGTACCGACACCGAGCCGGCCGCGGTCGAGCACGTCGGCCATGCCGAATCCGGTGTCCACCAGCACCAGCCCGTCATCGGACTCGACGAGCAGGCAATGCCCGACCAGCCCGCCGGTCAGCAGTCCACCGCTGCCCAGCAGCGCGCGCCCGCCGACCGGGCACATGGTCGCGCAGTCCAGATGCCGCACCAGCATCACGGAAACTCCCTCCTGCGGTGCCGGATCGGACGGGATCCGTTCCGGCACGAAGGTCTTCTTGTTCCCGTCAACGTAGCCCGAGCACGGCTCGCCCGCGACAGCACGGTCACCGCCGCGGCGATCGGCGGGCTAACCGATCCGCGCCGAGCACCCTCGAATACCGTGCCTAGTCAGGGATTTCGAGCAGTCCCTCGGTCACGGCCCAGGCGATGGTGCGCTCCAGGTCGGGACACGAGTCAGGGCGGCCCGGCCCGTGGCCGCGCGCGCTCAGCTCGGCGAAGACCGGGCAGCGTTCGGCGGGATCGCCGGTCCACTGCACCGAGGTCTGGTGCGTGCTGCTCTTGCGCACCAGCACCTGGCTCTGGCAGGCCTGACACCGCAGCGGGGTCAGGCCGTCCTCCAGGTACCGCTGCTTGTCGACCACCGTCTGGGCGTGCACTTCGGCTCGCCGCGCGGGTTGATCGGCGAAATCGGGTGCCTTCGCCCAGGTGGCCGCCATCAGACGCCGGCCTCGGCTTCCTCGGACTCGCGCTTGCGCCGCAGGTTCTCGGCGACCTCGGCCTCCCACGCCTCGTTCGCCTTGGTGGTGTCCACCTCGAACTCGAAGCGCTGGGTCATCTTCTCGGTGACGTCGGCCAGGTCGACGTAGAACTGGTCGTACCACCGACGCAGCTGGTAGACCGGCCCGTCCTCCTCGCACAGCAGCGGATTCTCGACCTTGGACTTGTGCTTCCAGATCTCCACGTCCTGCAGGAAGCCGACGCTGATGCCCTCGGTCATCTTCTCCGCCAGCTTGGTCGCCATCTCGCCCTCGACGCCCTTCGGCTTCTCCAGCGTGATGCCCCATTGCAGGACGAAGGAGTCCTGCGTGACCGGGTAGTGGCAGTTGATCAGGACGCTTTTGACCTCGTAACCGCTGTAGATGTTGATCAGCGGGTTGATCATGTACGAGGGTCCGAAATACGAGGCTTCGGACTTGAGCAGCGTGTCACCGCCGTACTTGGAGGCCATGCCGATGTCCGGCCTGCCTTTGGTCTCCAGGAACTGGGTGGCGATATGCCCCTCGAAGACGTTCTTGAAGTACGTCGGGAAGGCGAAATGAATGTAGAAGAAGTGGGCCATGTCGACCACGTTGTCGATGATCTCGCGGCAGTTGGCGCCTTCGATCAGCATCGAATTCCAGGTCCAGTCGGTCCACCCGCTGTCGAGTTCCTCGGTGGGGTTGCCGTCCGCGTCGGTGTAAGGGCCCTTGATGTGCGGAATCGTGACCTCGGGCGGCGGCTGGCTGCCCTCGTGGTCGTGCCAGACGAACAGCTGGCCGTTGCGCTCGAGGGTGGTCCACTTCCTGGTGCGCGCCAACGGCGGCACCCGGCGGGCGTACGGAATCGCGGTGCATTTGCCGTTGGTCCCCGACCAGCGCCAGTCGTGGAACGGACAGGCGATGTCGTCGCCCTTGACCTCGCCCATGCTCAGGTCGCCGCCCATGTGCCTGCAGTAGGCGTCGAGCACCCGCAGTTCACCGTTGCTGTCGGCCCAAACGACCAGCTTGGTGCCGAAGATGTTCACCGCGTGCGGCTTGCCGTCCCGGAACGTCTTGGCCAGCCCCAGGCAATGCCATCCCCGCGCATAGCGGGTCGGTGCGGTGCCGACATCCAGCTCCCGTACCTTCGCACCGCCGCCCTGTGGGGTAACTGCCATCGCGAATCCTCCTCCATCTGTACTAGAACACGTTACAAAACTGGCGCTCTGGACGCCAGCGATTCCCCTCACTTCCTGCATGAGCGCATGTCCGAGCGGGGGTGGACACCGGTTCTCGACATAAATAGGAACCTGTTCTAGTCTCAGAGGCAAATGACATTCCGGACATCAACCGACCAGGCAGGAGCAGGTCCCGAGATGACGCAAGAAGTGACCGAACGGGTCGAAGCGCTGTTGCCGACGTTGCGCGAACGCGCACAGGAGGCCGAGGACCTGCGGCGCATCCCCGACGAAAGCATGAAGGCGTTGCAGGAGACCGGCTTCTTCCGGTTGCTCCAGCCCAAGCAGTGGGGCGGTCACGCCGCCGATCCGGTGGTCTTCTACGACACCGTGCGCAAGATCGCCAGCGCGTGCGGCTCCACCGGCTGGGTGGCGGGCATCGTGGGCGTGCACAACTGGCATCTCGCGCTGTTCGCCCAGCAAGCGCAGGAAGACGTCTGGGGCGAGGACACCGAAGTGCGGATCTCCTCCTCCTACGCACCCATGGGCGCGGGCACGGTCGTCGACGGCGGCTACCTCGTCAACGGCGCGTGGGCCTGGTCCTCCGGCTGCGATCACGCCACCTGGGCGGTGCTCGGCGGCCCGGTGATCAAGGACGGCAAGCCGGTCGACTTCGGCAGCTTCCTCATCCCGCGCGACGACTACCGCATCGACGACGTGTGGAACGTGGTCGGCCTGCGCGGCACCGGTTCCAACACCGTCGTGGTGAAGGACGTCTTCGTGCCGTCGCACCGATTCCTCAGCTTCCGCGCGATGAGCGAGCTGAAATCGCCCGGCCTGGAGCGGAACACCGACCCGGTGTACAAGATGCCGTGGGGCACCATCCATCCCACCACCATCTCCACCCCGATCGTCGGCATGGCCTACGGCGCCTACCAGGCGCACGTGGAGCACCAGGGCAAGCGGGTGCGCGCGGCCTACGCGGGCGAGAAGGCCAAGGACGACCCGTTCGCCAAGGTGCGCATCGCGGAGGCCGCCAGCGACATCGACGCCGCGTGGCGGCAGCTGTCGGGGAACGTGGCCGACGAATACGCGCTGCTGGTGGCGGGCGAGGAGATCCCGTTCGACCTGCGCGTGCGGGCCCGCCGCGACCAGGTACGCGCGACCGGCCGCTCGATCACCGCGATCGACAAGCTGTTCGAGAGCTCCGGGGCCACCGCGCTGTCGAACGACACACCGCTGCAACGCTTCTGGCGTGACGCGCACGCCGGCCGGGTGCACGCGGCCAACGATCCGGAGCGCGCGTACCTGATGTACGGCACGCACGAGTTCGGGTTGCCCGTCACCGACGGCATGGTCTAGGAGGGGTGACCGTGACATCGACCGTGGAACTCACCGCCGAATCGACTTCCCGCTACGCGCAGGTGCGGCCCGATCTGCGGCTGCACTACCACGAGGCGGGCGTCGGCAACGGGCCGACGATCGTGCTGCTGCACGGCGGCGGTCCGGGCGCGTCCTCGTGGTCGAACTTCGCGCGCAACATCCCGGTGCTCGCCGAGCACTTCCACGTGCTCGCCGTCGACCAGCCCGGCTACGGCCGCTCGGACAAGCCCACCGAGCATCCGCAGTACTTCGTGCACAGCGCGTCGGCGCTGAAGGACCTGCTCGACCACCTGGAGATCACCTCGCGGGTGCACCTGCTGGGCAACTCGCTCGGTGGCGGCGCGGCGGTCCGGTTCGCGCTGGACTACCCGGATCGGGCCGGAAAGCTGGTCCTGATGGGACCGGGCGGGCTGAGCACCAACCTGTTCGCGCCCGATCCGACCGAGGGCGTGAAGCTGCTCTCCAAGTTCAACTACGAGCCGACCAGGGAGAACCTGGCGGCGTTCCTGCGCATCATGGTCTTCGACCAGTCGTTGGTCACCGACGAGCTGATCGAGGAGCGGTTCGCTTCGGCGAGCACGCCGGAGGCGCTGGCCGCGACCCGCGCCATGGGCAAGTCGTTCGCGAGCGCGGACTTCGAGAAGGGCATGCTCTGGCGTGACGCCTACAAGCTGCGTCAGCCGGTGCTGTTGATCTGGGGTCGCGAGGACCGGGTCAACCCGCTGGACGGCGCGCTGGTGGCGACCAAGCTGATCCCGCGCGCACAGCTGCACGTCTTCGGCGGGTGCGGGCACTGGGCGCAGCTGGAGAAGTTCCACGAGTTCAACCGGCTGGCCATCGATTTCCTCGCGGGCGTCAAGGAGAAGTGATGGGAATCCGTTCACTGGGATATCTGCGAATCGAGGCGACCGACATGGCCGCCTGGCGGGAGTACGGCCTGAAGGTCCTCGGCATGGTCGAGGGCAAGGGGGCCGACCCCGAAGCGTTGTATTTGCGCATGGACGAGTTCCCGGCCCGGCTGGTGATCGTCCCCGGCGAGAAGGACCGGCTGCAGATCTCGGGCTGGGAAACCGCCAACGCCGAAGAGCTGCAGGACATTCGCAACCGGCTGGACGCGGCGGGCGTGCCCTTCAAGGAGGGCACCGCCGCCGAACTGGCCGATCGCCGGGTGTACGAGCTGATCCGGTTCGACGACCCCTCCGGCAACACGCTCGAGGCGTTCCACGGCGCGGCGCTGGAGCACCGCCGGGTGGTCAGTCCGTATGGGCACAAGTTCGTCACCGAGGAGCAGGGGCTCGGGCACGTGGTGCTCAGCACCAAGGACGACAAGGCGGCGCTGGAGTTCTACCGCGACGTCCTCGGCTTCCGGCTGCGTGACTCGATGCGGCTGCCACCGCAGATGGTCGGCCGCCCGGCCGACGGTGAGCCCGCCTGGCTGCGGTTCTTCGGCTGCAATCCGCGCCACCACTCGCTGGCGTTCCTGCCCATGCCGACACCGAGCGGCATCGTGCACCTGATGATCGAGGTGGAGAACGCCGACGACGTCGGGCTGGCCTTGGACCGCGCGCTGCGCAAGAAGGTCAAGATGTCGGCGACGCTCGGGCGGCACGTCAACGACAAGATGCTCTCCTTCTACATGAAGACACCGGGCGGATTCGACGTCGAATTCGGTTGCGAGGGCTTGGAAGTGGACGACCACGACTGGATCGCGCGGGAATCCACCGCGGTGAGCCTGTGGGGCCACGACTTCACCGTCGGACAGCGGCAGCAGTGACCGAGAGGGCGAGCGAAACGATGACCGCGGACGGATCCGAGATCGATCCACGGCAGTTCCGGAATGTGCTCGGGCAGTTCTGCACCGGCATCACCGTGATCACCACCTTCGACGGCGAACAGGCCCCGATCGGCTTCGCCTGCCAATCGTTCGCCGCCCTCTCGCTGGAACCGCCCCTGGTGCTGTTCTGCCCGACCAAGGCGTCCAGGTCCTGGGCGGCGATCGAGAAATCCGGGCGCTTCTGCGTGAACGTCCTCGCCGAACAGCAGCGCGAACTGTGCGCCCGCTTCGGCTCCCGCGAACCCGACAAGTTCGCCGGCGCCGCCTGGCATACCTCCGACCTCGACCTGCCGGTCCTGGACGACGCGCTGGCCACCATCCAATGCAAGGTCGACAGCGTCGTCGACGGCGGCGATCACTACATCGTCATCGGCCGGGTCCAGTCCCTCACCGAAACGACGACCACCGGCCGCCCCCTGCTGTTCTACCGGGGGCAGTACACCGCCATCGAACCCGAGAAGACCACCCCGGCCCCTTGGCGCGCCGACCTCGAGCACTTCCTCACCACGACGACATTGGATACCTGGCTGTAGGTGTTCGGAGGAGCGAGCACTCGAACACCTGCACCTACGTCGTCCTGCATGGCAAGCTGACGTCGCGCGTTCACGAGCGGCCGTACAATTCATCGAGTCCGATCAACTCGACTTCCCCATCGCGTTCGGCCCGTTGGAGGTCTTCGCTGAAGCCTGCGCCGGAGAAGCAGAGCAAGCGCATGCCGGTGACGTCGAATTTCCCGCCCGCGGCGACCAGTTCGCGCAGACGCCGCAGACGGTCCAAGTGGCCGAGGCCCATCACCTCGTTCCACTTCGCCTCCCCGATGCCGAGCAGCGGTGGGCGGCCGTCCTCGGCGTAACCGATCGCGACGACGTCGACTTCGTGTGTCGTACGGTTGGCTGGATCATTGACCGTGCCGGACGAAACCTGCACAGGAAGGTCGCCGAGCCGATTGCGGCCGGTGGTTTCCTGGGCGAAAAGCGTGGCCCACTCTCGGCAGATCCGCTCGAAGTGTGGACCGATCACGTTGCTGGCGAATCGATGCGACGCTCGTTGCCAGATGCGGTGGGTATCGGCGGCCAAGGTCAGCTGCGGCCAGAACGGCCGCATAATCGCGTGGTAGAACGTGACCAGCGGTTCGGCGATGCGGAAATCGCTGCGGTTGGCGCGGAACGCGTCGGGTTCACGGGTGATGAAACCCCCGTCCTCGAGCACGGTCAAGGGATGCGCCAGCGTATTCACCGGGCGGCCGACGTGGCCGGCGATGCCGCCCCGGCCGGTGTTGCCGGTGGCGATGGCGTTCAGCACGGAGTGGTAGAGCGCGCCGTCGCGAAGATCGGGCTCTTCGGCGAGTAGGTAACGCGCCTCCAGGAACATGGGGCTTCCTGGAGACAGGATCGCTCGCACCACCCAATCATCGAAATCCGCGAGATCCGCAGGGGCGTCGTAGCGCATCATCTCGGTCCGATACGCCGGCGTTCCGCCCACCACCGAATGTACGAGCAGGGCCAGCCGCGCATCGGTGATCCCCCAGAACTCCGCTGCTCGACGGTAGTTCAATGTGGCGATCGGCAATTCGAGCGACGCGCGGCCGCGCAGCGGGGCGTTTCCTGAGAGCAAGCTACCCATGAAGGACAGCGCCGAACCACACAGCAGCAACCGGGTGCGAGAAGCGGTGCGCTCGGCACGCCTCGGCGCATACGCTCCCTGAATGATCGATGGCAGAGCCGGATTCGCCCTGGCCAGATAGGGGAACTCATCGATCACCACAGGCGTGTTCCCCTCGATGCCCATGCGGAGAAGCACGTCGATCACCTGCCCCCAGTGCGCCGGGGTGAAGGGAGCCACGAGATCGAGGTGGCGGCTGAGCGCTTCCCCTATCGCCGCGAGCGATTCCGCGTCGGTGGCCTCCTGCGCGGAGAAATAGAAGCCGTCGGCGACTTCACAGACCGCCTCGAGCAGGAAGCTCTTGCCTTGTCTGCGGCGACCGGAGACCACACCGAGAGTCGCACCCGGTGCGGAGTCGTTGACGAACCGGGTCAACGCCTCCCATTCCCGGTCGCGGTCGAAGATGTCGGACGGCTTCCGCACACGGCCTCCCCTGAGTAATAGACTTATGATAACTGTACTACTCTCACCCCGCCGTGCGCCGATTGGCACATGAGCGCGAAGAACCCGAGATCACCCCATGCTCATGTGCCACTCGGAAGGTGAAGTGCTCAGTTGATGAGCACTTTGGGGCGGAGGATGAGGTGTATGAACAGCACCGCATCTTTGGAGGCACGTGTGGGTCAGTGGGATGAAACGGGAATCCTTATTTGCACCGACATCGGGCAGTGGGAGGAGTGGCTCGCAGCCCATCACGACCGGGCCGTCGGGGTCTGGCTGAAGATCGCGAAGAAGGGGGCCGCGGGCACGACGATCACGATTACCGAGGCGCTCGACGGCGCGCTGTGCTTCGGGTGGATCGACAGTCACCGCCGCGGCCTCGACGCGGATCACTACCTCCAGCGGTACTCGCCGCGCCGTCCGAAGAGCCCTTGGTCGCAGGTCAATGTCGGTAAAGCCGAAGCACTGATCGCCACGGGCCGGATGCGCGCCCCCGGCTTCGCGGCCATCGCCGCCGCCCAGTCGGACGGCCGCTGGTCCGCCGCGTACGCACCTCAGCGCACCGCCACCTGCCCAGCCGACCTGCGTGACGCGCTCGGTGCGAATCCCCTCGCCCAGAACAGATTCGAACAACTCGACCGCACCGCGCAGTACGCCCACTTCCTCCGGCTGATGAAGGCGCGGACTTCCACCGAGCGTGCCGACCAGCTACGGCGGATGGTCGCCGAACTGGCTGGATAGCGACCGTTTCCGCGGCACCGGCGCGACCTTCGCTGCGAAACCGGTCGCGACCGATGGTGTCGGCACCGATGCCGAGCACCGTCACCGACAAGGTGTCTTGGCAGACCGGCCTTCCACCTTGCGCGGGTGCGACGAGCGCCGCCACCCGGCCGTCTTCGGCGGCGACGGTGACGACGTGCCCGCCGCCCAGCGAGGTTCCCCACAGCACGAGGCGTTCGGGGTCCACATCGGGTTGGGCGAGGGCGCAGGTGATCGCCGCGCGGATGTCGGCGATGTGCCCGCTGATATCCACCAATTGCCGTGGCTCCACCTCGCTGACACCGAAGTTGCGGTAATCGAAGGTCATCGCGAGACACACACGACGCAGGCCGCGAACGGTGGTTTCCGTTCGCGGCCTGTGCGGTCCGGCCGA
>NZ_BAFP01000015.1 GCF_000308455.1 Nocardia abscessus NBRC 100374 | reverse complement strand
CGGCCGAACCGGTGCCACCGACCACAGCCGAACCGGTGCCCAGCGCGGCCGAACCGGTGCCACCGACCACAGCCGAACCGGTGCCCAGCGCGGCCGAACCGGTGCCACCGACCACAGCCGAACCGGTGCCCAGCGCGGCCGAACCGGTGCCACCGACCACAGCGGAACCAGTACCGAGCGCGACACCCAGACCGGCCGAGCCGGAACCGAGGGCGAGCGCCAGTCCAGCGGACCCCGAACCGAGCACCACACCGAGACCGGCCGAACCAGATCCGAGCACCACACCGAGACCGGCCGAACCGGAACCGAGCACCACACCCAGCCCGGCGGAACCGGCGGCGGAACCGGCAGCCGCCGAACCCGCGGCGGCCGAACCGGTCCCGGTGACCGGGTCGGCCGAGTCGGCTGAATCCGCGCTGATCTCGGATCGCTGCCCTGGCACCGTCAGCGGGTACCAGGCATCGCCGCTGTCGTAGGGCGGCGGAGCGGGGTCGGCGACGCACGAGGGGCAGGGGGATTGCGCATCGGCGGAGGCCGCACCACCGAGCAGGGCCGATCCCGCGACAGCGCAGGCTGCTGCCAGCACATGGAATGCGCGACCTACCGCCATGCGCCGAGCCTTCCCCTCATCAGTCGAAGCGCAGTTCTGTGCCCGGTCGCCCTCCCACACGGGACTTTCCAAAACGGATGGGTGCCCATACTAGACCCCGGCCCGCGAACGCGCCCCGAAAGGGGCGAAGCCGATCAGGCCCCGTACACCGGCTCCGGCGCAGGCGCCTTGGCGATCAGATCGGCCACCACCGGGCCGAGCTCGGCCGGCTCCCAGCGCGCCCCGCGATCGACGGCCACCCCGTGCCGCCAACCGTCGGCCAGCGCCACCTTGCCGCCCTCGACCTCGAACACCCGCCCGGTCACGGCCGCCGACTGCGCGCTGCCCAACCACACGACCAGCGGAGACACGTTCTCCGGCGCCATCGCGTCGAAGCCGTTCTCCGGCTTGGCCATCATGTCCGCGAACACCGTCTCGGTCATCCTGGTGCGCGCGGACGGGGCGATCGCGTTCACCGTCACGCCGTAGCGGGCGAACTCGGCGGCGGCGGTGAGCGTCAGGCCCGCGATGCCCGCCTTGGCCGCGCCGTAATTGCCCTGACCGACGCTGCCCTGCAGACCGGCGCCGGAGCTGGTGTTGATGATCCGGCCATCCACCGGGCGGCCCGCCTTGGCCTCCGCGCGCCAGTATTCGATCGCGTGCCGCATGGTGGCGAAGTGGCCCTTCAAGTGCACGCGGACCACCGCGTCCCACTCGTCCTCGCTCAGGTTGACCAGCATCCGGTCGCGCACGAAACCGGCGTTGTTGACCAGCACGTCCAACCTGCCGAAGGTGTCGACGGCCTGGCGGACGAGCCTGCGAGCGCCTTCCCAGTCGGCGACGTCGTCGCCGTTGGTCACGGCCTGGCCGCCGAGCGCCTCGATCTCCGCGACCACCTGCGCGGCAGGCGTTTCCGCGGTGGCCGCGCCGTCCAGCGTCGAACCGATGTCGTTGACCACCACGCGGGCGCCCGCCGCGGCGAACGCGAGGGCGTGCGCCCGGCCGATGCCACGGCCCGCGCCGGTGACGATGACGACGCGTCCGGCGCAGATCTGCTCGGTGTCCATACTGTGTCCCTTTCCGATGTGAGCGGGCCCTCCATGGTCACGCTCCGCTGCCGCCTCCGGGCCTGATCGCTCATGCCCGGTGTCGCTTTCCGATATGAGCGGGGCTCTCCGTGCTCACGCTCCACCCCACCGCTCCTACCTGGTTCTTCTTCGTCCCCGGCGCGTTCAGGACTGCTGGTCGGCAGTGGACGCGGCGAGGAAGGCGGGCCGCTCGCCGCCGCCGTGCACCAGCAGGGTCGCGCCGCTGACGTAGGCGGCCAGCGGGGAGGCCAGGAACACCGCACAGCGGCCGACGTCGTCAGGGCGGGCCATGCGGCCGAGCGGAATGGTCCGGCCCACCGCGTCGACGCCGTCCTGATCGCCGTAGTGCAACTGGCTCAGCTCGGTATCCACTGGGCCGACCACCAGCGAGTTCACCCGCACTTTCGGGGCCCACTCGACGGCGAGCGAGCCGGTGAGACTGTCCATCCCCGCCTTGGCCGCACCGTAGGCCGCGGTCCCCGGCGATGGGCGGTGCCCGCTGACGCTGGAGACGTTCACGATCGAGCCGCCCTCGTCCTGCCGCTGCATCACCGCGTTGGCGGCCTGCGCCATCAGCAGCGGAGCGAGCAGGTTCAGCTCGACGATCTTGGTGTGGAAGTTCTTGCTCGCTTCGGCGGCGAGCGCGAAAGGAGCGCCACCGGCGTTGTTGACCAGATGGTCGAGGCGGCCGTGGCGCTCGGTGATCGTGTCGACCAGCGCATGCACCGCGTCCGCGTCCCGCACATCGCAGGGCAGGTAGTCGATCGCGCGCCCGTCGACTTCGACCGGCGCGTCGGCCGGTCGCCGCGCGCACGCCACGACGGTCGCGCCCGCGGCCAGGAATGCCTTGCTCACGCCCGCGCCGACGCCGCGCACACCGCCCGTCACCAGAACGACGCGCCCGGCCAGATCGATTTCGAGTGCCACCGTGCTAACCTACCAAGCAACTGCTTGCTTTGCCAATGCGCTGGTACACACGATGGGACTTGCCATGGGGATCAACCGCCACTCCGAATCGACCGGCATCAGCGTGGTCACCGTCGACTATCCGCCGGTCAACGCCATCCCTACCGACGGCTGGTTCGCCATCGCCGACGAAGTGCGCGCGGCGGGCCGTGATCCGGACACCAAGGTGGTGGTGTTGCGCGCGGAGAACCGCGGGTTCAACGCGGGTGTGGACATCAAGGAGATCCAGAGCAAGCCCGGCCACCAGGCGCTGATCGACGCCAACCACGGCTGCTTCGAGGCGTTCGCCGCGGTGTACGACTGCCAGGTACCGGTGATCGCGGTGGTGCAAGGCTTCTGCCTGGGCGGTGGTATCGGGTTGGTGGGCAACGCGGACGTCGTGATCGCCTCCGACGACGCCACCTTCGGACTGCCCGAGGTCGACCGCGGCGCGCTCGGCGCGGCGACGCACCTCGCACGGCTGGTGCCCCAGCACCTGATGCGCGCGCTGTTCTACACCGCGAGCACCATCACCGCGCAGCAGTTGCACCACTACGGTTCGGTCTACCAGGTGGTGCCGCGCGCCGAACTCGACGCCGCCGCCTTGGAGCTGGCCAAGAACATCGCGGCGAAGGACGGCCGGGTGATCAGGGCGGCCAAGCGGGCCCTGAACGGCATCGACGTGCAGGACGTGCACCGCAGCTACCGGTACGAGCAGGGATTCACCTTCGAACTCAACCTCGCCGGCGTCGCCGACGAGATCCGCGCCCGGTTCGACGACGACCTCGCGGCGCGCAAGAGCGGGCAGTGAGACGCGGCGCGAACGACGGGCCCGGAGACGGCAGCGTGTGTGACCACGGAGGGCCCCGAGAGCGCCGCCAACCAGGAGAGGAAACACCCATGCGAGACAAGCGGATGTCGCTCGACGAGGTCGTCGGCGAGCTGCGCAGCGGGATGACGATCGGCATCGGCGGCTGGGGGTCGCGGCGCAAGCCGATGGCGCTGGTGCGGGCCATCTTGCGTTCGGACATCACGGACCTGACCGTGGTGAGCTACGGCGGGCCCGACCTCGGGCTGCTGTGCTCGGCGGGCAAGGTGCGCAAGGCGTACTACGGATTCGTGTCGCTGGATTCTGCGCCGTTCTACGACCCGTGGTTCGCCGCGGCGCGCACCTCCGGCAAGCTGGCTGCCCGCGAGATGGACGAGGGCATGCTCAAATGCGGGCTGGAGGCGGCCGCGGCGCGACTGCCGTTCCTGCCGATCCGCGCCGGGCTCGGCTCCGACGTGCCGAACTTCTGGGAGGGCGAGCTGAAGACGATCGAATCGCCCTACCCGGTCGACGGCACACCCGAGACTCTGATCGCCATGCCCGCGCTGAATCTCGACGCGGCGCTGGTGCACCTCAACCTCGGCGACGCGCACGGCAATGCCGCCTACACCGGCGTCGACCCGTACTTCGACGACCTGTTCTGTCTTGCCGCGCAGCGCCGCTACGTCTCGGTGGAGCGGGTGGTGGAGACCGACGAACTGGTGAAAACCGTTCCGCTGCAAGCGCTGCTGCTCAACCGCATGATGGTGGACGGCGTGGTCGAGGCCCCCAACGGCGCGCACTTCACCCTGGCCGGCGACGACTACGGCCGGGACGAGAAGTTCCAGAAGCACTACGTGGCAGCTGCGAAGACGCCGGAAACGTGGCAGCAATTCGTCGACACCTACCTGGCCGGCTCCGAGGAGCAGTACCAGGCCGCCGTCCGCCGATTCGCCGAGGAGGCGTGATGACCACTACCGAGACCGTCACCCGCGCCGAGATCTGCGCGGTCGCCTGCGCGGAGATCTTCAGCGGCGCGGGAGAGATCATGGCCAGCCCGATGTCGCCGATGTCGATCATCGGCGCGCGTCTGGCCAAGCTCACCACCGAACCGGACCTGCTGCTGTCCGACGGCGAGGCGCTGCTGCTCGCCGAGACTCCCCCGCTGGGCGGCAAAGCGCCGATCGAAGGCTGGATTCCGTTCCGGAAGGTCTTCGACGTGGTGGCCTCCGGGCGGCGGCACGTGGTGATGGGGGCCAACCAGATCGACCGGTTCGGCAACCAGAACCTGTCGGCGTTCGGCTCGTTGCGGCAGCCGACCCGTCAGATGTTCGGTTCGCGTGGCGCTCCGGGCAATACGATCAACCACGCCACCAGTTACTGGGTCGCGCGGCACACGAAGCGGGTGTTCACCGACAAGGTCGACATCGTCTGCGGTGTGGGATACGACAAGGTCGACCAGGCCGACCCGGCCTACCGCTTCCATCACCTGCACCGCGTGGTGACCAACCTGGGCGTCTTCGATTTCGAAGGTCCCGGGCACACCATGCGCGCCCGCAGCCTGCACCCCGGCGTCACCGCCGACGAGGTCGCGGAGAACACCTCGTTCGAGATCGCCGGTCTCGCCGAGGCGGGCGAGACTCGGCAGCCGACCGCCGAGGAGCTGCGGCTGATCCGGGAGGTGCTCGATCCCAAGAAGATTCGCGAAACCGAGGTCCCGTCATGAGCCCACGCCTGCGCACCGCGCTGACCGATCTGGTCGGCGTCGAGCACCCGATCGTGCAGACCGGCATGGGCTGGGTCGCGGGCCCGAGCCTGGTGTCGGCCACCGCCGAGGCGGGCGGCCTCGGCATTCTCGCTTCGGCGACCATGACTTTCGCGGAGCTGGAAGCGGCCATCGCGAAGACCAAAGCGCACACCGCGAAACCGTTCGGGGTGAACATCCGCGCCGACGCCGCGGACGCCCCGGAGCGGATCGACCTGCTGATCCGGGAGAAGGTGGCGGTCGCGTCGTTCGCGCTGGCCCCCAAACAGGATTTGATCGCGAAGCTGAAAGACGCGGGCGTGGTGGTCATCCCGTCCATCGGCGCGGCCAAGCACGCGGTCAAAGTCGCGTCTTGGGGCGCGGACGCGGTGATCGTGCAGGGCGGGGAGGGCGGCGGGCACACCGGCCCGGTGGCCACCACCCTGCTGCTGCCCTCCGTACTCGACGCGGTGGACATTCCCGTGGTGGCGGCGGGCGGGTTCTTCGACGGGCGCGGCCTGGCCGCCGCGCTGGCCTACGGCGCGGCGGGCGTGGCGATGGGCACCCGGTTCCTGCTCACCCAGGAGAGCACCGTTCCCGACGCCGTCAAGCAGGAGTACCTGCAACGACAGCTCCAGGACACGGTGGTGTCGCTCAAGGTCGACGGCATGCCGCACCGCGTGCTGAACACCGAACTGGTGCAGCGGCTGGAGCATTCGGGGCGCTGGCGGGGGCTCACCGCCGCCGTCGGCAACGCGGCCCGGTTCAAGAGCATGACCGGCATGAAGTGGTCCACCATGGTCCGCGACGGCCTGGCCATGCGAAAGACCAAGGACCTCAGTTGGTCCCAGGTCGTGATGGCCGCGAACACGCCGATGCTGCTGCGCGCCGGATTGGTCGAGGGCAACACCGAGGCGGGTGTGCTCGCCGCGGGGCAGGTCACGGGCATCATCGATGACTTGCCCACGTGCAAGGAGCTGATCGAGCGGATCGTCACCGACGCGGTGGCGCGGATCGAGACGATCTCGACGCTCGCAGGCAACCCGGCCCCGGCGGCGCGGTCCGAATGAGGAAACGGCGGCCTCCGGTTCAAACGGTGGCCGCCGTTATCGCTATCGGAAACGACCACCCGCTATCGGGACGACCGCGGGCGGGCATCAGTGCCCCGCGACCGGAGCTTCGACCCGGCGGAATCCGACCCGGCCGGTGCCGTTACGGTCGACCGCGACCGCCCATAACGGCTTATTTGCCGCCTGGCTTTGAGGTCCGCACTCAGCGGCCTACGCTGGACTGACAACGACATACCGGGTTCGCCTGGTATCCGTCGCCGTCGCGCGCCGGTTCGTCCCGCTCGGGTCGAGACAGGTGAATCGCCGGACTCGATCCCTGTCCCCTCCCCTCGAGCGGAGGCCGCGATGCCCGCGACGAACGAAATCTCCGTGCGTAGTTCCGCTTTCAACGATGGCGACCCGATCCCGGTGGTCTACACCTGCAATGGCAGAAATGAGCCGCCGCCGCTGACTTGGACAGCTCCCCCACAAGCCGCCCACCTCGCGCTGATCGTGGACGACCCGGACGCCCCCAGCGGCCTGTTCACCCACTGGGTGGTCAGCAATATCCCGCCGACCACCACGTCCACCGACCAGGGGCAGACCCCGGCGGGCGGGCTGGTCAGCCTGAACAGCGCGAACCGAGCCGAATACTTCGGACCCTGCCCACCCGCCGGTACCGGCGTCCACCACTACCGATTCATCGTGTACGCGCTCTCGCGCCCCGTCCAGGTGGACACGGACACCCCACCGGATGAGGCACGATCCGCGATAGTCGACGCGAGCCTCGGCGACGGACAACTGGTCGGCACCTATACCACCGACCGGTGAAAGTTTTGAAGCGGTCGCCGCGCCGGACTTATCGGATCGATCAACGCGGTCGCTCGTGCCCGTGACTCATCGGTGCGTCGCCGGAACACGCCGGGCCAGAATGTGAAACCAATTGGCGCACAAGACATCGTCTAACGATGTCACCGGACGAGCGGACACGAAGGAAAAGTCGAAGACCGAACAAACTCGCCTCGTCCGTTGCCCAAACGAAACCGTCCTCGGACGATCATCACGACGTGGTCTACTTCCGGCGCCGCATAGATGGAACGGTTCCTGCTCGTGAATATCTTCGGGCGCTACCTGCCGGGGTTCGCGCGAAGTTCAATGCACGACTGATCGCCGTCGCCCAAGCGCCGCCCAAAAGGTTCGCCGGCGGCGGCTACTGGGAAGCCATGCACGGGAACATGACCGGATGGTTCGAACTCCGCTGCGACGGTCCTGATCGCACCCACCACCGTCTCTACTGCCGACTGGACTACGAGGCCCAAGATGTCGACAAGCCGTTGCTGGTCATCATCACCGGCCTCAGTAAGCCGTTTCGAACGATCCTTTCCGAAAGCGACTACGCCCAAGTCCGCTCTTTGGGAACCGAGTACTTCGCAGAGAATCCGCGCTCTATCTCCTAGTCGCGATCGAACTGCTCTACCGCATCCTTCAGTTCAGCGAGGTCGTCCACCTTGCCGGAAACCAGCGCGGTCGAGAGGGCTTTGCCGCCGGAGCCGAGCGGCTCCAGCGTCAACCGGAGACCCAGGGCAGCCGCCAGTTCCGACACCGTGCGCAGTGTGGGATTCACCGAACCGGCGCCGAGCAAGCGCCGCGCCGCCGCCGGTTCCATCGCGGCCGCACGCGCCAGTTCCGCCTTCGACAAGCTCGCGGCGGCCCGCGCGTCGTCGAGTGCGTTGATGATTGCGTCGACGGTCTTGACTCGGATCGATTCCAACACGAACTCACGGAGGAACTCCGGGTCCTGCAAGTCATCGGCCAAGTCGTCCCAGAACACGCTCTCGCCACTCATCGCGCTCACCTCCCACACGTCCATATGAGCGTACCATATATGTTACGCTTCGCGAATAACCGCCGGTGCCGCCCGGCCGAATCCCGCGCAAGCTGAATTGTCAGCAGGACGTGGCATGCGACCGACAGGCCGCGTACGACTACGCGAGATAGTCGGGACTCAGATGGTTGCCTCGTCGGCCAGGCGTTGCAGGTAGGTGGCGAATTGGTGGCGGTCGCGGGGGCTCCAGGTGGCGGTGAGTCGGTCGAAGCAGCGGCGTTGCCAGTCGTGGGAGGCGGTTAGGAGGTCGTGGCCGTCGTCGGTGAGGCTCAGGACTACGCGGCGGCGGTCGTGGGCGGAGTCGGTTCGGGTCAGGTAGCCGGATGTGACGGCGTCGCGGACCATGCGGCTGGCTCCGGAATGGTCGAGGCCGAGCTGGGTGGCGACGGTGGTGACGGTGGCTTCCTCGGCGGTGCGCAGCGTGGCCGCCACGGCTTCGACGACTTGGACGTGTTGAGCCTGGCGCATGTCGTGGTCCGGTTCCGCCGGTACGCCGGTCAGCGCTTGGTTGATCCAGCGGCGGGACCAGAAACGGACCAGTCGAAAGAGCGCGGGTCCGCCGTCGACCTCGGGAACGTCGGCGCTGGAGCGGTTCACGGCCGCCAACCTACCAGCACTCGCGTGCGGACACGGCTCGACATTACGTGCGATACGCACATATATTTGTGTGCGTATCGCATGCAAATGAACGGAGGGCGCCATGTCCATCGTCCTGAATCACACGATCGTGCCTGCGGCCGACAAACAGGTCGCGGCGAGTTTCTTCGCCGAGTTACTGGGGCTGGAGGTGGCGGCTCCGGCGGGGCCGTTCGCGCCGGTGCGGGTCAACGAAGACCTGACCTTCGACTTCGATCATCGCGGGCAGGTCGAGCCCGGCCACTACGCGTTCCTGGTCGATGACGAAACCTTCGACGCGGTGTTGGAACGCCTATCGGAATGGGCTGGCGTCGACTACGGGTCCGGCCCGGAGTACGGCTGGGACCGGCAGATCAATCGCCTCGGCGGAGGACGAGGAGTCTATGTGCGCGACCCCAATGGGCACAGCTATGAACTGTTCACCGCGGTGCCGTGAGCTGAGCCCCCGCGCCAACTGTCGACAGAAAGCCGATGCCCCGGAGCCGTACGGGTTCCGGGGCATCGTTGATCAACCACATTCACGCGTGGCCGCCTCAAGCGTCTACTCGCTTGACTTCCCCGCGTGCAAGTCCGCCGTGAACGCGTCCCACTCACCGGCGGTGAAGACGAGCGCGGGACCGGTCGGGTTCTTGGAGTCCCGCACGCCGACGTGGTCTCCGTCCAGGAAAGCGACTTCGACACAGTCAGCCTGTGTAGCGCTGTGGCTGCTTTTGAACCATTGAACCCTCACCACTTCGGCTCCCACACCAAACCCCCTTAGCTCGGCACACTTACAGCGGAACGCACCCACTATTGCTGCGGCGTGTCCCCAGCGACGAAGCTCGCAGCGAAGGCGTCCCAGACATCAGGCTGGAACACAAGCATAGGACCGGCCGGGGCCTTGGAGTCCCGCACGCCGACGTGGCCATCATCGAGGAAGGCGACTTCGACACAGTCGGAATGAGTCGCGCTGTGGCTGCTTTTGAACCAGTTGGCCTCAGATAGATCGGCAGTCATGCTGAGAACTCCTTCGCTACCTGGCGGAGCAGGCTCCTGCTGTCCGCTTCATCCAGCGCCGCCCGCCGGAGACTGTCATGCACCCGATCGTACCGCTGCACGTCATCTGGTTTTTCGAGGTACATACAGCCCGTGAAGGTCTCCAGATAGACGACTGGAGGGGACACCGCAACGCCCTTGAGGTTCTTGTCGAACTCCAGAATCGCGAACTGACCCACAGGATCACCAACCGGCGCCCCAGCCATGAACGGCAGAATTCGGACTGTCACATTGGGCAGCTTCCCGACCTCAGCTAAGTGATGCAGCTGAGGTGCCATAACTTTTGGCCCTCCCACGGCACTTCTCAGCACTGACTCATGCAGCACCACATCGAGCGCAAGAGGTTGATACTTTCTGGTGATCATTGTTTGACGCTTCGTACGCAGTTCGACCCGGCGGTCGTGCTCGGCAGTGCTCTCCGTGGGCTTCCCCACGCGGATGAGAGCACGAGCATAGTCAGGAGTCTGGAGTAGGCCGTGCACCAGCGATGGCTGGTACACGGCCAGCCTCCGTGCCGCCGTCTCCAGCCCTACGTACACGTCGAAGTTAGCCGGTATCAATGTGCCGTATTCGTGCCACCAGCTCTTAGCAGTACCGTGCAGAAAGAGTCCTACCAGGGCTTTGGACATCTGATCGGACAATTCCAAGGCTTCGCAAAGCGCGTGAATGTCACGCACTTTCAGCCGCGTAGCCTCTCCCTTCTCGAGGCGTTGCAGCACCGACGAACTCAAGTCCGTCAGCTCTGCGAGCTTTTCCAGCGACAGATTGAGCGCGGTTCGCGCGTCACGCAGGTAGTGACCGAGTTGACGCCTCGGCAGGGTAGAGCCGGTGTCACGCTCGTCCATGAAATCCCCTCTCTTCGTGCGGCTTCAACCCGTACTGGGTGGTGGCGGCCACCCAGTACGGGGATTGCTCTGGACATTCGGGCCAGCTCGACTGGGAGGCCGAATATTCCGACTTTGCGCAGGTCAATGATGTTTTGCTCAATGCGCGCCCAGGAGGGGGGCCACCCCGATTTCCCACCACGCCCCCCGCCCCTGGGTTCTGCCGACTTCCAGGGCTGGGCGCACCCTAGCTCACCGACTCGCGCAGAGGTCTGGAAATGAACCAATCGGAGTTCGGGGATACGCCCGTGTCCCGCTGCCGGTACTACCGGCAGGTGTGCGGCCTGCCCGCGATCATCGACCCACCCGAGTTGGGCCGCATCGTCATTCGGGCCGGAATCGTCTGGGCGCTGATGATGCCCGCCCATTTGGGACAGCTCGTGAAGATCGATCTACAGCGCCGCGGGCACGGTATCGGCCCGATTATGTCCCACCCACGCTCACATAGGTGGAGCTATTTGGTGCGGCCTGATCTGCCCAATGACGACCGTTTGTTCGCAGAGATGTTCCGCTTGGACGTCTCCGTGGTGCGCGTCGGCGGAGAGATCGCGCTACCGTCCCCCACCGACAAGTGCGCCCGCTTCCGCCACTGGATCGAGCCCCCGTGCGGCGCGTACCGCCCCTCTGGGCAGTTGATCCTCGCATCCATCCGTCACCTGACCAGGGAAACGTCCGCGCCCCATCTGCGCCGACCCGATTCCGGCTCCTCGCAGCCCATACCGAAGCATCAAGGGGAAAGGGCGTGAGCGCGTGAGAACTTCGCTCTGCGGCCTCGCCCTTTCGCAGGTTCACCAGCCCGCAACCGGCGGAGTGCGGTGACCCAGATGGAACCCTTCCCCGGTAAGCACCGCATCTTGGCCGCCTGCCGTGGCGACGCCCACGACGACCACCCCGTGCTGAGTGCGGCACGGGACCTCGCCGCACTGCACGAACGCCGCCTCTCCGCAGGACCCGAACAAGCCGAGTCGATCGATCAATGCCGCACCCGCCTGGTCCGAGACATCGACCGGTGGGTCACCGCCCGACTACGACCGTCTCTCGGCGCGGCACGAGTTCACACCGAAACCGTTGGCTCGGTGGTCGATCGCCTCGCGCAGTACACCGCATACGCCTACGCCGCACTCGCGAGCAGCTCCACGCAGTCTCTCGGCGACGCATGGGAGCAACTGGCAGAACTGGCTGTCGGCTACGAAGATTTGACGGACGAAGTGGGGACAGGACACCGCCGTCTACCGGGCGGGCCATAGCGCGACACCGGCCACGCCGTGGTCAACCTTTTCCCCTATACGTGGCTACGGCGTCGAGCGGGTCGGCGGAGCCCCTACTTGAGCCACCTAGCTCGAGGCGCTACGACGGCGCGTGGATATAGGCGTGTACGCGCTGCCGTGCTGAGGGTGTAAGACGATCACCGTTGCACACGATCGTGGCTGGTGAGGTGCGGTGCACGACTTCACAATTGTGATGGCGTGAATCAGCACCGAACTGGTTGCGACCATGGGGACGGGGCCAGTAGCGTCGATCTCAGCTTGCAGGGGGCGGAGAAGCCGGTCCGACCCCCGTCGATGCGGTACGGCACCGGCGGTGAGGAACCGATGACGAGCTGGGGGAAAGTTCTGCGCGGTGCCGCGCTCGCGGTCGGTGCCACTCTTGTTGTCGTCGGATGCGACGACTCCACGGACTCGCCCTCGGCGACCACGACCACTGCTGTGGCGGCACCCTCCTCATCAGCATCAATGTCGGCCGACCCCGACGCCGCCCTGTGGGATCCGTGCACGTTGCCGGACTCGGCAATCTCCGGCACCGGCCTCAACCAGGCGACCAAAGAGAAGGATGTCGCCGGTGTGGACTTCACCGGGTGGAAGGTCTGCGGCTGGCAGGCGGCGGCGCGATGGTACGACCTCGGCGTCCTATCCGGAGCATTCGCTTTGGACGAAGTTCGTCAACGTCAGGACAAGGAGTCGTTCACTCCCTTGACCGTGGGCTCGCATCGCGCACTGCAATACCTGGACGTCGGTGACAGCAAGCGACTCAAATGCAGTATCGCGGTCGAAAACGCGCACGGAACGGTCATCTTCAAGGTGACGACACGTTATTCGATCGGCAAACAAGGCGAACCGTGCCAGGAGGCAGGTCGTCACGCCGACGACCTGGTGCGTTACCTGCCCACGAACTGAGGAGGGGCGATGGCCGTAGGGGTCGATCCGGCAGAATGGCGCAGACTGCTGGACCAGGCGAACGCTGGTGAGCTGATGCTGCATCCGGATGTCGGCAAAGGTCTGGATACAGCTTGTGATGACTACCTCGATCGTCTCGACGACATCATGCGAATGACCGACAGGGTCATTGACGTCACCGGGTTCGGCCCGTTCCCGTCCGGTGTTGCGCTACAAGAGAAGTTCAAGCTGAAATCAAGCGGAACCGAGCAATCCTTGGACGCCGTCCTCATGCAACACATCGACGCCGTGAAGATCGCGAAAGAAGTTGTCGCCAAAGCCATCGCGAACTTCGTGGAGCTGGACCAGTCCAGGGCTGACCAGTTCACCGGTCTGGACGCCACCCCATGACCTACGAGGAGTACCGCGCCCGGATCATCGCCGCGCAGGAGCAGTGGAATCGGGAGCGCGACACGATCTACGACTTCACCAGTCGGTTGGGTTCGTCGTTTCAGGGGGAATACGAGCCGCCGCGGATTCCGGGGCCGGACAACTACGACAGTATGACGTTGGCGCAGATGGTCGATGCCGTGAACGCGATGCGGCCGGGGACGGTGCGGGAGGCGTCCGAGGCGTGGCTGAATATCGGGATGAATCTGACCGGTGCGATTCAGGCGTTCAACGAGCAGTTCGGCCGCACCGTGACCGGCGACGGCACCAATCCGGGCTGGACGGGGCAATCCGGCAAGGCGGCCGCTGACGCGGTCACGAACTACCGGAACCAGTCGGGGAATCTGGCCGATGCCGCGGCCCTGGTGAGTTTCAAACTGTCCGAGATGCATACCGGCCTCGAGCAGACGCAGGCGTTGATGCCGCAGGCCACCGAACGCCCGGAACTGACGGGTAAGACATTGCCGCAGGACGGCGTCATGAAGGCGGGCGATTACACCGAGGAGGAAGCCACGCAGGAGGCGCGGCGGATCCTGCGCACGGTGTACGGGCAGGTGGCCACTCAGACCGACCACGGCGTGCCCGTGCTTCCGACAGCTCCGCAGATCGTGGCGGATTCCGGACCGCAGCCGGGTACGGCGTCATCAGGTACATCGAATTCCGCTGGACCACAGGCAACCTCCGCCTCCGACACTTCCGAAGCCGCGCAACCGGAGTCCACCGAACAGTCCGACGGCGACCGGCAGCAATCGCCCGAGACGGACCCGGCCGCCACCACGCCGCAGGCGGTCACCCCGGCGGGCGCGGACCAGCCGACCAGCGTGCAGCAGACCACCTCGAATACACCGTCGACCGCACCGAGCAGCACCAATACGCCGGCCCCTGCCCTCAACACCACAGCTCCGACAGCACCGGGCCGACCCAGTACGACGCGCCCGAACACGCCCCTACGTCCCACCACCCCGAACGTTCCCGGCACCCCGAATGCCACCGGCACTCCTGCACCGGGTCGCAATATCCCGGCCGTTCCGCAGCAGCCGAGCGTGGTTCCGGCCGCAACGGGCCACCCGGCCGCTCGAACCGGCGCGGCAGGCATGTCCGGCATGGCACCGGGTATGGCGGCGCGCGGCAAGGACGACGAGCGGGAGGCCTCGGGCGTCAAGGACTACCTGATCAATCAGCACAACGGCGAGGAACTCACGGGTCTGGACTCCTTGCCGAAATCGGTTCCTCCGGTCATCGGTGGAGACAACCCGAATGGCTGACTGGCGATTCACCGGGCAGGAATTCGAGATCCTCTGGACCGCCTATGGTCGCGACCGCCTGCCCTACCCGCTGCAATACCGGCCGGAGGAGATGGATTTCGCCGACCTGAAGCGTCAGCGCGAGGCGGCGGTCGACGCGCTACTCGGTCGATACGCAGTCGACCTGGAACGCGCGCTCGACGTATTGCTGGAACCGGAGGTCCGCGTCGAGTCCAAAGGGATGGGTGGCCCGGACATGTCGATCGTCTTCCGTTTCCACGGGGCCGTGCGCGGGAGCATCGGCGCCACTCTGGTCCAGCTTCCCGGTACGGCGCCGGACACCGGCGGCGACGTGATCGTGAGTTATTGCGCCGCGCAACGAGTCGCCGCGAAAGCGGTTGCCGCGCTGCCCAAGATGCCGGCGGGCACGCACCCACCGATCGAAGTGCGCCGGGAAGAAGTGACCGCCGACCGGGAACGGCCGGTCCGCAAGCCGTACGAGATCGGCGTCGTCGCGCAGTTGGACCGGATCTTCAAACGCGAACGCCTCGGCCTCGGTGAGATCACCGTACTCGCGGGCCCAGCCGTCGATGCCCGCCCGGGTTTCGGACGCGGGTTCTGGTGGATGGACTACGCGGACGGCCGCTACTACGTCAAGACCGGCGACCCCATCGTCGCCAAGCCCCTCGAACCCGCTGCCATGGCAGCCGAGATCAACCGCCTCGCCGCCCTGACCCAGCGCTACTACCGCGAAGACCGCGAACACGACGAGTATCTGCGCTCACAGCGATAGGACTTTCCGAACAAAACGGGTGTGCGTCACGGCGGAATGTCGACCTTGTCACGACGGCGATCAGGGCGCGGCGAGCCCGAGAAACCGAGTTCGCGCCGGTGCTAACTTCGCGCTGCTCCACCAACGAAACCGATCACCAGGGAGGTTTGGTAGTGGGAAAGTCATCCGTTCGAACCGCCGTGACGGTAGCGGCGGTCGCCGCGGGCGCGTTGACCGTGGGACTCGTCGCGCACCCCGCCGCGAGCGAGACGATCGGCGGCGGGCCGGTCGCGTATCTGGCACAGGACGAAACGCAGGGACAACCCTCCGACGCGAGTAACGCCGACAAAGGCGAAGGCAAGGGAAAAGGAAAGGGGAAGGGCAAAGGAAAAGGTAAAGGCAAGGGAAAAGGTAAAGGCGAAGGAGGCGAGGGGAAGCCCGCCGCCCGCGCCGACGAGGACACGAACTCGTCCGGAAGTCCGGCCGCCAGCGGCGACGAGGAAACGGACTCGTCGGCAGGAAACACCGCCCGCGGCGA
>NZ_BAFP01000016.1 GCF_000308455.1 Nocardia abscessus NBRC 100374 | reverse complement strand
ACGACGATGGCCACCCGGGCCGTGGTCGCGGGCTTGACCAGGACGCGCCCCACCCGTGCGCCGGCGGCGATCCAGACCAGCAGGGCCGTCGTCCACAGGGTCATCCGAGCGCCTCGTCGAATCGAAGGACCGAGACGCCCGCGCCCCGGTTGTCGAACACGCGCAGCCGGGTCATCAGCATGGCGGCGAACGTCTCGGCCTCCCATTCGGCGAGCTCGTCGGCGCCGTCGTCGACGATCTGCTGGTGCGCGCGCTGGCTGAGCATGTAGGCGATCAGGTCGTCGCTCGCCGCCACGGTCACCTCGGGCGCGGGCGCGCCTTCGTGATCGAAGACGATGTGCCCCAGTTCGTGGGCGAGGGTGTGCTCGCGGCTCGGCAGCGTCTCGGCCAGCACGATCACGTCGCGGTCGGGGTAGAACCGACGCTGCCCGCAGACGCCGGGACCCAGCCGCGCACTGGCGATCTCGATCTCGCGGCGCCGCTCGCCCGCGATCGCGCGAACGACTTCGTCGAGGGTGGTCGCGTCGAAGTCGGCCGCCACCGCGCACACCGCGTCGACGGCGGCGGCCACCCGCCGGTACGACCGCAAGTCACCGCGTATCCGGCTCACGCTCATCGGCTGCCTCACGGCCTCGGGAAGAACTGGGCGCGGGCAGCGTCGATCCTGGCCTGCGCGGCCGCCGCGCTGTGGAAGCTGATCACGCCGGATCCCACGCCCGCGAGGGCGAGCGCGATCAGTCCGCCGATCACCGGCAGCAGCCGCGGTGCGGGTAGAACGTCGGTGCTGCTCGCCGGGCGGACCACCGGGGACGCGGGCTGCTCCCGTAGCGGCGTGGGCGCGGCAAGATCGGGCGCGGGTGCGGCAAGATCGGGCGCGGGTGCGGCGAACGGCGGAATCATCGGCGCATCAATCGGAATCGGCGAGATCCACGGCGCCGCAGGGGCGGGTACCGGAGGAACGGTCACCGGTGGCAGCACGGGCGCGGGCGGAACGGTCGCCTGCGGGAGCGGAATCAACAACAGCAGCAAGGGACTCGCGGAACCGACGGCCGCCGAACCCACCGCGGCGGAACCCGTTGCGGCCGAACCGGTCGCGGCGGAGCCGAC
>NZ_BAFP01000017.1 GCF_000308455.1 Nocardia abscessus NBRC 100374 | reverse complement strand
AGGCCGACGATGCCGATGGTGATGGCGGGTGATCGCTGCTCGTTCATCGGTTGTCCGCGCACCTTCCGGTCGTCTGCGCCCCGGGCATGTTGATCTTCATCGTCTGTCCGTTCGGGCCGTCCACCAGGAAGTTCGTCGAGCACACGTAGAGCTGGAGGAAGGAGCCGTAGGCGCCGATGCGGATCAGCTGGCGATAGGTCGACGGCAGCCGTTCCAGGACCCACTGGACGGTGTCCGACCCGGCATCGAGGTTGGTGGCCAGGCGACCGGTCTGCTCGATGGTGCCCTGCAGGTCGGGGCGAGCCTGGGCGAGCAGGTCGGTCAGGTCGCCGGTGGCCCCGGCGATCCGCGGGATCGCGTCGCCGATCTGGTCCTTGTCGGCCGCCAGTCCGCTGATCAGCCGCTGCAGTTCGGCGATCGTGGTGGCGAATTGGTCGCCGCGCTGATCGATGGTCTGCAGCACCGCGTTCAGGTTGTCGATCACGCTGCCGATCAGCGCGTCGCGGTCCGCCAGCGTCTTGGCGAAGGACCCGCCGCTGTTGAGCAGGGACACCAGCGTGCCACCTTGGCCCTGGAAGATCTGCAACAGCGCGTTGGTCAGGTCGTTCACCTGGCCGGGGTCCAGGCCGCGCAGCAGCGGCCGGAAACCGCCGAGCAGCATGTCCAGGTCGAGTGCGGGCGCGGTCTGTTCCTCGACGATGGTGCCGCCGGGTTGCAGCACGCGATTCGAGCCCGGCCCTTCGGACAGCTCGAGGTAGCGGTCGCCGACCAGGTTCTCGTACTTGATCGCCGCGCGGGTACTGGTGAGCAGCCGGTACTTGCGGTCGACGTCGAACTCGACGTGCGCCAGGTAGTCCTTGCCCACCTTCACCGAGGTGACCGAGCCGACCGGCACGCCCGCGATGCGCACCTTCGCCCCGGGCAGTACGCCCGAGGAGCTGGTGAACACGGCGTGATAGCCGTGCTCCCGCGCGAAGCGCATCTGGCTGAACACCACCGCCAGACCCGCGAAGATCAGCGACATCACGAGCGTGAAGATGGCCAGTTTGACGGTGGTCGCGGTGTTCTTCACGGGCGCGGCACCCCCGGCAGTCCGGCGAACAGGAGCTGGAAGATCTTCGGCGGGTTGACCGTCAGCGTCGTCGACGGCGTGTACACATGCCCCTCCGAGGTGTCGGTGACGACGTAGTCCGCGTGGCTGCCCGGCTCCCGGTCCAGCAGGCCCGCGCATTGCGGGCCGCCGGTCGCGTTGACCTTGGGCAGGTCCTCCGAGTAGGTGTACGGCTTCGCGCCGTACATGAAGCCGGTGTTCAGCGCCACGCCTTCCTGCAGTCCGCCGAAGACCGCCTCACCCAGCGGCAGCGCCTTGCCGAGGCCGCCGATCAGGCAGTACAGCGCGGGTGCGTACTCCTCGAGCAGCCCGGTGGTGGGGCGCAGCAGATCCAATGCCGTGCCGAGCTGGTTCTCGTTCTCGCGCAGAACCGCACCGGTGGTGTCGGCCAGCCCGGTGAGATTCACCAGCACGTTGTCGAGGCTGTCCTGCTCCTGGGCCAGGGTCTTGCTGGTGACGGTGAAGTTGTCCACGGTGCGCAGCAGGTCGTTCACCGTGTCCGCGTACAGGTCGGTGACCTCGGCGGTCTTCGCCAGATCCTGTTGCAGCGTGGGCAGATAGGGGTTGATGTCGCGCAGGTAGGCGTCGCTCTGCACGAGCAGCTCGCCGAGCTTCTGCCCACGGCCCTGCAGTGCCGTGCCCAGGGCCGACAGCGTCGCGTTCAGCTTCTCCGGCTCGATCTTGGCGAGCACATCCGACAGATGCTGGAACAGCGTGTTGAACTCGACGGTCACCCGCTGCGCGGTCAGGGTCGCGCCCGGCCGCAGCGGTGTGGACGAGGGCTGTTGCGGGACGACGAAGTTGACGTACTTCGCGCCGAACACCGTGGTGGACCTGATGTCGACGTCCGCGTTGGACGGCACCAGCCGCAAGAGATCCGGATCGAGGGCCAGTTCCAGTCTGGCGCCTTCGTCGGTGTGGTCGACGGACGCGACGCGGCCGATCTCCACACCGCGGACCTTCACCTTGGCGTCCGGATCGAGCACCAGACCGCTGCGCGGCGCGTCCACCGTCACGGTGGCCGTCGGCGTGAACCCGCCGACGAACATGATCAACGCGACCGCGACGATCGCGACCAGCGCAAGCACCATCGCGGCCCCGGCCAGTTTCAGGCCGAGCCCGCCGCGCAGCGCCCGCACGAGGCCGCTTTCCGTTTGCTTCGATTCCGCCATGTCGCTTATCCGGAGAGATGGAAGTTGCCGGAGGTGCCGTAGATGGCCAGCGAGATCAGCAGGGTCACCGTGACCACCGCGACCAGCGAGGCCCGCACCGCGTTGCCCACCGCGACGCCCACGCCGACCGGTCCGCCCGCGGCGTTGTAGCCGTAGTAGGTGTGGATCATCATCACCGCCAGGGCCATGAAGATCGCCTGGGCGAAGGACCAGAGGATGTCGCTCGGGATGAGGAACGTGGAGAAGTAGTGGTCGTAGACGCCCGCCGACTGCCCGTAGATCACCACGGTGGCGAACCGGCTGGCCAGGAACGAGGCGATCACCGCGAGCGCGTACAGCGGGACGATCGCGATCATCCCGGCCAGCACGCGGGTGGCGACCAGGTAGGGCACCGGCCGGATCGCCATCGACTCCAGCGCGTCGATCTCCTCGGCGACCCGCATGGCGCCCAGTTGCGCGGTCGAGCCCGCCCCGATGGTGGCCGCCAGGCCGATGCCGGAGATCACCGGCGCCGCGATGCGCACGTTGATGAACGCCGCGAAGAAGCCGGTCAGCGCCTCGACGCCGATATTGCCCAGCGAACTGTAGCCCTGCACGGCGATGGTGCCGCCGGCGAACAGCGTGAGGAACCCGACGATCACCACCGTGCCGCCGATCACCGCCAGCGCGCCGGTACCCATGCTGATTTCGGCGATCAACCGGATGGTCTCGGTGCGATAGTGCAGCAGCGCCCGTGGAATGGCCCCGATCGCCTGGGCATAGAACACGGCGTGCTTGCCGAGCGAATCGAGCGAGTCCGACATCCGGCGCATCCGGCGAACGGTGCGGGGAAAGCGGGATTCGATAACGAAGGCCATCGCGTCACCGCACCGTGAACTTGATGCCGACGGCGGTGACCACCACGTTCACGACGAACAGGGCCATAAAAGCGAAGACTACGGTCTGATTCACCGCATCACCGACACTCTTGGCACCACCTTTGACATTCAGGCCCAGATAACAGGCGACCAGTCCCGCGATCAGCCCGAACAACCCGGCTTTCACCTCCGAAATGATCAGCTCGGGCAGATGGGTGAGCAGCGTGATGCCATTGACGAACGCACCGGGGTTCACGTCCTGCAGATACACCGAGAACAGAAATCCGCCGACTATGCCGATGGTGCACACCAGGCTGTTGAGCATCAGAGCGACGAACATCGAGGCGAGCACCCGGGGCACCACCAGGCGGTGTACCGGATCGATGCCCAGCACTCGCATCGCGTCGATTTCCTCGCGGATGGTGCGTGCGCCCAGGTCGGCGCAGATCGCGGTGGCGCCTGCCCCCGCGACGATGAGCACGGTGACGATCGGCCCGACCTGGGTGACCGCGCCGAAAGCCGCGCCGGCTCCGCTGAGGTCGGCCGCGCCGATCTCGCGCAACAGAATGTTCAGCGTGAAGCTCACCAGAACGGTGAACGGAATGGCCACCAGCAATGTGGGCACTATCGAGACCCGCGCGATGAACCAGGACTGGTCGATGAACTCCCGCCATTGAAAGGGTCTGCGCACGCTGGCGCGTGCGACATCGGCGGTGAGTTCGAAGAATCCACCGACGGCCCGCAACGGCACGGCAAGGACCTCGTTCATCCGCGATCCTCCTTGCTCAACCGGCGTACACAGCACACGGCGCGAATCAACCGTGGCCGCACCGCCGGAACGATTAGAACATGTTCACCGTGTTGCCGGTAGCCCTTTTCACACATTTGACGTGCAATTTATCGAAAGATCGGCATCTAAATTTGGAACCGGTGTCAGTGGGTGATGATCCCACCTTTGTGAGGTAGGACATAACCCGTCCCTATGTCTACCAAGCGCCGATCCCATGATCAACAGTTGGACAGCTGATCAGTAGCGCACCGGCGGCGACCCGCCGCCGCTCACCCCAGCTCGGTCAGCGAAGATGCCGAGAAGGTTCGCCCGTCCGGACGATCGGCGAAGTAGCCGCCCAGCGTGTCGGCCAGCTCCTGGGCCGACCACTGCCCCGCGTCCGCGTCGAACCGGCGCTCGACGACCGGCGCGGCCATGAGCGCCACCATCCCCCCGTAGACGACGAATAGCTGCCCGTTCACGGCATCCGCCGCCGGCGAAGCCAGGTAGGCGACCAGCCGGGCCACGTGCTCGGGCGACAGCGGGTCGACCCCGCCCTCGGGAGCGGGGCTGAACACCGCCTCGGTCATCGCGGTTCGCGCGCGCGGCGCGATCGCGTTGGCGCGCACTCCGTAGCGGGACAGCGCCCGCGCGGCGGAAAGGGTCAGCGCGGTGATGCCCGCCTTCGCCGCGCCGTAGTTCGCCTGCCCCTCCGGGCCGAGCAATCCGGCCTCCGACGAGGTGTTGACCAGCCTGCCGTAGACCGGGGCGCCCGCCTGCTTCGACTTGCCGCGCCAGTAGGCGGCGGCATTGCGCGACAATAGGAAATGACCGCGCAGGTGCACCGCGAGCACGGCGTCGAAGTCCTCGTCGGACATGTTGAACAGCATCCGGTCACGGGTGATGCCCGCGTTGTTGACCACGATGTCGACCGACCCGAAGGACTCCTCCGCGGTCCGGATCAGCGCATCGGCGGTCGCGCGCTCGGCGATACTGCCCGCGACGAACTCCGCCTTGGCGCCGAGCGCCCGGATTTCACCCAGCGTGTCGGCGACCGCGTCCGACTCCGAGAGATCGTTGACCACGACCGACGCGCCCGCCCCGGCCAGGGCGAGCGCTTCGGCCCGCCCAAGTCCGGCGCCGGCGCCGGTCACGATCGCTACTCGGCCCGCCAGGCTCAGATCATTGCTCACGCGGCCGACTCTAGAACGTGTTCCAACTTACGGCAAGGGTCGTTCACTGCAGCCGCAGCGCCGCCTTGGGGCACTGCGCCACGGCGTCCTCGACATCGGCGAGCCGATCGTCGGGCACGTCGGCGTTCGCGATGTGCAGTACGTCCTCGTCATCGAGTTCGAACACGTCGGGGGCGATTCCGACACAGATTCCATTCGCTTCGCACTGATCCGGATCGACACTGATCTTCATGGCAACTCCTTTACCACCGCTCTGGCCGAAGCCTAACAAGCCGATCCGCTCCACCGGGGCGTCATCGGGGGGATTCAGTATCAATACTGGAACATGTTTCAGTCATTATGCAATGATCGGGAGAACCCGATCCCACGAAGGCTCGGTCCTACCCACCCTTGCCGACTCCGCAAGCTCCGTCGGCTGACCATCCCCATGAGGTATTGCCATGCGCATTGCGTACACGCCGCAACAGGAGCAGCTGCGCGCGGAGCTGCGCGACTACTTCGCTCGACTCATCACCCCCGAACGCAGGGAGGCCCTGAGCGCGCAGACCGGCGAGTACGGGCAGGGCAACGTGTACCGCGAGGTCGTTCAGCAGATGGGCCACGACGGGTGGCTGGCGCTGGGCTGGCCCAGGGAATACGGCGGCCAGGACCGCCCCACCATGGATCAGCTGATCTTCACCGACGAGGCCGCGATCGCGGGCGCGCCGGTGCCGTTCCTGACCATCAACTCGGTGGCGCCCACGATCATGCACTACGGCAGCGAGGAACAGAAGAAGTTCTTCCTGCCCAAGATCGCGGCCGGTGAACTGCACTTCTCCATCGGATACTCCGAGCCGGGCGCGGGCACCGACTTGGCCAGCCTGCGCACGAGTGCGGTACGCGACGGCGACGACTACGTGATCAACGGCCAGAAGATGTGGACCAGCCTGATCGCCTACGCCGACTACGTCTGGCTGGCGGTGCGCACCGATCCGACGGCCAAGAAGCACAAGGGCATCAGCATGCTCATCGTGCCGACCACCGCCGAGGGCTTCTCGTGGACGCCCGTGCACACCATGGCCGGGCCGGACACCAGCGCCACCTACTACCAGGACGTGCGGGTACCCGCGAGCGCGCTGGTCGGCCAGGAGAACGGCGGCTGGGCGCTGATCACCAACCAGCTCAATCACGAGCGCGTCGCGCTGACCTCGGCCGCGCCGCTGGCACTGGCGTTGCGCCAGACCGTCGAATGGGCGAGCGACACCAAGGCCAGTGACGGCTCCCGCGTGATCGATCGCGAATGGGTGCAGCTCAACCTGGCCAAGGTGCACGCCAAGGTCGAATACCTCAAACTGCTGAACTGGGAGATCGCCAGCCGGGCCGACGCGGGCGGCGACGCGGCCCCGCGGCCGTGGGACGCCTCGGCCTGCAAGGTGTACGGCACCGAACTGGCCACCGAGGCCTACCGGTTGCTGATGGAAGTGCTCGGCCCGCAGGCGTACCTGCGCCAGGACTCCCCCGGCGCGCAACTGCGCGGACGCCTGGAGCGGATGCACCGCGCCGCACTCATCCTCACCTTCGGCGGCGGCACCAACGAGGTGCAGCGCGACATCATCGCCATGACCGCCCTCAAGCAGCCCGCCGCGGCGCGCTGATCGAAAGCAGGGACCCCACCATGGATTTCACCCCCACCGAAGCGCAACTCGATCTCGGCCGGCTGACCGGCGAGGTGTGCGGCAAACTGGTCACCGCCGATCGGCTGCGCGAGCTCGACAACAGCCGGGGCGGCGAGGCGCGAGCGGACACCGAGCGGTTCGACCAACCGCTGTGGACCTCGCTGGCCGAGACCGGTGTGCTCGCGGCGGCGCTGCCCGAGTCGGTCGGCGGCAGTGACCTCGGCGCGCTCGAGCAGACCGCCATCCTGCGTGAGCTCGGCAAGCATCTCGCGGCCGTGCCGTACCTGTGGTCGATCGTGCTCGGCGCGGGCGCGCTGGCGCGGTTCGGCGATGCGGCGCAACAGGAGCTGGCCACCCGGGCGGGCGCGGGCAGCGTCATCCTCACGGCGGCGCTGGCCGAGGAACGCAACTGGGAACCCGCCACGCCGATCACCACCGCCGTAGCGACCGCCGACGGATGGCGGCTGACCGGCGCCAAGACCACCGTGCCCTTCGCGAACCGGGCGGAGCGAATCCTGGTTCCCGCCACGGTGTCCGGGACGACCGCGGTGTTCCTGGTCGATCCCGCGACGGCGACGGTGACTCCGCAGCAGGTCGTCGACCGGAGCCCGGAGTTCGCGGTCGAACTCACCGATACGCCCGCCGAACTCCTCGGCTCCGTCGCCGAGGGCGCGGAGATCCTGGACTGGATCCTCACCCGCGCCTGGCTCGGGTCGAGCGCCTCGCAGCTCGGCACCCTGGAACGGGCGCTCGAGCTGGTCGCCGAGTACGCCAGGGAGCGTGAGCAGTTCGGCAAGGCGGTCGGCAGCTTCCAGGCCGTCGCCCAGCGGCTCGCCGACGCCTACATCGACGTCCAAGGCTTGCGCCTGGCGGTGACCCAGGCGGCGTGGCTGCTGTCGGAGGACCTGCCCGCGGCCGAGGCGGTGCACACCGCCAAGTTCTGGGCCGCCGACGCGGGCCACCGCGTGGCGCACACCGTCGTCCACGTGCACGGCGGCGTCGGCATCGACCGCGACCACATCGTGCACAACTACTTCACCGCCGCCAAGCACAACGAGTTCGCCCTCGGCGGAAGCACCGACCACCTCCGCGCCCTCGGCGCGTTGCTTGCCACGTAACCGCAGGCGATCGATCGGCCCGCACGGCACAACGCCGTGCGGGCCGAATTGCGTTGTCAGGCAAGTCGCCGGTTCAGCTCGGCGCTGATCCGCAACACGTGATCGGCAGCATTTTCGACTGATTCGCGATCCGAGCCGATCGCATCCGCGCCGGAGCCCTGGATCTGCGGGCGAGTGTGAGCACCGCGCCGCGGCGCGGAGCAGCAGGGGTCGAGGTCGGCCATTGTTCGAATTTACCGCGCCGCACCATCCGTTTCAGTCGGCCGGAGCCGACGTCAGATAGCGCTGAAGGGTGGGGCCGACCTCGGCGATGATCTGCTCGCGGGTCAGGGCGACGACCGGGGGTAGGCGCAGGACGTAGCGGCACAGGGCCAGGCCGAGCATCTGGGTGACGATCAGGCCGCCCCGGCGGGGGGCGTCGGCGGGATCGCCGAAACGCAGGACGGCGGGCAGGATCTGCTGGGCGAAGATGGCGCGGATGCGTTCGGCGACCGCCTCGTCGGTGATCGATGAGCGCAGCAGGGTCAACAGCACCTCCTGGTTCGGCTCCTCTTCCCAGATTTCGAAGAAGCGACGCACCAGCAGCTCGCCCAGGATGTCCGGCTCCGCGGAGCCGAGGTCGGGCAGGTCCAACCGAACGTCGACCGCGGCCGCGAAGAGACCGTCCTTACTGCCGAAGTACCGCATGACCATGGACGGATCGATGTCGGCGTCGGCGGCGATGGCGCGGATGGTCGCCTTGCGAAAACCCTCAGCGGCGAACCGTGCGCGGGCCGCCTCCAGAATCGCCGCCCGCGTGGCGTCCGAGCGGCGAGCGGGGGCTTGATCAGGCTCTACGGTCATGCCAACAATTGTAGGCCAACAACTGTTGACTTCCTAGCCCGACTGGGGCTAGGTTTATGCCAACAAACGTTGGCCTACAAACGTTGACTTAAGGAGTTCCGATGAACGCCACGCCGAGCGCGCTGCCCGCCACCACCTCCGTCGTGATCGTGGGCGCTGGACCCGCCGGGCTCACCGCCGCCATCACGCTGGCCGACGCGGGTGTGGATTTCGTCCTGCTGGACCGGCTGAGCGAAGGCGCGAACACCTCGCGCGCCGCGGTGGTGCACGCCAGGACGTTGGAGGTGCTCGAGGAGCTCGGCATCGCCGAGGAGCTGGTCGCCTTCGGTGACGTCGTCGCGCGCTTCACCGTGCACGACGGCGGCCGCACCCTGGCCGCCATCGACTTCGACGACCTCCCGACGCGGTACCCGTACACCCTGATGACGCCGCAGGACACCACCGAAGCGGTGCTGCTGAAGCGGCTGCGGAAGGCGGGTGGCGACGTGCACCGGCCGTACACGGTCAGCCGGGTCGCCGAACAGAACGACGGCGTCACCGTCGAATACACCGACGCCGCGGGCACGCCGGGCAGCATCCGCGCCGATTACGTCATCGGAACCGACGGCATGCACAGCGTCGTCCGGGAACAAGCCGGCATCGGGTTCACCGGCGCCAGCTACCCGGAATCCTTCGTCCTCGCCGACGTGCGGATGGACTGGCCGATCCCGCGCGGCGAGGTGGCCCTGCATCTTTCGCCGGAGGGGGTCACCGTGGTCGCGCCGCTGCCGGACGAGAACGAGCCGAACCGCTACCGCGTGGTCGCCACGCTGGAAACGGCGCCCGAGTACTCGACCGTCGAGGACGTCCAGGCCCTACTGGACGCCCGCGGTCCCGGTGGCGCGGTACGGGTGCGCGAGGTGCTGTGGAGCTCGCGCTTCCGCGTGCACCACCGTGTCGCCGACCGTTACCGCAGCGGCCGCATCCTGCTCGCGGGCGATGCCGCCCACGTGCACAGCCCGGCGGGCGGCCAGGGCATGAACACCGGCATCCAGGACGCCGCCGCCCTAGGCCCCTTGCTGGTCCGAGTACTCGCCGGCGAACCCGGCACCTTGCTCGACGAGTACGAAACCACTCGCCGCCCCGTCGCACTCGGCGTCGTCTCTTTCACCGACCGCATGACCAAGATGGCGACGCTGCGTCAGCGCCCCGCCCGCGCCCTGCGCAACCTGATCCTCGCCACCCTGGCCCGCGTTCCCGCCTTCCGCTACCGCCTCGCCTACCAGCTGGCCGAACTCGCCAACCGCTGAGGACGCAGCCGACTTACTTCCCGCTCGCCACCGCGTGGTCGTCGGCGGGGCGGGACTGGGTTTGTTCCTTGGCCCAGCGGTAGTCGGGCTTGCCCGCCGGGGAGCGCTTGATCTCGTCGACGAACCACAAGCTGCGCGGCTGTTTGTAGGGTGCGATCTCCTGGGTGAGCATGGGGCGCAGCTCCTCCAGGGTGGGGCGGGACTCGCCCCGGCACTGCACGACCGCGACCACCCGCTGCCCCCAGCGCTCGTCCTCGATGCCGACCACGAGCGCGTCGAAGATCTCGGGGTGCGTCTTGAGCGCACCCTCGACCTCCTCGGGATAGATCTTCTCGCCGCCGCTGTTGATGCTGACCGAGCCGCGGCCGAGCATGGTGACCGTGCCGTCCTCCTCGACCCGGGCGAAGTCGCCGGGGATGGCGTAGCGGATCCCGTTGAACTCCTTGAAGGTCGCCGCGGTCTTCGCCTCGTCCTTGTAGTAGCCGAGCGGGATGTGCCCGCGCCGGGCCAGGATGCCGACCTGGCCGGAGCCGGGCTGCACCGGATCGCCGTTCTCGTCGAGCACGTCGGTGGAGGCGTCGATCTTCACGCGCGGCCCCCCGGTGTGCGTCGCGCCCTTGGCCACGATGGCGATACCGCCGAAACCGGTCTCCGAGGAGCCGATCGAATCGGAGATCATCCGGTTGGGCAGCAGCTCGAGGAACTGGTCCTTGAGCGCGGGCGAGAACAGCGCGGCACTGCTGGCCATCACGTACAGGCTCGAAAGATCGTAGGGCTGCCCGGTCTCCGGGTTGCCCTCGATCAGCGCGTCGAGCATGGGGCGCGCCATCGCGTCACCGGTGATGAAGATCAGGTTGATCTTGTGCTTGTCGATGGCCCGCCACACGCCGTGCCCGGAGAACTCCGGGATCATCACGGCCTTGCCGCCGCCGAACAGGCTGTGGAACGTGGCCCATTGCGCGCCGCCGTGGATCATCGGCGGAATCGGGAACCGCGTCATCGGCGGGCTGCCCGCGCCGACCTTCGCCAGTTCCCACTCGTCCTGGACGTATTCGCCGGTGATGAAGTTGATGCCCGCGCCGAGCACGCGCCACACGTCCTCCTGACGCCACATCACGCCTTTGGGCATGCCGGTGGTGCCGCCGGTGTAGACCATGTACAGGTCGTCCGGGGAGCGTTCGCCGAAGTCGCGCTCACCCGAGGACTGCGCGAGCACCGTCTCGTAATCCGCCGAATCCGCTGCGGTGGGAATCGTGCCGGTCGTATCGTCGTCGACGACGACCACGGTGCGCAGCTGCGGAGTCTTCGAACGCACGCCCGCGACCCTGTCGCTGTAGCGCCGCTCATGGATCAGCGCGACCATGTCCGAGTTGTCGAAGATGTATTGCAACTCGTTCTCGACGTATCGGAAGTTCACGTTGATCATCACGGCGCGCGCCTTGAAAATCGCGACCATGGCCTCGACGGCCTCGATCGTGTTGCGTGAGTAGATGCCCACCTTGTCACCCGGCTGGACTCCCTGTTTTTGCAGGTAATGAGCGAGTTTGTTGGCCCGCTCCTCCAACTGGGCGTAGGTGACCTCGCGGCCGTCGTCGGCCAGCGCGACGCGGTCGGGCATCAGGTCGACGGCATGTTCGACAAGGTCCGCTATGTTGTAGCTCACAACCTTAAAAATAGAACGTGTTACTGTTTCTGACAAGGCTCGAAGTCAGGAGATATCAGCGATGCCGCACTGCCTCGTCGAGAAGCGCGACCATGTCCTCATCGTCACCATGAACCGGCCCGAGGCGCGCAACGCGCTGTCGGGGGAGATGATGGCGATCATGAAAGACGCCTGGAACCAGGTGGACGACGATCCGGATATCCGGGTGGCGATCCTGACCGGTGCGGGCGGCGCGTTCTGCGCGGGCGCCGATCTCAAGGGCATGACCTCCGAGCACCCCGGCGACACCATCGACGGCGGCGGCTGGAATCCGGCCAAGCTGGAGGCGCTGCTCAAGGGCCGCAGGCTGACCAAGCCGCTGATCGCGGCGGTCGAGGGCCCGGCCATCGCGGGCGGCACCGAGATCCTGCAGGGTACCGACATCCGAGTCGCCGGGAAGAGCGCGAAATTCGGTGTGTCCGAAGCGCGATGGGGACTGTTCCCGCTGGGCGGCTCGGCGGTGCGCCTGGTCCGCCAGATCCCCTACACCATCGCCGCGGAAATCCTGCTCACCGGCAGGCACCTCAGCGCGGCCGAAGCCAAGGAGATCGGCCTGATCGGGCACGTGGTGCCGGACGGCACGGCACTGGACAAGGCGCTGGAGATCGCCGGGCAGATCGCCGCCAACGGCCCGCTCGCGGTGCAGGCGATCCTGCGCACCATCCGGGAGACCGAGGCCATGCCCGAAGAGGACGCCTTCCAGATCGACGCCGAGCTCGGCATGACGGTGTTCCGCTCGGCCGACGCCAAGGAGGGCCCGCGGGCGTTCGCGGAAAAGCGCAAGCCCTCTTTCACCGGAAACTGAGGATCCGGGACAAAGCGAACGCCCCCGGTGCGCGTACGCATCGGGGGCGACCCCTCGCCGGGCTCAGTTGGCGCCCGGGTAATCCATCCAGAACGGCTCCCACTGGTGGCCGTCCGGGTCGATGAAGGTGCGGCCGTGCATGCCGACCTGCGCCTCCTGCGCACGCTTGTCCTCGTTGACCTCTTCGGTGCCGCCTGCCGCCAGCGCGGCGGCGGTCAGGCTGTCGACCTCGGCGGCGCTGCCGAGCGCGAGCGCGTACGCGGCGTTGATCGCCGCCGTGGTGTCGGCGACCGGCCGCTTGCTGAAGGTGGTGAAGAAGTCCTTGATGAGCAGCATCAGGCAGATGTTGTCGTCGACCACGATGCAGGCGGCGTTGTCGTCGGTGAACTCCTGGTTGACCTTCCAGCCCAGCGCTTCGTAGAACGCCTTCGACCGGTTCAGATCGGCGACCGGGAGATTGATGAAGATCATCTTGCTGCTCATGGCCTCTTCCTCTCGAGCAAGTTCGTTTCGTGTCACCGGATATGACGGGCCACCCACCACGAACTCATCGCCCGAGCGCCGGTGACACGTCCCACAGGCCGGGCAGGTTTAATGATCTTGATCAGCGCCGCCCTCGAGTTCGAGGGCCTGTTTTGTGTCGGTGGCCTGTGGCAGGGTGACTCCCATGAACGACTCGTCCGGCTCCCCCACCGGCCTCGCTCCCGATGTGCTCGCGGCGTTCGAGACCCATCGCAGGGAACTGTGCGCGTATGCCTACCGCATGCTCGGCTCCTCCTTCGAAGCGGAAGACGCCGTGCAGGAGACCTATACCCGGGCGTGGAAGTCCTATGACTCGTTCGAGGGCCGCGCCAGCCTGCGCTCCTGGCTGTACAAGATCACCACGAACGTCTGCCTGGACATGCTCGACGGCCCGCAGCGCCGGGCCCGGCCGATGGATCTGTCCGGTCCGTCGCGTCCGGATTCGCCGCTGCCCGCGCCCCAGCCGGACTACGTCTGGATCGAGCCCATCCCGAACGCGCTGGCCTTCGGCGCCGATCCGGCCGAGCACGCCAGCACCAAGGACACGCTGCGCCTGGCCTTCGTCGCCGCCTGCCAGCATCTGCCCGCCACCCAGCGCGCGATCCTGATCATGCGCGAGGTGCTGCGGTTCTCCGCCAACGAGACCGCCGAGGCGCTCACCATGTCGCCCGCCTCGGTCAACAGCGCGCTGCAACGGGCACGCGCCACCATGTCCAAGGTGCAGCCCGCGGCCACCGACACCTACGACGAGGCCGACGAGGACCAGCGCCGACTGGTGGACGACTTCGTCAAGGCGTTCGAGGCCTACGACATGGACACGCTCACCACCCTGCTGAAAACGGATGTGGCGCTGTCCATGCCGCCGATCGAGCTGTGGATCTCCGGCCCGGAGAACGTGGCCGCGTTCATGCTCGGGCACGGAAGCGCTTGCCGCGATTCGCGAATGGTCCGCCTGGAGGGCGCCAACGGCCTGCCCGCCTTCGGCCACTACAAGCCGGGCGACGAGCCGGGCGTGTGGGTGCCGTGGTCGATCACGGTGCTGGAACTCGACGGCGACACCATCGCCGGGCTGAACTTCTTCCTCGACACCGAGAAGCTGTTCCCGCTGTTCGGCCTCGCGCCCGAACTGCGCGAGAGCATCTGACCCTGACCGCGCGAATGCGCCCTTCACGGTAGTCGCGAAGGGCGCATTCGCTTTTCGGCGTCGTCGCGCGGCCGGACCGCAGCCCCAGCGGACCGGCTACTCGGCCGCCGGGCCTCCGCCCGACCCGAGCAGGCTCTCGCCCGAGGCCGTCCGGCGGCGCGTGTCAGGACGCGGGGATGTACCGCTCGCGGAGCTTGCGCTTGTAGAGCTTGCCGTTGGGGTCGCGCGGGAGTTCGGGGAGATAGTCGATCGACTTGGGCATCTTGTACTTCGCCAATTGCATGGCGGCGAAGGCGAGAAGCTCCTCGGTGAGTGCGTCGCCGGCGACCACTCCGTCGGCGGGCTGCACGACCGCCTTCACTTCCTGGCCCCAATCCGGGTGCGGGATACCGAAAACCGCCACGTCGGCGACCTTCGGGTGGGTGATCAGGACGTTCTCGACCTCCGCCGGGTAGATGTTCACGCCGCCGGACAGGATCAGGTCCGAACGCCGGTCGTGCAGGTAGAGATAGCCGTCCTCGTCGAGGTGCCCGATGTCGCCGACGGTGAACAGGTCGCCGACGCGCGAGTCCTCGGTCTTCGCCTTGTCGTGGTGGTACTCGAAACTCGAAGCGCCCATGCGCATATAGACCAGACCCGCCTCACCCGCCGGGACCTCGGAGCCGTCTTCCTCGCTGAGCACCTTGATCACCGACCACGGCCACGCCTTGCCGACCGAGCCCGGCTTGCGCAACCACTCGGAGCCGTTGATCACCGTGCCACCGCCCTCGGTGGCCGCGTAGTACTCGGTGACCGTCGGCCCCCACCACTCCAGCATCTGCCGCTTGGTCTCCTGCGGGCAGGGCGCGGCGCCGTGCACCATGCTGCGCAGCGAGGACACGTCGTACTTGGCGCGCACCTCCTGCGGCAGCGCGAGCAGGCGGTGGAACTGCGTGGGCACCATGTGGCTGTGCGTCACCCGGTGCTTGTCGATCAGCCGCAGCATGTCCTCGGCGTCCCAGCGATCCATCAGAACGAGCTTGTGGCCCAGCTGGATCGAGATGGTGGCGAAGTTCAGCACCGCGGTGTGATACAGCGGCGAGCCGCAGATGTGCACGTGGTCGTCGTAGGGCGCGAGTTCGAACAGGCCGAAGAACGCGGTGGTGTGCGGCGGAACGACATCGGGGTCGGCTCCGGTCAGCGGACGGCGGACGCCCTTGGGCCGTCCGGTCGTCCCCGACGTGTACAGCATCGGCGCGCCCGTGCTGCGGTCGGACGGGCGTCCGGTGTCCGCCGCGCCGAGCCAGGCCAGCGACTTGAAGCCCTCGATCTCGCCCACCGCGAAGCGCGCCGTCGCGGGCAGCCCCGCCTCGTCGGCGGCGGCTTTCGCGGTGGCGGCGAAGCGATCGCTGGCGATGAACGCCTTGGCCTCGCTGTCGGCCAGGATGTAGGCGACCTCCGGGCCGGTGAGGTGCCAGTTCACCGCGACGATGTACAACCCGGACTGGTAGGCGGCGAAATAGGCCGCGATCGCCTCCACGCAGTTGTGCACCATGCTGACCAGCACGTCACCGGTTTTCAGGCCCAGCCCGCGCAGGCCGGTGGCGTAACGATCGGCGAGCGTGGCCAATTCGCGATACGTCACCTCCCGGCCCCAGGGATCGACCATCGCGATCCGATCGGGTTCGGCTTCGGCGATGTTCCACAGACCGAGAATTTTCACTGGCTCCTGCATGGGGGGCTGGTGAGGAGGCGGAGCCGACGGGGCGGGCGAGGCAGTCACCCCATTGAATCTAGAACGTGTTCTACTGTTCGACAAGGGGGGTGAGCCGATGCAATTGCCCGACATCCGGGACCGACACCAGCATCATCGTGACGCCCGCGGCCTCCCACACCCGCAATTGCTTGCGGACGTGCTCCTCGTCGCCGATGATCGCGGTGTCCAGAATCAGCTCGTCCGGCACCACCGCCGCCGCCTCGGCCTTCTTGCCCGACTGGAACAGCCGGCCGATCTCGTCGACCTCGCGGTCGTATCCCATTCGCCGGTACACCTGGGCGTGGAAGTTCAGCTCGGGCGCGCCCATGCCGCCGATATAGAGCGCCATGATCCAGCGCATCCGCTCCAGCTCGCTCGTCGGGTCGTCGGTGATCACCACCTGACAACTCGCGGCGATCTCGAAATCGTCCCTACTGCGCCGCGCGCCCGCCCGCGCGAAGCCCTCGTCGAGCCAGTCGTTGTACATCCCAGCCAGCCGGGGCGCGTAGTAGATGGCCAGCCAGCCGTCGGCGATCTCGGCGGTGAGCGCGACGTTCTTCGGGCCCTCCGCTCCCAGCCAGATCGGCAAATCCGCACGTAGCGGATGCACGATCGGCTTCAGCGGCTTACCGAGGCCGGTCGAGCCCGGCCCGGTGTACGGCAGCGGATAGTGCGGGCCGTCGTTGGTGACCGGCGCCTGGCGCGCCAGCACCTGGCGCACGATCCCGACGTACTCGCGGGTGCGCTGCAAGGGCTTGGCGAAGGGCTGGCCGTACCAGCCCTCCACCACCTGCGGACCCGAGACGCCCAAGCCGAGGATGGCGCGCCCGCCGCTGAGGTGATCGAGGGTGAGCGCGTGCATGGCGGTCGCGGCGGGCGTGCGCGCCGACATCTGCACCACCGACGTACCGAGGCGCACCCGCCTCGTGGACGATCCCCACCAGGTGAGCGGGCCGAAGGCGTCCGACCCCCAAGACTCCGCGGCGAACACGGCGTCGAACCCGGCTTCCTCGGCCGCCGCCACCAGCTCCCCCGCGTTCGCGGGCGGCTGGGCCATCCAGTACCCGAGTTGCAATCCGAATTTCACGCCGGACCCCTTTCCGATCAACTGCTTGCCACCAGAGTTAGAACCTGTTCTACTCGATATCGTGACTCAGGGGAATACTGCATCCACGGCAATCGCTGGTGGTAGCGGCACGGCATTGAACACAGCCGCCGTGCCCGATGTACTCAGCGCGCCCCTACGGATGCGTTTCGATTACACCCGCTCCGTCGGATCCACCATCGGGACTTTTCTGACCCAGTTGCGCGACCACAAGATCGTCGGCGCGCGCGGCTCGGACGGCCGGGTGATCGTGCCCCCGCCGGAATACGACCCGATCACCGCCGAACCGCTGACCGAATTCGTCGACGTCGCCGACACCGGCACCGTCGAATCGTGGACCTGGGTGCGCGAGCCGCTGCCCGGCCAGCCGTTCGACCGCCCGTTCGCCTGGGCGCTGATCCGGCTGGACGGCGCGGACACCACGCTGCTGCACGCGGTCGACGTCGCCGCGCCCGAGGACATCAGCACCGGCTTGCGGGTGACCATACGGTGGGCCGAGCAGACCGAGGGCAGCATTCGCGACATCGTCTGCTTCGAGCCGGGCGAGAACTCCGCCGCGCCGGTCCAGGCCGCGTCCGCCGACCCGGTGGCCGTGATCACCACGCCGGTCGATTTGTCCTACAAGCACACCGCGTCCCCGCAGGAGACCGTCTACCTGCGCGGACTCGCCGAGGGCAAGCTGATCGGCGCGCGCACCGACGCCGCGGGCAAGGTGTACTTTCCGCCGCGCGGCGCGAACCCGACCGACGGCAGGCCGACCGACGAGTTCATCGAGCTGCCCGACCGCGGCACGGTGACCACCTTCTGCATCGTCAACGTGCCGTTCCTCGGGCAGCGGATCAAGCCGCCGTACGTCGCGGCGTACGTGCTGCTGGACGGCGCCGACATCCCGGTGCTGCACCTGGTGCTCGGGTGCGAGGCGAGCGAGGTGCGCATGGGCATGCGGGTGGAGGCGGTGTGGAAACCGCGCGAGGAGTGGGGCTACGGCCTGGAGAACGTGGACCACTTCCGCCCCAGCGGCGAGCCGGACGCCGAATACGAGACCTACTCCCATCACCTCTGAGAGAGGCGCACGTTGACTGACAACGCCACCGACATCGCGGTCGTGGGGTTCGCCCACGCGCCGCACGTGCCGGAGACCTTCGGCACCACCAACGGTGTCGAGATGCTGGTGCCCTGCTTCCAGCAGCTCTATGACCGACTCGGCATCACCAAGGCCGATATCGACTTCTGGTGCTCGGGCTCGTCCGATTACCTCGCCGGACGCGCGTTCTCGTTCATCTCGGCGATCGACGCCATCGGCGCGGTGCCGCCGATCAACGAATCGCACGTGGAGATGGACGCGGCGTGGGCGCTGTACGAGGCGTGGGTGAAACTGCGCTCGGGACAGGCGACGACGGCGCTGGTCTACGGCTTCGGCAAGTCCTCCGCGAGCACGCTGCGCCAGGTGCTCACCATGCAGCTGGACCCGTACCTGGTCGCGCCGCTGTGGCCGGACGCCTGGTCCATCGCGGGCTTGCAGGCGCGCGCCGGCTTGGACGCGGGCCGCTGGACCGAGCGGGACATGGCGGCCGTGGCGGCGAGCGACTCCGGTGACGTGGACAGCCTGCTCGACCAGCCGTATGTCGCCGATCCGCTGCGCGCGCACGATATCGCGCCGATCACCGACGGCGCGGCCGCGATCGTGCTCGCCGTGGGCGACCGAGCCCGCGAACTGTGCGAGCGTCCCGCCTGGATCACCGGCATGGCGCACCGGGTCGACACTCCTGTGCTCGGCGCGCGCGACCTGAGCGTCTCGCCCTCGACGACGGCCGCCGCCCAGGCCGTTACCGGCGGCGACGTCAGCGGCTTCGACATCGCCGAGTTGCACGCCCCGTTCAGTCATCAGCAGTTGATCCTCGCCGAGGCGATCGGACTGAAGAACGGCACGAAGCTGAATCCGTCCGGCGGCGCGCTCGCGGCCAACCCGATGTTCGCCGCGGGCCTGGAGCGCATCGGCTTCGCGGCCGAGGCGATCATCGCGGGCTCGGCGAATCGTGCGCTGGCCCACGCCACCAGCGGCCCCGCCCTGCAGCAGAACCTCGTGACCGTTTTGGAGACCCGATGACGACTACAGCTGGGGGCTTCCCTGCCGCGGTGCTCGGCACCGGACAAACCCATCACGTGACGAAACGGACCGATGTGTCCATGGCCGGCATGTGCCGTGAGGCGATCGACCGCGCCCTCGCAGACGCCGGTCTCACCATCGCCGACATCGACGCGGTCGTGGTCGGCAAGGCGCCCGATCTGTTCGAGGGCGTCATGATGCCCGAGTTGTTCATGGCGGACGCCTTGGGCGCCACGGGAAAGCCGCTGTTGCGCGTGCACACCGCCGGTTCGGTCGGCGGGTCCACCGGCATCGTGGCGACCAACCTGGTGCAGGCGGGTGTGCACAAGCGTGTGCTCGCGGTGGCCTGGGAGAAGCAGTCGGAGTCCAACGCCATGTGGGCGCTGTCGATTCCGGTGCCGTTCACCATGCCGGTCGGCGCGGGTGCGGGCGGATACTTCGCGCCGCACGTGCGCTCCTATATCCGCCGCTCCAACGCACCGGGCCACATCGGTGCCATGGTCGCGGCGAAGGACCGCCGCAACGGCGCCAAGAACCCGCTGGCCCACCTGAAGCAGCCCGACATCACGCTGGAATCGGTGCTGGCCTCACAGATGCTGTGGGACCCGATCCGCTTCGACGAGACCTGCCCCTCCTCCGACGGCGCGTGCGCGATCGTGCTCGGCGACGCGGACGCCGCGGCCGAAGTGGAGGCCACCGGCCGTAAGGTCGCCTGGGTGCACGCCACCGCGATGCGCACCGAGCCGACCACGTACGCCGGACGCGACCAGGTCAATCCGCAGGCAGGCCGGGACGCCGCCGCGGCGCTGTGGGAGGCGGCGGGCATCACCAACCCGCTCGAGGAGATCGACGTGGCCGAGATCTACGTCCCGTTCTCCTGGTTCGAGCCGATGTGGCTGGAGAACCTCGGCTTCACGCCGCAGGGTGACGGCTGGAAGCTCACCGACAAGGGCGAGACCGAGATCGGCGGCACCCTTCCGGTCAATCCGTCCGGTGGCGTGCTGTCGTCCAACCCGATCGGCGCGTCCGGGCTCATCCGGTTCGCCGAAGCCGCCAAGCAGGTCATGCAGCGTGCCGGGGACTACCAGGTCGAGGGCGCGCGCAAAGCGCTCGGGCACGCGTACGGCGGTGGTTCGCAGTACTTCTCGATGTGGGTGGTCGGATCGGAGCGGCGGTGACCGCGCTGAAGTTCACCGTCGGCATCGCGCTGAGTCCCCTGGACCAGCTGTCCGAGCTCGCGAAAACCGCCGAGGAGTGCGGCTTTTCGTCCATCGCGCTGCCGGACTCGCTGTTCTACATGAAGTCGGCCTCGGCGAAGTACCCCTACACCGCCGACGGCAGCCGGTTCTGGGGGCCGGACACCCCGTGGGTCGACCCGCTCATCGGCGCGACCGCGATGGCGGCCGTCACCAGCCGCATCCGCTTCTACACCAACGTGCTGAAGCTGGGTTCGCGCAATCCGCTGCTGCTGGCCAGGCAGGTCGGCTCGGTGGCCAACCTGTCCGGCAACCGCTTCGGTTTCGGCGTCGGGATCGGCTGGGCGCCGGAGGAATTCGAGTGGTGCGGCGTGCCGTTCGCTCGCCGCGGCGCTCGGGTGGACGAGATGATCGAGGTCATCAAGCTGGTGCTGGCCGGCGGCATGGTCGAGTACCACGGCGAGTTCTTCGACTTCGATCCGCTGCAGATCAGCCCGGCGCCGAGTGCGCCGGTGCCGTTCTACATCGGAGGGCACACCGACGCGGCGCTACGCCGCGCCGCACGGGTGGGCGACGGCTGGACCTCGGCCATGATGACCTACGACGAACTGCGACGCACCATCGGCAAGCTCGACGCGCTGCGCGCCGAGTACGGCCGGGCCGACGAGCCGTTCGAGATCCAGGCGGTGTGCGTCGACCGGTTCGGCCGGTCCGGCTATCAGGACCTCGTGGACGCGGGCGTCACCGACGCGATCGTGGTGCCCTGGCTGGCCGATGGCATCGGTTTCGACGGCGAACTCGCCGCCAAACAGGACTCGCTGCGCAAGTTCGCCCAGCAGTACATCGCCGAACCCATCGTCGCCGCATGAGGCCCACGCACTGGCCGAGGGAGGCCGTATGACCACCACCACCGAGCATCCGGCCAGGGCCGCGGGCCTGGCCTCGCAGGCCGCCGTGCGAGCACGGGACAAGCAGGCCTGGGTCGCGCTGTTCGCCGAAGACGGCATCGTGGAGGACCCCATCGGACCTTCGGGCTTCGATCCGGAGGGCAAGGGCCACCGCGGCACGGAGGCCATCGCCGCGTTCTGGGACAAAGCGATCGCGAAGACCGACCTGATCGAGTTCCTGTTCGGCGACTCGTTCGCGTGCGGCAACGAGGTCGCCTTCACCGGAACGATCCGCAGCACCATCGGCGGTCACCGGATCGACGCCGACGGCGTGTTCACCTACCGCGTGGACGACGCGGGCAAGATCGCCGCGCTGCGCGCTTTCTGGGAGGTCGATCGCGCCATGAAGACCGCGCGACCGGTCGACTGAGGTAGCGGGCATATGAAAGGGCCCTCGCACCGCGGTGCGAGGGCCCTTTCATATCTCAGTGCGTGACCGGGCAGGTCTTGTAGTCGACCGGGAGCTCCTTGATCCCGTTCAGCCAGCCCGAACGCAGCCGCTTCGCGTCGGCGATCTTGGTGATGTCGGGCAGGTGATCGGCGATCGCGTTGAAGATCAGGTCGATCTCCAGCCGGGCCAGGTTCGCCCCGATGCAGAAGTGCGCGCCGGTGCCGCCGAAGGCCAGGTGCGGGTTGTCCTTGCGCATGATGTCGAACTTCTCCGGCTGATCGAAGACGTCCTCGTCGAAGTTGGCCGCGCGGTAGAGCATCACCACCCGCTGGCCCTTCTTGATCTGCACGCCACCGAGTTCGGTGTCCTCCAGCGCGGTCCGCTGGAACGAGGTGACCGGAGTGGCCCACCGGATGATCTCGTCGGCGGCCGTGGCGGGGCGTTCGGTCTTGAACAGCTCCCACTGGTCCGGATTCTCCAGGAACGCGATCATGCCGTGCGAGATGGCGTTGCGAGTGGTCTCGTTGCCCGCGACGGCGAGCATGATCACGAAGAAGCCGAACTCCTCCTCGGTGAGCTTGTCACCGTCGACGTCTGCCTCGATCAGCGTGGTCACGATGTCGTCGGCCGGGCACTGCTTGCGCGAGGCCGCCATCTGGTAGGCGTAGCCCAGGATCTCGGCCGACGCCGCGACCGGGTCGGCGGTGCTCTCCGGGTCGTCGTAGCCGGTCATGTCGTTGGACCAGGAGAAGACCTTCATCCGGTCTTCCTGCGGGACGCCGATCAGCTCGGCGATGGCCTGCAGCGGCAGTTCACAGGCGATCTGGGTGACGAAGTCCCCGGAGCCGGCTTCGGCCGCCGCCTTGACGATCGATTCCGCGCGCGCCGACAGCTCCGCGCGCAGGCCGTTGATGGCCCGGGGGGTGAAGCCGCGGGAGATGATCTTGCGCAGCTTGGTGTGCTCGGGGGCGTCCATGTTCAGCAGGACGATCCGCTGCAGCTCGATCTGTTCGCGGGCGATGTCGTCGTTGAACCGCGGGATGGCGGTGTTCTCGAAACTGGAGAACACGTCGCTGCGCCGTGAGACCTCCTTGACGTCGGCGTGCTTACTGACCACCCAGAAGCCGTCGTCGTGAAAGCCGCTGACGTCCGGCGACTGCGGGTTCCACCAGATCGGCGCCGTCCGGCGCAGTTCGGCGAACTCTTCGACCGGAACACGCTCGGCGTAGATGTCCGGGTCCGTAACGTCGAACCCGTCCGGGAGATTCGGCCGGGCATTCCGAGTGTCTACCACCAGATGTCTCCTTCGACAAACTGAAACACGTTCTATAATCATTGAAGCACAGGCGCGAGTATGAGGAAAGAAACCGGACAGATCCGCCCCTGGCGAGCGCTATGAACGCGTTTCAGTTTTCTGTCCCATAACGAGAGGTTGGACATGGGCACACCCGTGATCGTCGAGGCCGCACGGACCCCGATCGGCAAGCGCGGCGGCTGGCTGGCGGGCCTGCACGCGGCCGAACTGCTCGGCGCGGCCCAGCGCGGACTGCTCGAGCGCGCGCACCTGGACCCCGCGCAGGTCGAACAGGTCATCGGCGGCTGCGTCACCCAGGCGGGCGAACAGTCCAACAACGTCACCCGGGTCGCATGGCTGCACGCGGGCCTGCCGTGGCAGGTCGGCGCCACCACGATCGACACCCAGTGCGGCTCGGCCCAGCAGGCCAACCATCTGATCGCGGGCCTGATCGCGGCCGACGCCATCGAGATCGGTATGGCCTGCGGCGTGGAGGCGATGAGCCGGGTTCCCCTGGGCGCCAACGTCGGCGAGAACGCCGGGCCGCGCAGGCCGGCGTCGTGGAACATCGACCTGCCCAACCAGTTCGAGGCGGCGGAGCGAATCGCCAAGCGGCGCGGCATCACTCGCGCGGACGTGGACGCGTTCGGCGCGCGCTCGCAGCGCCTGGCGGCGCAAGCATGGGCGGAAGGCCGATTCGATCGCGAGGTGCTCACCGTCACCGCCCCCGCGGTCGACAAAGAGGGCAATGCCACCGGCGAGAAGCTCGACGTGTCACGGGATCAGGGACTGCGTGAGACCACCGTCGAGGGCCTGGCGAAGCTGAAGCCGGTGCTGGAAGGCGGCGTACACACCGCGGGCTCGTCCTCGCAGATCTCCGACGGCGCCGCCGCGGTGCTGCTGATGGACGAAAAGGCCGCCCAGCGGGCCGGTTTGCGGCCGCGGGCGCGGATCGTCACCCAGGCAGTGGTCGGCGCCGAGCCCGAGTTCCACCTCGACGGCCCGGTGCAGGCGTGCACCAGGCTGCTGGAGCGGTCCGGCATGAGCATCGGGGACATCGACCTCATCGAGATCAACGAGGCGTTCGCGTCGGTCGCGCTTTCCTGGGCCTCGGTCCATCAGCCGGACCTGGACCGGGTTAATGTCAACGGCGGCGCCATCGCCCTCGGGCATCCGGTCGGCTCCACCGGATCACGCCTCATCACAACGGCTTTGCACGAGCTCGAGCGCTCCGACCGCGAAACCGCAATGGTTCTCATGTGCGCCGGTGGCGCACTCGCGACAGGGACCATCATCGAACGTTTGTGACTTCAACCATTTCGTGCGCGTAGGTTGAACGTTCATCCCCTAGGGGCACAAACGTGTCGTACGCCACACAAACTCATGTACCGTCGAGTCCATGAGACGTCAGCTATCTTGCGGCTATCAAGACCCCTTGCGTCGAGACCGCAGCGACGGGCCAGAACCGGTTCGTACTGCGGCTTCTCGAGAGGCCTTGGCGCGACCCGCAAACGCGACCGTCCCAGTGCCTTCGCCGCCCTCCGACCTAGAAGCTTCAAGGAAATCCGGAATCAGGCGTAGGTTTTCAGTTACTGAGCCGCTAATATCAATGATACGTATCCGAGATAACGACTGTTAGTACAGCGAAGGGAATTGGGCGGCTCACAATGGCTGATTTCGCGGCGCGGCTGAACAAGCTGTTCGAAACCGTGCATCCCCCGGGGCGTAAGCCGCACACCAACGCGGAGGTCGCGGCGGCGCTGACGGCCTCCGGACATCCGATCTCGAAACCGTACCTGTCGCAGTTGCGGTCGGGACAACGGACGAACCCGTCGGATGAGACGGTGGCCGCCCTGGCGAAGTTCTTCAAGGTCAAGCCGGACTACTTCTTCAACGACATCTATGCCGCCAAGATCGATCACGATCTGGAGCTGCTGTCCCAGCTGCAGGGCTACGGACTGCGACGGTTGTCGAGTAGAGCGTTCGACTTGTCCGAAGAATCACAGAACCTGCTCACGTCCATGGCGGAGAAGTTGCGGGCCAGCGAAGGCTTGCCCGAAATTCCTCCGGACGGCACCGAATAGGTTCTCTTGCACGGCAGCACAGTGCGACCCAGTGGGTCGCACTGTGCTGTGTTATGCACGTGCAAAGGTGCGTGCAGCACACAACCGGCGCGCGGCGCGCCCCGAGAATTCCGGGTACGTACGCGCTCCGGTCTTCACTGTGGTCCGGATCACATGCCCACATAACCACTTTCGGCGCGATAGAGCGGTCTACGTTCGTGCCGAACGAGATTCCCGATCCAACCGGTCTGTCCGAAAAGTCCGATCCGTAGCGCTATTGCGTCGCAATGATCGTATTCGCGCGAAGTCGGTCAATTTCGCGCGGCCACGGACGCGGTGGCCCGATAGGCCCGCGCGATGGCCTGAACCCATCCCCGAGGACTAATGCCTTCGGGCGGAGCAATCCATCGGGCGTCCACCGCGAACTCCCCCACGGGATCGCGCGCCCACCGTGCGACCCGATCGGCCCGTTCCGGCACCGAGGTGGGCGGCGGTGCGAGTTCCGCCGGCACGAGTCCCCCGCCGGACTGCAGGTACAACGCGTCGATGATCTGCGCCACCTGGTCGGAAGCCGCGAGCTGCGTGGAGAATCCGGCCTGTTCGTGCGCGACCACTTCGGGGAAGCGCCCGACCATGACCCGGTGCAGCGGGCGGATCCGGCGCATCAGCACCCGTGCGCGCACCCAGAGTTCCACCACGATCCACACCGCGCTAGCGCGATGAGCAGGCTCGCGATCCCCCAGGCGGGCCATGCCCAGGTCGGGTCGCCGGGCGCGACGCGGGGCGCGTGCCCGAACGCGCGCCGGACCTGCGCCACGGCCAGCACCGCGACCAACGCGGTCCCCGCCGTGTAGAGCGCGATGCCACGGCCGAGCGCGGTCCAGTCCAGCGTGCGCAAACCGGTCACCACGACGAAGGCGCAGCCCCCGGCCACGACCAACCAGCCGACGGTGAACGACCAGGCCAGCGCGACCACGACCGCGAACAGGCCGACGCCGTGGATGCCGAGGCCGATCTGCCGCAGGTTCTGCCGCGACACCACGGGCCAGGCAGCGGCGGCGACGACCGAGGTGGCCGCGGCGAACGCGATCCAGCTCGCGGTGACCACTCCCTCGGACAGCCGGCCCGGGTGCACACCGCCGGGAACGAGATTGTCCACGGCGACCGCGATCTCGGGCACGGCGACGGTGGCGGCGAGCGCCACCGCGGCCACCGCGACGACGATGGCCACCCGGGCCGTGGTCGCGGGCTTGACCAGGACGCGCCCCACCCGT
>NZ_BAFP01000018.1 GCF_000308455.1 Nocardia abscessus NBRC 100374 | reverse complement strand
GGCGAGTGCTCTACCACTGAGCTAAGGAGGCGGGAAAGCGGTTGTCATCATAACCGGGCTCGCCGTCTGTGTGACAAACGGAATCCGCGTTCGGCAATGAACGCGACCCGACCCGACAACCGCTTTCGAGTGAAGCGAGATCGAGCATCGCTCGCTCACGGCCCCGCTCAGGCCCGAGCGACCGGCCCGCCCACGACGAAGTCACGGGCGGCGGTCGCTCGGGCGTGCGCCGAGACAGAGCCGCGAACCTGCCGCGCGGTGGGCGCGGCACCCGGCGGACCGATCAGGACTGGGCGCCCTGCCGGGCCGCATCGTCCGCGGCCATGGCGTCGCGCAGGCTCTTCGGACGCATGTCGGTCCAGTTCTTCTCCACGTACTCGACACAGGCAGCGCGGCTGTCCTCGCCGAACACGACTCGCCATCCGGCCGGAACCTCTGCGAAGGCGGGCCACAGGGAATGCTGTTCCTCGTCGTTGACCAGGACGAAGAAGCGGCCGTCTTCATCATCGAAGGGGTTGGTGCTCAATTTCACCTCACTGGATACTGGCGCTATGTACGGGATCGCTCCTGGTTCACACGGTGCCGGGTTGCTGCCAACCCCTGGCGCCGAGAGACCCCGAGCGTTGTTTCGACACTAGCAAGCAAGACGTTACGCCTGGGCAGTTACCTACGCTGTCGCCTCGCCGACGTGCAATCAGCCCGCAAAGAAGTCCAGCAGAATCTTGTTGACCGCCTCCGGCCGTTCCAAATATCCGAAATGCCCCGCGTCCGGTACCTCCTGGTACCGCGCGCCCGGGATCACGTCCGCGATCTCCCTGGACAGATACGGCGGAATCATCCGGTCGTCGGCGAAACCGATCGAAAGACAGGGCACGCGGATCGCCCGGTAGGCCTGCACCCGATCGAAATCGTGGTCCATCCGCCGCTGCGCCCTGATGCCGGGCGAGACCGGCCCGCCGGTGAACTCGAACAGGTCGAGCCAGTCGCGCGCGGCGTTCGGCTCGGCCATGGTCGCGGGCGAGAGATTCATGACCGCGGTGATCGCCGCCTCGTATTTCGGCGGCAGTTTCACCCCGGCGGCGTCGAGCTCGTGCTCGCCGAGGGAAAGCGTCTTCTGGAACTGGTCGAGGCGCCCGTGCCCGGCCATGAACACCGCCTTGCGCACCAGCTCGGGGCGGGCCAGCGCCAGCTCCTGCGCCACGCGCGCGCCCATCGAGGTGCCCACCACCAGCGCCGGGCCCTCGTCCAGGAACTCGATCAGGGCCGCGGTGTCTGCTACCAGCTCGTCGACGGTCATGCCGGAGGCCGCCTCGAAGGACGGCGCGATCCCGCGGTTGTCGAACGTGCACACCCGGTAACCGGCCGCGACCAGGGCGGGAACCTGGTGCAGCTCCCACACCCGGCCTGGACTGCCGGTGCCCATGATCATGACGACGAGCGGCGCGGAGCCCTTGGTGTCGGTGCCCCTGGCGCGGTCGCCCTTCACCTGATAGTTGAGGGAAATCCCGTTCACCGTGGCCAGCGGCATGTCGACCCTTTCGTGGAGTTGGTGCTGCTCCCCCACGGTATAGGGACCGGCAGGGGCGACGCACCGACCGGGGTGCCCTGGTAGCGCGTGCCACGCTTGCGCCAACGCCCCGGCGGGCGCACCTCCCAGCGTCGCATACCATTGAGTTTTCGCAGGGTAAGAGCGCACTAAAGCCGGGAGGACTTGACGATGGCCGCGAAGGGCAGCGCGAACGACATTGCGGACGACGATCTGGAACCGCTCGCCGACGAAACCGCGCGTCAGGCGCAGCGGGTGGTCGCTGCATACGCCGAGGACGCGGATGAATGCCGGATGTTGTTGTCCATGTTGGGTATTGGACCGAACGCTCGAGGCGAATAACCTCGTTCTCGACGCCAACGGCGACGTCGACTACACAACTCCAGCGGGATACAGCAACGCGCAAAGGATGCGTGAGTGGACCAGATGAACCCGTCCGACGACTCCGAGCACGCCAGAGAAACCTCGACTGCTGACACCGCGGCGGGAACCACCGGCTCCGGCGCGGGCTCCGGTTTCGTCGTCGTCGCCAATCGGCTCCCGGTCGACCTCGAACGACTGCCCGACGGCAGCACCAGGTGGAAACGCAGCCCCGGCGGTCTGGTGACCGCCCTGGAATCGGTCCTACGCAACAACAAAGGCGGCTGGGTCGGCTGGGCGGGCGTCCCGGACGTCGACGTGGAACCCATCATCGAGGACGGCCTGGAGCTGCATCCGGTCCCGCTGTCGGCGAAAGAGGTGGCCGACTACTACGAGGGCTTCTCCAACGGCACCCTGTGGCCGCTGTACCACGACGTGATCGTGCGGCCGGTCTACGACCGCAGGTGGTGGAGCGCGTACGTCACCGTGAACCGGCGCTTCGCCGAGGCCACCGCCAAGGTCGCCGCCGAGGGCGCGACCGTGTGGGTCCAGGACTACCAGCTCCAGCTGGTGCCGAAGATGCTGCGCATGCTGCGCCCCGACCTGACCATCGGGTTCTTCCTGCACATCCCGTTCCCGCCGGTCGAGCTGTTCATGCAGATGCCGTGGCGGACGGAGATCGTGGAGGGCCTGCTCGGCGCCGATCTCATCGGCTTCCACCTGCCCGGCGGCGCGCAGAACTTCCTCTACCTGGCCCGCAGGCTGGCCGGCCAGCCCACCTCGCGGGGCTCGGTCGGGGTGCGCTCCAAGCTCGGCGTCGTCCAGGTGGGGTTCCGTACGGTGCGGGTCGGGGCGTTCCCGATCTCGATCGCCTCCACGGAGATGGACGAACACTCCAGGCGCAGGTCGGTGCGCGAGCGCGCCGCCAAGATCCGGGCCGAACTCGGCAACCCGAAGAACATCCTGCTCGGCGTGGACCGGCTGGACTACACCAAAGGCATCGACATCCGGCTCAACGCGCTGGAGGAATTGCTCATCGATGGCCGGGTCGATCCCTCCGAGACCGTCATGATCCAGCTGGCCACCCCGAGCCGCGAGCGGGTCGAGAGCTACATCCAGATGCGCGGCGACATCGAACGCCAGGTCGGCCGGATCAACGGCGAGTTCGCCCGGGTCGGCTATCCGGTGGTGCACTACCTGCACCGCCCGATTCCACGCGACGAGCTGATCGCGTTCTTCGTGGCCGCCGACGTCATGCTGGTGACGCCGCTGCGCGACGGCATGAACCTGGTGGCCAAGGAGTACGTCGCCTGTCACAGCGGGCTCAACGGCGCCCTGGTGCTCAGCGAGTTCACCGGCGCCGCCGCCGAGCTGCGGCAGGCATACCTGTGCAACCCGCACGACCTCGACGACGTGAAGGACGCCATCGTCGCCGCGCTGGAGGACGAGCGCGACGTCAAGCGCAGGCGGATGCGGTCGCTGCGCAGGCAGGTGCTGGCCCACGACGTCGATCGCTGGGCGCGGGCCTTCCTCGACGCCTTGGCGCAGGACCAGGTCGCGGGCAGCGCGCTGCTCACCGACGACGACGTCTACCCCGAGGACCGCGAACCACGCTGAGTCCCGCGTTCACAGGAACCACCCAGCTTCGGTCCAGGAACTTCGCAGGCGGATACCGGACCATGAAGCCATGAATGGTGCGTCCGTGCAGCAGACACCCGAAGCCAGGGTCCTGGTGGTCGATGACGAGCCGATGATCGTGGAACTGCTCGCGGTGAGCCTGCGCTACCAGGGCTTCGAGGTCGACACCGCGGCCGACGGCGCCCAAGCGCTGGACAAGGCGCGCACCTTCCGCCCCCAGGCGCTCATCGTGGACGTGATGATGCCCGGCATGGACGGCTTCGGCCTGCTGCGCAGATTGCGCGCCGACGGGGTGGACGCGCCCGTGTTGTTCCTGACCGCGCGCGACGACGTGCAGGACAAGATCACCGGCCTCACCCTCGGGGCCGACGACTACGTCACCAAGCCGTTCAGCCTGGAAGAAGTGGTGGCCCGGCTGCGGGTCATCCTGCGCCGCGCCGGTCACGCCGCGCCACAGCGGGAGAGTTCGCGTCTGCGCTTCGAGGACATCGAGCTCGACGACGACACCCACGAGGTGTGGAAGGCGGGCGAGCCGGTCGCGCTGTCGCCCACCGAGTTCACGCTGCTGCGCTACTTCATGGTCAACGCGGGCACCGTGCTGAGCAAGCCGCGCATCCTCGACCACGTGTGGCGCTACGACTTCGGCGGCGAGGTCGGCGTGGTGGAGACCTACGTCTCCTACCTGCGCAAGAAGGTCGACACGGGCGACACCCGGCTGATCCACACTTTGCGCGGCGTCGGCTACGTGATGCGCGCGCCGCACCGTAAGAGCGGTACATGAGCCCGGGCCGGATCGTCACGGCGCGCGCGAAGATTTCCGGCCTGCTCTCCTCGGTCCCGCTGCGCGTGACGTTGATGGTTCTTCTGGTGCTCACCGCCGGCCTCGGCCTGCTGGTCTCCGGCATGGTGGTCACCTCGGCCTTGGAACAGCAGCTCACCGACCGTACCGACCAGCAGTTGCATGAGGGCGCGATGGAATGGGCCAGGCGAGGGCCGCCACCGCCGGTGCTGCCTGCCGAACCACGCCACGCACCCAGCCAGTTCTACGTGCGCTCGCTACGCACCGATGGGCGCGCGGTCTTCCTGAAGGCATTCGGTGTCGACGACGCCGAACCCGATCTGCCGACCACGCCACGGACGGGTCCGTACACGGTCGGCTCCACGGACGGAGGTCCGATCCGGTGGCGCGCGCTGACCGTGCGTACACCGGAGGGCACCACGACGGTGGCGCTGCCGCTCACGCAGAACACCGACACCGTGCACCGGCTGGTGATGCTGGAGCTGATCGTCGGGGCGATCGTCCTGGCCGTGTTGGCGGTGATCGCGTACTTCGTGGTGCGGCGCAGTCTGCGGCCGCTGCGCCGGGTGGAGAGCACCGCCGCCGCCATCGCCCGCGGCGACCTGCACCGCCGTGTCCCGGTGCGGGGCACGAACACCGAGGTCGATCGGCTGTCCAGGTCACTGAACGGGATGCTGGCGCAGATCCAGCGCGCGTTCACCGCGACCGCCGCCTCCGAGGAGGCGGCGCGCCGGTCGGAGGAGCGCATGCGGCGCTTCATCGCCGACGCCAGCCACGAACTGCGCACCCCGTTGACGACGATCCGCGGGTTCGCCGAACTGTATCGCCAGGGCGCCACGGACGATCCCGCCACGTTCATGGACCGCATCGAGCGCGAATCCCAGCGAATGGGTGTGCTGGTGGAAGACCTGCTGATGCTCGCGCGGCTGGACGCCCAGCGCCCGCTGGAACTGGGCCCGGTCGACCTCCTCGCCGTGGCCAGCGACGCGGTGCACAACGCGCGGGCCGTGGTCGCCGCCGGGCACACCGACGGACCCGTCCGCACCATCGAGCTGACCATCGAGCCGGGCGAGGGGACGCTCGAGGTGGTCGGCGACGAGGCGCGACTACGTCAGGTCTTGGGCAATCTGCTGAACAACGCCGTCACGCACACCGCGCCCGACGCGACGGTGACGGTGACGCTGGCGCCCAACCCCGAGCACGTGCTGCTGGAAGTGGCCGACACCGGGCCGGGCCTGCCGCCCGAGGACGCCGAACGCGTCTTCGAGCGCTTCTATCGTGCCGATACCTCCCGCGCGCGAACGAGCGGCGGCACGGGGCTCGGCCTGTCCATCGTGCAGGCGCTGGTCACCGCGCATGGCGGCGAGGTGGGCGTGCGGAGTTCGACCGAGGCCGGGACGACGTTCACGGTGCGGTTGCCGCGCCGGCCGTCCTCGGAGTCGTCCTAGCGCCTCGTCGTCCTAGCGCCTCGAGCCGCAGGGCTCCGCCCTGCTCAGACCGGCGTGACCGCTTCGACCAGCCAGCGCGAGTCCGCTTTCGTCAAGGCGACGCGCACGCGGCTGCCGGTGGTGGTGCCCTGCGGACTGTCCTTGCTGGTCATGACCTGGTTGAGGAACAGCAGGACCTGCGCATGCGAGCTGTCTGCGGAGATGACACCGCCTGCCTGCGTGGTCGCGGTGACGGTGAGCTGCTTCTCCTTGGCGCCCGGCGCGATCTGCTTCTCGATCAGGGTCAGGTAGTCCGCGCGGAAGTCGCCGGTCAAGTTGTCGGCGGACTTGGGCAGCTCGGTGTCCACGGTCTGCGGGTTGTAGGTGAACATGGCCTCGACGGTGCGTCCCGCCGTCGCGACCGCGTCCTTGCGCGACTGCTCGGCCTGCCGGTCGTCCCAGTAGCGGTAACCGTTGACGCCGCCGATCACCGCGGCCACGGCGACCACCACCCCGAGGAGCGCGAGCAGGATCCTGCCTCTGATTCCGTTCATGCTCATGCTGCGTCCTCTCCGGCATGAACGGGGCCTTCCGTGGTCACGCTCCGCTGCCGCCTCCAGGCCTGACCGTTCATGCCACGAACTCCACATCGGACACGGTGAGCCCGGAATCGCCGCGGGAGACGGTGACCCGGAACCGGTAGTACCTGGTCTGCGGCTCGGCTTGGCCTGCATTGGTCAGCGACTGCTTGGCGGCGACCAGTACCCGCCCGGAGCGATCGTCGTCGCTCTCCAGCGCGGCCTCCACGATCTCGCCGGTGGAGACCACCTTGGCCTGCTGCACGATGCTGGTGAACGGATCCACCCGGCCGTCGAACTCGGTTTTGAACTCGCCGGAGGCCAGCGAGAGGATCCGGTCGATGTCCTGCTTCGCCGAATCGGCGCGGATGGTGGTCAGGTTGACGATCGCCTGCCTGGCGGTTTCCACGTATTCCGCGCGGCGCTCGTCGCGTTCGTGTGCCGAGCGCGTCGCGAGCACCGAGAGGGTCGCGCCGCAGACGAGCGCGATGACCAGCAGCGCGGCCGCTGCCATGGCGAGAATGCGCGGCAGGCGGCGGCTCTTGCTCGCGCCGGGCTTCTGCTCGGTGGACGACGACTCGGCAGCGGCTTTCGTCATGGTGACCGTCGCCTCGCCCGCATCGGCGGTCGAGTCGTCCGTGGCCGGTACGCTCGGGCTCGACTCGGCATCGACTGAACTCGGCTCGTTGTCCGCAACGACGGTGCCGGCGGAGGGTACGGCGGATACCTCGGCTGGCGCGGTCTTCGCCTCGTCGGCAGCCGCGGTCTTCGCGTCATCGGCAGCCGCGGTCTTCGCATCAGTGGCGGTCACGACCTTCGCGTCGGTCGCGGTCGCGGTCTCGGCGTCGGTGGGGGTCGCGTCTTCCTCGACCGGGGGCCCGGCCGAGCGCACCGCACGCCGCCGCGAGCGGTGACCTTCTCCGTTGCTCTCACTCATTGTTGCTGCTCCTCGAGCATCGCCTGCCAGCTCGACGGTACCGTGCCCGAACCGCTCGGTCCGATATCGCCCTGTCGGTATGTCCGCCCGTCGGGGCCGATGTAGACGCCGCTGTCCGGGTCGTACGCTCGGGCGGCGGCTGGTGTGGCGCCGCCGTAACTCGCCGGCGCCACTACGGGCGGCTCATCGGCGGGCGCTGCCGCGGGCGCGACCGGCTGCGGCGGCCCGAACGGCGGATTGTCCCCCAACGGAACGTACCCGGTCCGGCACATTTCCGGCGTCGGGGCGCGCACACCGGGCACCTCGGCGCACGGCGTGTTCCGGATGCCGCGCACCGCCTCGGGAGCGTCTTGCGGCACCTTGCAGTACAGGCCGGCGGGGGTGGGCGGGGTGTCGAGTTCACTCGGCGAGCGGCGCTGGTCCGGCGGAAGGAAGCCGGTGGTGCAGGCGGGCGGGTCGTTGACCACCGCCATGAAATCGACCAGGGCTCCGTATTCGAGCGGGCCGCGTACCGCGGTGAGCAGCGCGGCGACCAGCGGCGGGTAGACCACCAGGATCTGCTCGAGTCCCGCGTGATACGTGACCGCCACCTGGCCGACGCTGACCAGGTTCGACAGCAGCAGCGGCAGCGTCGGACGCAGATCGTCGAACAGGTTGGTCACCCGCTGCATGGCCGAGGGGCCCTCGCGCAGGATGCCGCGCAGTGCGGGGTCGTGGCCGCGCAGCTGATCGGTGACCGTCGCCAGATCGGCGGTCCAGGAACGGATCGCGGCGTCCGAGCGGGTCTGGGTGTCCAGCAGCGGTCCGATCTGGTCGAGCAGCTGTTTGGTGGGTTCGGCGTTGGCCTGCGCCTCCTGCACCAGCAGCGACGCGGAGTCGATGAACCGCTGCAGGTCCGGTCCCGCGCCGTTGAAGGCGAGGAACGCCTCATCGATGACCTGCCGCAGCCTGGTGTCCGCGACGCTCGACAGCAACCGGTCCGCCTGGTCGAGCAGCGCACCGACGTCTTGCGGCAGCTTGGTGCGCTCGACCGGGATCACGCTGCCGTCGCGCAGATTTCCGCCCGTACGCTTCTCGGCGGGCACCAGGTCCACGTACTGCTCGCCGACCGCGGAGACGCTGCGCACCCACGCGTCGACGTCGGAGGGGATCTTGTAGTCGCTGCCGATGGACAGTTTCGCGTCGACGCCGACGGAGGTGAGCCGGACCTCCTTCACCACGCCGACATTCGTGCCGCGGTAGGCGACATTCGCCGTCGGGTAGAGACCACCGGTCGCGGCCAGCTGCACCGTGACCTCGTAGCGGCCGATGCCGAACATCGCGGGCAGCTTCACATATGTGCCGCCCATGACCACCAGGCCGATCACCGTCAGCACGGAGAAGATGATCAGCTGGGCGCGAACGAACCGGGTGAGCGTCACTGTCCCGGACCCCCTTGCGGCGCGGCGTTGCCCGGCATGGGCACGGTCAACCCGGGTATCGCGGGCAGGCCGGGTATCGGCGGTAATCCCGGAATGGACGGCGGCGGCTGACTCGACGCCGGGGGCGGCGCCTGCAACGGTCCGGTGGCGGGATCACCGTTCTGTGCGGCCGTGCCCGGCGCGAAGCTGCCGAGGGCGCCTTCCACGCCGCCGAACCGCCCGCCCAGCGGCGTTCCGGTGAGGAAGTTCGAATCCAGCCGCTTGCCGGTGATGTCCACGGTCATGAACAGATTCAGATAGTCGCCCTTGATGGCGTGGTCCAGGTTCTTCATCGGGAACGGGAAGGTGGCCAGGATCTTCAGCGCCTCGGTGAGGTTGTTGCCGGTGTCCGACAGCGATTTCAGCGCGGGCACGAGGCTGTTGAGGTTCGCCTTCAGGTCGTCGCCGCTGTCGGCGACGATGCGCCGGACGACGTCGCTGAGCTCGCCCAGCGCGCTGAGTGCCCTGGTGATGTTCGCCCTGCGGTCGGCCAGCACGGTCAACGCCGGATGGATCTGCTCGATGGCCGCCGCCACCACGTCACGCTGCTGGGCCAGTTGACCGCCGAGCCGGTCCAGCCCGCTCATCGCGGCGATGATGTCGCCGGTCTGGCGGTCCAGGTTGGTGGTGAGCTCGTTCAGCTGCGGCAGCAGGTCCCTGATGGCCTCCTCCCGCCCGGTGAGCGCGGAATTCAGTTCGCGGGTGATGGTTTCCAGCTGCGCCACGCCGCCGCCGTTGAGCACCACCGACAGTGAGGACAGCACCTGCTCGGTGGTCGGGAAGATCCCGGCCCGCGCCAGCGGGATGACGTCGCCCGCCTTCAATTGACCTTCGGGAACCTGATCGGTCGGCGCGGCGAGCTCGAGATGGTTGGACCCGAGCAAACTGGTCTGCCCGATCTTGGCGACGGTGTTCGCCGGCAGATGCACGTCCGGGTTCAGCATGACGGTGACCAGCGCGTGCCAGTCCTCCACCTCGATCTTCGAGACGGTGCCGACCGTCACGTCGTGCACGCGCACCGGCGAATTCTGGGTCAGCGTGGTCACGTTCGGCATCTGGATGCGCACTTCGTAGGAGCCAGGCCCGGTGCCCTCGGTGCCGGGCATCGGCAGCGAGTTCAGTCCGTCCCACTGACAGCCGGAGACGCCGAGCGCCACCGCCAGCCCCACCGCGACGGCGGCGGTGCGGCGCAATCGCCGCGTCGGCGTCATCGCACTCCTCCTGGAATGGCCAGTCCGGCGATGCCGTCCGGCACGCTCACCGGAGCGGGCTGCGGCTGCGCCGGCGTCTGGTTCGCCACCTGCCCGGCCAGACTGGGATCGGTGTACACCAGCTGATCGGGGAACGCGGTCACGCCGCTGGCCGGGTTGGTCATGATCGGCACGTAGTTCATGCTCAGGCTGTTGATCACCGGCGCCAGGTACTGCGCGCAGAGGTCGGCGCTGCGATCGGCGTCGTTGGTCTCCAGCGCGCGGACCGAACCGCACAGGAACCCGAGTGGGTCGGCCGGGTTGTTCAGCGCGATCGCGCCGGTCAGGGTGCCTTGGGCCGGTTTGTAGATCTGGTAGAAGTTCACCAGCGCGGTCGGGCCGGAGTGCAGGACTCGTTCCAGTTCCGGCCGCTTGTCCACCAGCACCTGGGTGGCGTCGGCCAGCCGCTGCACACCCTCGGTGAGCTCGGCGCCGCTGCCGTCGATGAATCGGCGCACGTCGACGATCGCCGCGTCCAGATTGTCCAGGCCCGCACCGAGGTCGGTGGAGACTCCGGCCAGCACCGAGGACACCGACGCCAGCCGTCCGCCGAACTGCACGATCTGCTCGTTGCTCGCCGACAGCACCTCGACGAACTTCTGCAGGTTGCGCACCGTGCCGAACAAGTCGGTGCGGCCGTCCGACAGCGTGCTCAACGTGGCCGACAGTTCCCGCAGGGTGTCGCGGAACCGCTGCCCGTTGCCGTCGAGGTTGTCGGCGGCGGTGTCGATGAAGCGGCCGAACGATCCCTGCTTGTCGTCGCCGACCGGGCCGAGCGCGGTGGCCAGCTTGGACAGCTCCGCCTTGATGTCGTCCCATTCGACCGGCACCGCGGTGTGCTCGAGGGGGATCACGCTGTCGTCGGCCAGCTTCGGGCCGCCGGTGTAGGCGGGCGCGATCTGGATGAAGCGCGCCGAGACCAGCGAAGGCGAGATGATCACTGCCTTCGGATCGGCGGGCACATCGATGCCGCGGTCGAGGGTCATCGTCACCTTCACCCGGTCGGCGCCGGGTTCGATCGCGTCGATCCGGCCGACCTTGACGCCGAGCACCCGCACGTCATCGCCCGCGTACAGGCCGGACGTGGACGAGAAATACGCGGTGACCTTGGTGGTTCCGATCCGGGTCAGGCCGGTCCACGCGACGGCGATCACGAGCGCCGCGACGACCACCGCGGCCAGCACCAGTGCCCAGCGAGGCAGTTTCCGTACGACGTTCAGCATGCACGTGCCCCCAGACTCGACTCCCCCGTCGTCGAGGCCCAGATATCGACGGCTCGAGACGGGTAACGGATGGACGGGTAAGGCCCTCTCATCGCGGCGGCTCCTGTATCGCGGGTTCGATCGACGGGGGCGGCGTGAGGTAGCTCTGCAGATCGTTCGGCAGATGCTGCGGCCACACCAGCGCGTCCACCAGCGGCTGGAGCGTCTTGCTCGCGGCATTGACCACGTACGCCTGGAAGTAGGGGCCGCTGCCGACCTGTTCCCCCAGGGCGGCGGCGAACGGGCCGAGCCCGTCGAGTGCGTCGGCGAGGTTCTGCTTGTTGCGCTGCAGCAGCGCCACCACCGAATTCAGCTTGTCGAGTGCCGGCTTCAGCTGGGCCTCGTTGTCGGCGACCAGGCCGGACAGCTGCTGGGCCAGCCCGTTGACGTAGACGATCAGCTGTCCGAGCGCGGTGCGCCGCCGGTCCAGCTCACCGAGCAGCTCGTTGCCGTCCAGCAGCAGCGCGTTGATCTGGTTGCCGCGGTCGGCGAGGATCTTCGTGACGTTCTGCGCCCGCTTCAGCAGATCCGTCAGCGCTTGGTCGCGCGCGTTGATGCTGCGCGAGAGCGCGGTGACGCCGTCGAGCGCCGAGCGCAGCGGCGCCGGTGTGTCGGCGAACGTTTCCGAGAGCACGTCCAAGGTCTGGTCGACCCGGTCCAGGTCCAGGTCGTGCACCGTGCCCGCCAGGTCGCTCAACGCCTCGTTGAGCGAGTAGGGCGAGGTGGTGCGCTCGAGCGGGATGGTGTCGTCGGTGCGCAACGCGCCGGGTCCGGACGGCGTCACCTCCAGCGACTTGCGGCCGAGCACCGTGTTGGTCTTGATCGCCGCAGAGGTCTTCTCGCCCAGCACGATCGATTCCGCGAGGGTGAACCGGACGAGCACTTTCGCGCCGTCCAGGCCGACTTTCTCGACCCGCCCGGAGCGCACGCCCGCGACCTGCACCGGGTCGCCGGGAAGCAGGCCGCCCGCGTCGGCGAAGTAGGCGGTGAACGTCGCGCCGGAACGGATGAACGGCAGCCGGTCGAATTGCAGTGTCGACAGCGCCACCGCCACCGCCAGCACG
>NZ_BAFP01000019.1 GCF_000308455.1 Nocardia abscessus NBRC 100374 | reverse complement strand
GGCGCGACGACGCCGGACAGCGCCAGCGCACCCGCCAGGAGCACGGCCGCGGGCGGTGAAATCGTGGCCAGGAGCGCGACCGCCGCGATCGAGAGGACGACCGCGACGGCGACCGGCACGAACACGCGGACCACCACGGCACCCAGGTCATCAATGTCGCTGCCGATCCGGACCAAAAGATCACCGCGGCGCGGCGGCTTCGTTTCCCCGGGCCGGGCAACCGGCCGGTCGTCACCGCTGCGCGATCCCCCTGGTCGGCGCAGCCAGAAATCCGACCGGGCCAGCGTTCGGTAGACCGTGGTTCGCGCCGTGGTCATGGCTCGCAGGGCGACGTCGTGCGTGGCGAGACGTTCCAGGTACCGGCACAGACCGCGCGAGATGCCGAGGGCGCGCACCGCCACGACGGCGATGCTCAGGTCGAGCACCGGCGGCATCTGCCAGGCCCGCGCGATCAGCCACGCCGCCAGCGCGGCGAGCCCGAGCCCGCTGCCCAGCGCCAGCACGCCCCAGCCGATCGCGACCGCGACACGTAGGCGAGACAATTCGAGCAGCGCCCACATCCGGCGCAGATCACCGAACACCGTGGAGCCGGTGTCGCGCGCAACGGCTCGCGTCATCGCGATCGCTCCTCTCGCCCGACCCTCGTATCGGCTCGCGAACCTTGGCCACCCGGCCGGTCCTCGCGCGCGCCGCAGGTATGCGACGCGGCCATGTCGGCGCGCCGAATCGGTCCCGCCATCGCCGACCACCGGCTGCCGCCGTTCCCTCTAGGCGGGGTCGTGTGCCCGCACGTCCCGGCGCTCACCGCAGGACCTCCGCTCGGTCGGCGCGGACCTGGACGGTGCGGCGATGGCCGATGACGACGACGGTCGCGCCCGGGCGAGGGGGGGTATGCGACGCGGCCATGTCGGCGCGCCGAATCGGTCGCGCCATCGTCGACCATCGGCTGCCGCCGTTCCCTCCGGGCGGGGTCATGCGCCCGCACGTCCCGGCGCTCACCGCAGGACCTCCGCTCGGTCGGCGCGGACCTGGACGACGTGGTCGGCGGCGGCCAGGACGGTGGGGCGATGGCCGATGACGACGACGGTCGCGCCCGCGCGAGCGCGAACCTGGAGGGCGGCCAGCACGGTGGCTTCGGCGGCGGCGTCGAGGTGCGCGGTCGGCTCGTCGAGCAGCAGGATCGGGCGATCGGCGGCCAGCACTCTGGTCAGCGCGAGGCGTTGGCGCTGGCCGAGCGACAGGCCGATGCCGCCGGGGCCGACCACGGTGTCCCAGCGCTCGGGCAGATCATCGAGTACGGCGTCGAAACCGGTGGCCACGCACGCGGCTTCGAGATCGTCGACGACGCGGACCGGGCCGCGAGCGGCGTGGTCCACCGTTCGCGCACCGAGCAGTTCGAGATTGTCCCGCAACGTGCCCGGCACCAGCACCGGCCGCTGCGGCAGCCAGGCCACGCGCGCCCACCATCGGTCCGGGTCCAGTGCACGGACGTCGACACCGTCGATGATCACGGCGCCTCGGTCGGGCGTGATCAAACCCAGGATCGCCTGCACCGCGGTCGATTTGCCGCTTCCGTTGGGACCGGCGAGCACTGTGAGGGAGCCGGGCCGCAAGGTCGCCGACAGATCCGCGGGCGCGAACCCGTCCCGCGCCCGAACCGAGAGCCCGCGAACTTCGACCGTTCCGGGGGCGGCGAGGTCGTGGCGCACCGGTGCGGGAGAGAGATCGGTCGCTTGGACACGCGACGACTCGTCCAGGCCGGACCCCGCCTGCTCGCCTGGGGTGGACTCGAGCACCGCGAACGCCTTGTCCGCGGCTGCCATACCGTCCTGAGCGGCATGGAACCGTTCGCCGACCATGCGCAGCGGCAGGTACACCTCGGGCGCGAGCACCAGCGCCACCAAGCCCGCGTAGAGGCTCATCTCGCCGAACACCAACCGCAACCCGATGGACACCGCGATCAGGGCCACGCTCAGCGTGGCGAGCATCTCCAGCACCATCGAGGACAGGAAGGCCATGCGGAGAGCGCGCATGGTGCGCTGCCGCAGCGCGTCACCGAGATCGCGCACGCGGTGCTGCATGGTGAGCGCGTGCCCGGCGCCGCCCTGCGACGGGGTTTCCGGTTCCGCGACGCCCGTCTCCCGTCCGAGCGCGCGCAACGTCGGCATGCCCGCGAACAGGTCGAGCAATTGGTCCGACAGCCGGGTGGTCGCCGCGAGCGTGGCCTCGGCGCGCCCCTGGGTCAGCAGACCGATGAGGATCATGAAGATCGGGATGAGCGGCAACGTGATCACCACGATCACGCCGGAGGTGAGATCGTGCGCCGCGATGACGGCGAGCACGATCGGCGGCACCAGCACCGCCAGCAGCAGTGCGGGCACGTAGCCCACGAGATAGCCGCGCAGCCCCGACAATCCCGTGCCGACGACCACCGCCAACTCCGTTCGGCGCGTGTCCAGTTCGCGGGGGGACAGCCGCGCGCCCGCACCGAGCACCGCGCTCTCCAGTTCCGCCACCACGCTCGCGCCCGCCCGGTGGGCCAGCCGGGACTGCGACCAGGTGGCGAGCACCCGGCCCGCGATCGCGAGCGCGAGCACGACCAGTTCGACCGTCCACGCGCCGAGGGTCCGCAGAGCCGGGTCGGTGATCACGCCGGCCAGCACCCGTCCGATCATCACCGCCGCCACCACGATCGCGGCGGTGACGACCAGCGACAGCGCTACGCTCAGCGCGAGGTAGCTGCGCGCCGAGCGGGCGTACCGCCACAGGCGCGGATCGATCGGCGGACGGGCCATGGCATCAATCCTGCCCGTGCCGCAGCGGCAGCCCGACCGGGGCCGGAATCTGATCGACGGAGATCCGCTTGCGGAACACCCAGTACGTCCAGCCCTGGTACACCAGCACGACCGGCGTGACCAGCGCCGCGGCCCAGCTCATCACCTTCAGCGTGTACGGCGTCGAGGACGCGTTGTGGATCGTCAGGTCGAAGGCCGCATCGATGGTCGAGGGAAGCACGTTGGGGAACAGCGACCCGAACAGCAGCGCGGTGGCCGCCGCGACGGTCAGCGTGGTGCCGGTGAACGCCCATCCGTCGCGGTGCGCGAAATCGGCCGCCGTCGCGACGACCAGCCCGGCCACGGCCAGTGCCAGCGGGAACCAGGTCCAGCCGGTCCCGTAGGACAGCTGGGTCCACAATCCGAATCCGCCGACCACGAGCACGGTCGGGACCAGCAGCAGCCGGGCGGTGCGCCGGGCGTCGTCGCGCACCACGCCCGCGGTCTTGAGCACCAGGAACATCGCCCCGTGCAGCGCGAACAGCAGTCCGGTCGCCAACCCGCCGAGCACTGCGTAGGGTCCGAACAGATCCGCCACCGAGCCCGCGAACTGCTTCTTCTCGTTCAGCGGAACCCCGTGCACCACATTGGCGAACATCCAGCCCCAAGCCAGCGCCGGAACCCAGGAACCGATGCCGATGCCGATATCGCAGCGGGCCCGCCAGCGCGGGTCGTCGATCTTGCCGCGGTACTCGATGGCGCAGATCCGCAGGATGAGCGCGACGAGCACCAGCAGCAACGCCAGATAGAAGCCGGAGAACAAGCTGGCGTACCACTCCGGGAACGCGGCGAACATCGCGGCGCCCGCGGTGATCAGCCAGACCTCGTTGGCGTCCCACACCGGCCCGATCGTGTTGAGCACCGCGCGCCTGCGCGCGTCGGACCCCTTGCCGAGGATCGGCATGAGCATGCCGACCCCGAAGTCGAAGCCCTCCAGCACGAAGTAGCCGGTGAACAGCACGCCGATCGAGACGAACCAGATTTCTTGCAGACTCATCGCCGGCTCCTAGTAGGCGAACGAAAGTTGTTCGACGGCGGGTTCTTCGGCGCGGCGCCCGCCCGAGTCCGCGTCCGTGTCGTGCGGCTCGGTCGCCGCGGGTGCCGCCGGATCGGGTCCGTGGATCACGTACCGGCGCATCAGGTAGAACCACACGATCGCGAGCGCGCCGTACAGCAGCGTGAAGACGATCAGCGAGAACAGCACCACGCCCGGCGAGTGGTTCGACACGCCCTGCTGCACGGTGAGACGCAGGTTCGGGTCGCCGGTGGGATTGGGCACGACGACCCAGGGCTGACGCCCCATCTCGGTGAACACCCATCCGGCGCTGTTGGCCAGGAACGGCGTCGGGATGACCAGCAGGCTCAGCCACGAGAACCAGCGCTGGTCCGGTACCCGGCCGCGGCGGGTGAGCCACAGCCCGGCCAGCGCGAGCAGCGCCGAACCGGCCGACAGGCCGATCATGGCGCGGAACGACCAGTAGGTGACGAACAGGTTCGGCCGGTAGTCACCGACGCCGAACTTCTCGTTGTAAGCCTTCTGCAGGTCGACGACGCCGTCCAGCGTCACACCGGTGAACTGGCCCTCGGCCAGCCAGGGCAGCACGTAGGGCACTTCGAGCACGTGCGTCACGCTGTCGCAGTTGTTGTGCGTGCCGACGGTGAGCACGGAGAAGTCCGGGTCGAGCGCGGTGTGGCAGAGCGATTCCGCCGATGCCATCTTCATCGGCTGCTGCTCGAACATCAACTTGCCCTGCACGTCACCGGTGTAGACCAGCCCGGCCAGCGACACGATCATCACGACGATGCCCGCCCGCGCGGCGGGCCGCCACATCGCTCGCGCCTCGGCGAGTTTCGCCTCGTCGCCGCTGCGGGCGTTGCGCACCATCCACCACCCGGCGATGCCTGCGACGAAAGTGCCTGCCGTGAGGAAGGAGCCGGCCACCACGTGCGGGAAGGCCGCCAGCAATGTGTTGTTGGTGAGCACCTCCACGATGCTCTCCAGCTCCGCGCGACCGGTTTCCGGGTTGTAGCGGGCGCCGACCGGATGCTGCATGAACGAGTTGGCCGCGACGATGAAGTACGCCGAGGCGTTCACGCCGATCGCGACCATCCAGATCGCGCCGAGGTGCAGCAGTTTCGGCAATCTGGTCCAGCCGAAGATCCACAGGCCGAGGAAGGTCGACTCCATGAAGAAGGCGATCAGGCCTTCCAGCGCGAGCGGGGCGCCGAAGACGTCACCGACGAACCGGGAGTACTCGCTCCAGTTCATGCCGAACTGGAACTCCTGCACGATGCCGGTCGCCACGCCGAGCGCGAAATTGATCAGGAACAGCTTGCCGAAGAACTTGGTCAGCCGCAGCCAGTGCTGCTTGCCGGTGACGACCCACGCCGTCTGCATGGCCGCGACCAGCGGGGCGAGACCGATGGTCAGCGGCACCAGAAGGAAGTGATACACCGTCGTGATGCCGAACTGCCATCGGGAGATGTCCAAGGCGTTCAAGCCGACCTCCTGTTATCTACGACGTGTCGTAGTAAGAGTACGTCGGAGAAGGCTCGCGGCAATGCGTCCTGGGCCACTGGACCAGGGCGTTTCCGGGCCGTTTCACCGGTTTCGCGTGCTCATGGCCGCCCCGCTCCCCGCCGAATAGGACGGAGATCACGGCGTGGCACCAATCAGCGAGAGGTCATCGCCGTCCGCCCCCACGCCAACGCGACAACCGACCTCGCCAACGCCACTACCCGCCCACGCCGACGCGACAACTGATCTCGCGAGCACATGGGTAACTCACCGGGTACGCCCAGAACTCGACCGGCACCCAACGCAGGACCTGCGACCAACCCGAGCAGCACTCACTAGTACGGCCTGAATACCCGGAGAGGCGGCACAGTCACCAGTCGCCGATGGCGCCTGCCCGCTCGATTCCGCGATCGACCAACTCGATGATCTCCGCGGCGTTGTCCGGCGCCGACATCCGCAGCCCGTCCAGCGAATTGACCCGCGCCGCCAGCGAGATGCTCGACAGCATCCAGACGCTGTCGCAGGTGAGCAGATCGGCGGTGAACAGCGACTCGTAGCGGCACCGCCAGCCCGCCTTCTCCGCCTCGGCGAACAGCGCGCGCTGGGTGACGCCGGGCAGCACCCCGTTCTTCGCGGGCGGGGTGATCAACTGCTTGTCGCGCGCGATCACCACGCTGGACCGCGGGCCTTCCAAAACCCGGTTCTCCGTGCTGGTGAAGATCACGTCGTCCGCGCCCATCCGCGCGGCGAACCGCAGGGCGGCCATATTGGTGGCATAGGACAGCGTCTTGGCCCCGAGCAACTGCCACGGCGCCGCCTGCGCGAGGTCGACCGAGATGCCGCGCGACAGGGTCACCACGGCGACGCCTTCGGTGCGGGCCTTCTCCACGCGCTCGGGCACCGGCGCCACCAGCACGAAGGCCGTCGGCACCGGCACGGCGGCGGCGAGATCGCCGGTCTTGACCTTGTCGGGCGTGCCGGCCAGCTCGGAGTCGCGGCCGCGGGTCAGCACCAGCCGCAGCACCCCTTCGCGATCGCTGCCCCACTCCTTGGCGGCGGTCTCCACCGCCTCGCGCCATTTGCCCAGCTCCGGCTCGGGCAGATCGAGCGCCTGCGCGGAGCGGCGCAGTCTGCCTAGATGAAATTCGATCGCGCACGCGACTCCCGCGCGCACGAGCACCGTTTCGAAAACTCCGTCGCCACGCAATACGCCGATATCGTCCGCAAACAACAACGGCGCATCCGCATCATGCACCGCGCCATCGAGAGTTACCAGAACTCGATCCACCATGCGACGAGCGTAGGCGGTAGGAGCGGACAATGCCTACGTCACGGCCGCTTTCGCAAGACCTTTTGTCAAGGTTGACCGCAGCGCCGGTCGGAATGCTCGCACAATGCCGATCCGCTATGCCGGACTCGGGCGTGGCAGCCCGGTTCGCGCACCGCGCGGCCGCCCCGCCTAGAGTGGGAGAGGTGTCCGTGGTCGTAGCGCCCAGCCCCTTGCTCAGTGTGTCGGGAGCCGTCGCGGGAGCGGCTGGTTCACCAGATGCCGCCGTCGCCTGGCATTACGGCGATCCGTTCGGCGAACAGCGCGCGGCGGTGGACCGCGCCGCGATCGTCGACCGTTCGCATCGCTTCGTCCTGCGCATCACCGGCGCGGAGCGGCTCACCTGGTTGCACACCATCTCCAGTCAGCACGTCGCCGCTCTCGGCGACGGCCAGTCCGCGGAGAACCTCGATCTCGATCTGAACGGCCGGGTGCAGCATCACTTCGTGCTCACCGAACTCGACGGCACCGTCTGGATCGATACCGAGGCCGAGCGCGGACCCGACCTGCTGGCGTTCCTGCAGAGGATGGTCTTCTGGGCCGACGCCAAGCCGGTCGGCGCCGAGGATCACGCGGTGCTGAGCCTGCTGGGATCGGGCGTCGCCGGCCTGACCGAAACCCTCGGCATCACTGCCCTGCCCGGCGTGTACGAGGCGGCGCCGCTGCCCGGCGGCGGTTTCCTGCGCCGGATGCCGTGGCCGACGGCCGACTCCTTCGACCTGGTCATCCCCCGCAGTCAACTCACCGATCTGTGGACCCGGCTCACCGCGGCGGGCGCCGTGCCCGCCGGGATGTGGGCGTTCGAGGCGCTGCGCGTGGCGGCCGTCCGCCCGCGGATCGGTCCGGACACCGACGAGCGGACCATCCCGCACGAGGTCCGCTGGATCGGCGGCGTGACCGAACACGGGGCCGTGCACCTGGACAAGGGTTGCTATCGCGGCCAGGAGACCGTGGCCAGGGTGCACAACCTCGGCAAGCCGCCGCGGCACCTGGTGTTGCTGCACCTGGACGGCTCGGCGGACGAGCGCCCCGCCACCGGCGACGACATCACCGCGGGCGGGCGCACGGTGGGCAGGCTCGGCACGGTCGTGGACCACTACGAACTCGGCCCGATCGCCCTCGCCCTGGTCAAGCGCGCGGTTCCGGCCGACACCGCGCTGGCCGCGGGCTCGGTCGCGGCGTCCATCGATCCCGACTCGGTGCCCGCCGACGACGAGCCGCAGGCAGGCCGGATCGCGGTCGACCGGCTGCGCGGGCGCTGACCCGTTGACGAACCACCATCCGGCATGGGACGTTCCGGAGCCGAGACCCTTGCCCTCGCTCAGCGCCGAGCTCCCCATTCGTGACGAGAGGAGCGCTGCCCATGCGCGTCGGTGATTCCGGCGAGGTCCTCGCCACCTGCGTCGTGCACGCCGACCTCGAGGTGCCGGGACGGGTCGGCCGGACCGCCATCGACAAGCGGCCGGTAGCGGGGCGGGTCGCGGTGCGCGCACTCGGTTTGGCCGGCGACCACGTCTGCGACACCAAGCACCACGGTGGCGCGCACCAGGCCGTCTATGTCTACGCCGACGAGGACGCCCGCCGCTGGGGCACGGAACTCGGTCGCGAACTGCCCGCCGGGTGGTTCGGCGAAAACCTGCGTGTCAGTGGGCTTCCGGTCAGCGATTCGGTGATCGGCGCGCGCTGGTCGATCGGCGACACCTTGCTCGAGGTCAGCGCACCGCGCGTGCCGTGCGCGACGTTTCAGCACTGGAGCGGTGAGCGCCAGTGGGTGAAGCGGTTCGCATTGCGCAGCGACACCGGCACCTACCTGCGGGTGCTCACCGAGGGAACGATCGGGGCGGGCGACCGGATCTCGGTGGTGCACGTCCCCGAGCACGGCGTCACCGTTCGCGACGTGTTCACCGGCACCGATCTCGACCTGCTGGCCATCCTGCTCGCCGACGAGCCGACCGTTTCCGCCGACGTGCGCATGCAGGTCGAACGGCACGCGCGCCGACATGTCAACGCGACGCGCGCCGCCGCGAACCGGGACACGACGGCGGACGCCGACGACCTCGGCACGGGAGCGCGACTGTGAGTGTGGAACTGGTCGAAGTCGTCCGCTCGGGCTTCCGCGAATGCGTGCACCGCGGCTCGGCGGTGGTGCTCGACGCCGCGGGCGAGCCCACCCGCGAGCTCGGCGAAGTGCACCTGCCGATCTTCCCGCGCTCGACGAACAAGCCGATGCAGGCGATCACCCTGTTGCGCAACGGTTTCGAGCCCCTCGATGACGCCGAACTGGCCGTCGCCACCGCGTCGCACTACGGCGAACCGGACCACATCGCCCTGGTGCGCAGGTTGCTGGACCGCTTCGGGTTCGCCGACACTGCCCTCGCGTGCCCGGCCGATCTGCCCTACGACGAGCGCGCCCGCGCCGCGCTGCTCGCAGGCGGACAGCCGCCGCACCCGCTCTACATGAACTGCTCGGGCAAGCACGCGGCGATGCTCGCGACCTGCGCGGTCAACGGCTGGCCCACCGAGGGCTACCAAGACCAGGCGCATCCGCTGCAGCGCGCGGTGATCGCGACGGTGGCCGATCTGACCGGTGAGCCGGAAGCCGATCTCGGCATCGACGGCTGTGGACTGCCGATCATCCCGGTCTCGTTGATCAACCTCGCGCGGGTGTTCTCGACGATGGCGACGGCCGCGCCCGGCGCCCCCGAACGCCGGGTCGCCGACGCGATCCGCGCCCATCCGCGAGTGATTTCCGGCACGAACGCCCCCGATCTGCTCGTCATGCGGGCCACCCCCGGCCTGGTGTGCAAGATCGGCGCGGACGGCGTGCACGCCGGCGCCCTGCCGGACGGATCGGCTTTCGCGTACAAGATCGACGACGGCCACGATCGTGCGCGAATGCCGCTGACGCTGGCGATTCTGCATCGGATGGGGATCGAGTGGACCGATGCGCAAGCGGAGCTGGCGGCCCCCGCGGTGCTCGGCGGCGGCGCTCGAGTCGGTGTGATTCGCGCGATACCCGGGGTCGTCTAGCTATTCCACGCCGGGGCGACAAGCGGGCAAACGGCCCAGTTCCGGAGTTCTTCACCCACTCCTGGAAGCGAGACCGCCGGACACACGCTAAAGTGTCTGTCAGGAAGAGTATTAATTCGAACGGGGCCGCCACCAAACCCCAGGCCGCCCCGCTGTGACGCGAGGGGGTCAGCCATGGGCCGTGGCCGGGCTAAGGCAAAGCAGACCAAGGTCGCACGCGAGCTCAAGTACAGCTCGCCGTCGACCGACTTCGCGAGCCTTCAGCGCGAGCTTTCGGGAAGCCCCAACTCCCAGCGGAGTGGTGGTGTGCTGTCCGATGAGCACGACGCGGACGACTCCTTGTCCCGCTGGGACGAGGACGACTACGACGACTGGCGCCGCTGACTCGGATTCACGTCTGAAGGGGGAGGCCGACGGGCCTCCCCCTTCGATCGTTGTCGCGGGTTGACGTCACTGGCGCCGAAAAGGCTTGCAACACACCAGAGTCCCGCATCGAATGAGGATGCGGGACTCTGACGTGTCTTCGCCGCGGTCAGAACCGCGGATGGTCCCCGACCAGGACGGCGCGCACGGCGTCGGCGTCCTTGGCCTTCTTGACCGTGCCCAGCGTCCAGCACTCGATGTGCCGCGCGGTCAGCACCGCCAGCGCCCGGTCCACGTCCTCCGGAGCGACGACGGCGACCATGCCGACGCCCATGTTGAACGTCTTCTCCATCTCGACCCGCTCCACCCGGCCGCGCTGGGCGATCATCTTGAACACCGGCGCCGGGTTCCAGGTGCCGCGATCCAGCTCGGCCACCATCCCGGCGGGCAATACCCGGGCCAGGTTGGCCGCCAGGCCACCACCGGTGACGTGGGCGAAGGTGCGCACGTCGGTCTCGGCGATCAGCGCCAGGCAGTCCTTGGCGTAGATCCGGGTCGGCTCGAGCAGTTCCTCGCCCAGGGTGCGGCCGAATTCCTCGACGTGGCCGGTGAGCGACATGCGGTCGATGTCGAGCAGTACCTTGCGGGCCAGGCTGTAGCCGTTGGAGTGCAGTCCGGAGGACCCCATGGCGATCACCACGTCGCCGGGACGAACCCGGTCGGGACCGAGCACCGCGTCTGCCTCGACCACGCCGATGCCGGTCGCGGACAGGTCGTAGTCGTCGGGGTCCATCAGTCCGGGATGCTCCGCGGTCTCGCCGCCGAGCAGCGCGCAACCGGCGCGCACACAGCCCTCCGCGATACCGGAGACCAGTTCGGCGACCTTCTCCGGCACGACCTTGCCGATGGCGATGTAGTCCTGCAGGAACAGCGGCTCGGCGCCGCAGACCACGAGATCGTCCACCACCATGGCGACCAGGTCGAGGCCGACGGTGTCGTGCTTGTCCATCGCCTGCGCCACCGCGATCTTGGTGCCGACGCCATCGGTGGAGGCCGCCAGCAGCGGTTCCCGGTAGCCGCCCTTCAACGCGAACAGCCCGGCGAAACCGCCGAGGCCGCCTTGGACCTCGGGCCGGGTCGCCTTCTTCGCCAATGGCCCGAACAACTCGACTGCGCGGTCACCTGCCTCGATGTCCACGCCTGCCGCGGCGTACGAGGCACCACCACTGGGGGTCTGTTCAGTCATCTTCGGGGAAAGCTCCAAACCGAATCGGCGGATAGATGCCTGCTCACGCTACCGGAGCCGGATAACGACCCCGCACCGGTGTTGGCTCGCCCTCTTGACAATAGGGCAGCGCGAGCCGTACAGGGGGACCATCAGTCCATCTCGTTCCCGTCGAACAACCCGGCCGTCCGGGCCCGGCGATGGCGCTGCCGCACCGGGTCGGGCACCGGCACCGCCGCTACCAGGCGCCGCGTGTACTCCTCCCGCGGCGCGCGCAGGATGCGATCACGATCACCCTGTTCGACCACCGCACCGTCGCGCAACACCATGATCCGGTCGGCGAGCTGGTCGACCACCGCCAGGTCGTGGCTGATGAACAGGCACGCCCAGCCGCATTCGCGCTGGAGCTGACCGAACAGCTCCAGCACCGCCGCCTGTACCGAGACGTCCAGCGCGCTGGTCGGCTCGTCGGCGACCAGCAGGTCCGGGTCGAGCACCAGGGCTCGGGCCAGGCTGGCGCGCTGACGCTGCCCGCCGGACAGCTCGTGCGGGTACCTGCGTTCGGTGCCCGCGGGCAAACGCACGTCGTCGAGCAGTCGGCGCACTCTGGCGCGGATCTGCGCGGAACTTCCGGCCTTGTGCACGATGAGCGGTTCGGCCACGCACTCGCCCACGGTCAGCCGGGGGTTCAGCGAACTGGCCGGGTCCTGGAAGACGAAGCCGAAGCGCCGCCGGATCGGCCGCAGCTTGCGCGGGGACAGCCCAGCAATGTCCTGGCCACGTACCCGCACCATCCCTGAAGTCGGCCGTTGCAGCGCCGCAACGCAGCGGCCGATGGTGGACTTGCCCGATCCGGACTCGCCGACCAGGCCGAGGGTCTCGCCGTGCCCGATGCGCAGGCTCACCCCGTCCACCGCGCGCAACCGTGGCCGGCCGAACGGGCCGGGGAATTCGACCACCAGGTCACGGACCTCCAGCACCGGATCGCCCTCGGTGCGGGCGCTGTCGGACGGGCCGTGCTCGAGCTGCTCGGTGCCCAGATGGGGCACCGCGGCCAGCAGGGCACGGGTGTAGTCCGCGGCGGGCCGCGCGAACAGCTCGTCCACCGGCGCCTGCTCGACCACCGCGCCGTCCCGCATCACCACCACGCGGTCGGCGATATCGGCGACCACGCCCATGTTGTGGGTGATCAGCACGATCGCGCTGCCGGTGCGGTCGCGCAGGTCCCGCAGCAGGGCGAGGATCTCGGCCTGCACGGTGACGTCCAGCGCCGTGGTCGGCTCGTCGGCGATGATCACCTTCGGCTCGCAGGCGATGGCGATGGCGATCACCACGCGTTGTTTCTGCCCGCCGGAGAGCTGGTGCGGGTAGTAGTCCACCCGGTGCTCCGGATCGGGCAGCCCGACCAGGCGCAACAGTTCCACCGCGCGGGCCTTCGCGGCCTTCTTGCTCAGCTTCGTGTGCGCCCGCAGCGCCTCGCCGATCTGGAAGCCGACGGTGAACAGCGGATCGAGCGCCAGACCGGGTTCCTGGAACACCATCGAGATCGCGCCGCCGCGCAGTGCGGTGAGCTGCTTCTCGCTCATCGCGGTGACCTGCTCGGTGCCCAAGGTGACCAGACCGCGCACCGTCGCGGTCTCCGGCAGCAATCCCATCGCCGTGCGCGAACTCACCGACTTGCCCGAGCCGGATTCCCCGACGATGGCCAGCACCTCCCCGGGATAGACCTCGTAGGAGACGTCGGTGACCGCGTGCACCGGCCCCGCGTCGGTGGCGAAGGTGACCGACAGCGATTCGATGGACAGAGCGGGGCGAGGACGATCTGTCGCGATCGGCTCAGACATCGGCCGTGTCCTTCCCGTCGGCGTGCGCGGCTTTCTGCCCGCCGGGAACGACTTCGGTGACGGCAGCCGCCGGGACCGCCACCGCCGCCGCACGGCGGGTGCGCAGGATCGGGTTGAACACTTCGTTGAGACTCTCGCCGACCAGGGTCATGCCGAGCACCACCAGCACGATGGCGACGCCGGGGAAGACGCCGGTCCACCAGATGCCGTTGGAGACGTCCGACAGCGCTTTGTTCAGGTCGAAGCCCCACTCCGCGGCCTGGGTCGGTTCGATGCCGAAACCGAGGAACCCGAGGCCGGCCAGGGTGAGGATGGCCTCCGACCCGTTGAGCGTCACGATCACCGGCAGCGACTGGGTGACGTTGGCCAGGATGTGCCGGAACAGGATTCGCGTGGTGGACGCGCCGGTCACCCGGGCGGCGTCCACGTACGGCTCCTGCTTCACCGCCACGGTCGCGTTGCGCACCACCCGGAAGTACTGCGGCACGAACACCGCCGTGATGGCGACCGCCGCGGACAGCACACCGCCCAGACTGGTGGAGCGCCCGCCCGCGACCACGATGGACACCACGATCGCCAGCAGCAGCGTCGGGAACGCGTACATCGCGTCCATGAACAGCACCAGCAATCGGTCCGGCCACCGGCCGAGATAGCCGGACAGCAGCCCGAGCGGCACCCCGATCAGCAACGAGAGCACCAGCGAGATCGCGATCACCCACAGTGCGGTCCGCGCACCGTAGATCACCCGGGAGAACACGTCCTCCCCGCGCACCGAGGTGCCGAACCAGTGCTCGGCCGACGGCGCCTGCTGCCGGGCGAAATCGACTCCGTCGGCGGCGCTCTGGGCGAATCCGTACGGCGCGATGAACGGGGCGAAGACGGCGGCGACCACGAAGACGCCGACCAGGCCGAGCCCGAAGATCAGCGTCGCGCGCTGCAAGCCCGCGGTCATGGCGAACAGTCGCAGGCCGGGCACACCCCGGCGTGCCGCCGGTGGCGTGACCAGCGGTTCGTTCAGCAGTTCCGGAGCGGTCATCAGAACCTCACCCTCGGATCGATCAGCGCCACCAGCACGTCCACCACGAAGCTCAGCACCGCCACGATGAGCGCGATGAACGCGACGATGCCCTGCACGGCGATGAAGTCGCGGGCCGAGAGGTACTGCGCGAACTGGTAGCCGAGGCCCTTCCACTCGAATGTGGTCTCGGTGAGCACCGAGGCGCCGAGCATCATGGCGATCTGCATGCCCATCACCGTGACGATCGGGATCATCGCGTTGCGGAAGGCATGCCGCCCGGTCACCACGCGCCGGGACAGGCCGCGCGCCCGTGCCGCGTCCACGTAGTCGGCGCGGAGGGTCTGGATCAGGTTGATCCGCACCAGCCGCAGGAAGATGCCCGCGGTGAGCAGGCCGAGCGCGATGGCCGGGAGCACCGCGTGTTTCAGCACGTCGAGCAGATATCCGGGGTCGCCGTAGAGGATCGCGTCGATCACCATGATGTTCGTCTTCGGCGAAACGTGCTGCAGCCGCAGTTCCACGTTGGTGCTCGCCCGTCCCGCGACCGGCAGCCAGCCCAGTTGCACGGCGAAGACCAGCTTCAACAGCAGGCCGACGAAGAACACCGGCGCGGCGTAGAACAGGATGGCCAGCAGCCGCAACGTGGTGTCGGCGGCCGAATCCCGGTGGGTCGCGGCGTATCTGCCCAGCGGGACGCCGATCGCGAACGCGACGACCAACGCCCAGCACACCAGCTCCAGCGAAGCCGCGCCGTAGGTGAGCACCACCTCGCTGATCTCCCGGTTGTCCTGCGAGCGGCCGAGATCCCCGCGCAGCAGTCCGGAAAGGTAGTCCCAATACTGGGCCAGCACCGGCCGGTTGAGCCCGGCCGCCTCCTTGCGCGCCTCGATCTGTTCCTGGGTCATACGCCCGCCCATCGCCGCGCTGATCGGGTCGCCGACCACGCGCATCAGGAAGAACACGACCGTCACCAGGATCAACGCGGTCACCGGAATCAGCAGCAGGCGAACGCCCAGGTAGCGCAACAGCGCCAGGTGACGGGAATCGTCGCGGCCCTTGTTCCTTCGCAGCAGCCAGAACCGCCGGGCCGGGACCGGTGTGCGCACGTTCTCCGGCGCCGTAGTCGTCCCGGCACCGGCTGCGTCGCCGGAACTCACTTGCTCAGCACCGTATAGCGGAACTTGAACGACGAATCGAGCGTCTGCTGCACGCCTTGCACACCCGCGGCCGCGACCGCGATCTGCTTGCCGGACAGCAGCGGGACGATCGGCAGGAAGTTCTGCGCGAGGTCACGCTGCACCTGACCGATCTGCGCGAGCCGCTTGTCCTTGTCCGGCTGCGTCGCCTGTGCGATCAGCTGTGCGGAGATGCCGGGGTTCTCGAAATGCGATTGCAGGAAGTTGTTCGGACCGAAGAACGGCGAGAGGTAGTTGTCCGGGTCCGGGAAGTCCGGGAACCAACCGAATTGGTAGACCGGGTACGCGTCGCGCGCCCGTTCGCGCTGGTAGGTCACCCATTCGGTGGATTGCAGGTCGACTCGGAACAAACCCGTGGCCTCCAGCTGCGACTTGATCGCCGCGTACTCCTCGGAGCTGCTGGAACCGTAGTGATCGGGGTTGTACTGGAGTTTCAGCTCTACCGGCGTCGTCACCCCCGCGTCGGCGAGGAACTTCGCCGCCTGGTCCTTGTTCGGCTGGGCTCCGTAGATGTCCTTGAACGGCTCCGCCGCGCCCGGCATGCCCTGCGGCACGGACGAATACGCGGGCAGATACGTCTTCTTGTAGACGCTGTCGGCCAGCGCGGTCCGGTCGACGGTGGACGCGACCGCCTTGCGCACGGCCAGTTTCTGTTCCGGCGTGCCGCCCGGCATGGTGTTCAGGTTGAACACGATGTAGCGCAGTTCGCCACCGGGCCCCTCGTGCACAGCGACTCTGCCGTCGTTGCGCAGCGATTCGACGTCGGTGGGCGTGAACGACCGGTAGCCGACATCGAGCGACCCGTTCTGCAGGTCCAGCTTCATGTTGTCGGTGGTGGCGTAGTACTTCGTCGACACGGTCTCGGTCTTCGGAGTGCCGAGGATGCCGTTGTAGTCGGCGAACGCCTGGTATTCGACCAGCTTGTTCTTGTCGTAAGCGGCGATGGTGTACGGACCGGAGTAGCCCTTGGCTTGCACCACGTCCTCGTCCGGCATCACCTTGTCCGGCGCGTAGACCTTCTCGTCGACGATCGGACCCGCCTGGGTGGGCAGGATCGCGGGGAAGGTCTGGTCGTCGGCCACCTTCAGCGTGAACGCGACGGTGCGCGCGTCCACCACATCGGTCTTTTCCAGGTTGCCGAGCAGGGACGCGGGCCCGTTCGGGTCGTTGATCCGCAGCATCCGGTCGAAGGAGAACTTCACGCTGGTCGCGGTGAGCGGGTTACCGTTGGCGAACTTCAGGCCGTCCTTCAACGTGCAGGTGTACACCGTCGGCGCGGTGAACTCGCACTTCTGCGCCGCATCCGGCTTCGGCGTCGCGTCACCGGGCGCGAAGTTGAGCAGGTATTGGTAGATCTGTGTCTCGGCGACCAGCGAGCCGTTGTCGTAAGCGGCCGCCGGATCGAGCGAGAAGATCTTGTCGGTGGTGCCCGCCACCAGCCCGGCGCCGTCGCCTCCCTCCCCGGTTCGTCCGGAACCGCAGCCCGCCAGCACCGACGCCGCCAGCGCCAGTAAGCCGACGGTGGCGATGGTTTGCGTCCCGGCGCGTCGGCCAACCCTCGAATTCCTCATCACGGCCCCACTTCTCGAGCGCCGCACCGCGTTCTCCTGGCCCGGTGCGGACACGGGTGAACTTCCGATCTGATCGGCACCGTACCTACGAAGCATTTTCGGCACGTTACGTTTCCGAAGAAAATCCGCGGCGTCGTCAGCAGGTGTTATGCGCGACGCCTCCGACGCCGGGAAAACCGGTCATACGTCCAGAATTGGCGTTTGTGATGTCTCGAGCACGCCAGATCACGGTGTGCGACACCGGATGGCGGTACCCGCGAAAGGGTTACGGACGGCTCAGTGCGCTCGCATTCGCGTTCTTACCCAACAGCTCTGCCTCGGACTGGCCGGTGAGCATGCCCTCGAGCACGTTCTTCCCGATGGCGGCCTCGGTGGGCAGCGGGATCGGATAGTCGCCGTCGAAGCACGCGGCGCACAGCCGCGAGCGCGGCTGCTCGGTCGCGGCGATCATGCCGTCCAAGGAGATGTAGCCGAGCGTGTCGGCGCCGATCGAACGGCGCACGCCCTCGACCATGTCGGCGACGTCACCTTCGGTCCCCGCGCCGTTGGCGATCAGCTCCGCCCGTGAGGCGAAGTCGATGCCGTAGAAGCACGGCCACTTCACCGGCGGCGAGGCGATCCGCACGTGGATCTCCAACGCTCCCGCCTCGCGCAGCATGCGGATCAGCGCGCGCTGGGTATTGCCGCGCACGATCGAGTCGTCCACGACGATCAGGCGCTTGCCCCGGATGACCTCGCGCAGCGGATTGAGCTTGAGCCGGATGCCCAGCTGCCGGATGGTCTGGCTCGGCTGGATGAATGTGCGCCCGACGTAGGCGTTCTTCATCAGGCCCTGGCCGTAGGGCACCCCCGAACCCTGCGCGTAGCCCACGGCGGCGGGCGTGCCGGACTCCGGCACCGGGATCACCAAATCGGCCTCGACCGGATGCTCCTTCGCCAGGCGACGGCCGATCTCGACCCGGGTGGCATGCACCGACCGTCCGGCGATGGTGCTGTCGGGCCGAGCCAGATACACGTACTCGAAGACACAACCCTTGGGCTCGGGGTTGGCGAAGCGCATCGAGCGCACGCCGTCGGCGTCGATCGCCAGCAGTTCGCCGGGTTCGATCTCACGGACGAACGCCGCGCCGACGATGTCCAGCGCGGCGGTCTCGCTGGCAACGACCCAGCCACGCTCCAGCCTGCCCAGGCACAGCGGGCGCACCCCGTGCGGGTCGCGCGCGGCGTAGAGGGTGTGCTCGTCCATGAAGGTCAGGCAGAACGCGCCCCGCAAAGTGGGCAGCAGCTGCATCGCGGCCTGCTCGATGCTGGAATCGGCGGCGGCGTGCGCGAGCAGCGCGGTGACCACGTCGGAGTCGGAGGTTGCCGCGGCGGGCTGCGGGCGCCCGCCGCGAACGGAGGCGAGCAAGCCGAGTTCGCGTGCGCGGCCCGCCAATTCGGCGGTATTGACCAGGTTGCCGTTGTGCCCCAGAGCCAGTCCGGAACCGACGGCGGTGGTGCGGAAGATGGGCTGGGCGTTCTCCCAGGTCACGCCACCCGTGGTGGAGTAACGACAGTGACCGACGGCGATGTGACCCGGCATGGCCGCCAGCGTCTGCTCGTCGAACACCTGGCTGACCAGACCCAGGTCCTTGAAGACGAGGATCTGCGAACCGTCCGACACCGCGATGCCTGCCGCCTCCTGCCCACGGTGTTGCAAGGCATAGAGCCCGTAATACGTGAGCTTCGCCACTTCTTCACTCGGCGCCCAGACTCCGAACACTCCGCACTCCTCGCGCGGCTCGTTCTCGTCGACGTCCGGGGCGGGACACGAGGTGGCGGAAATGCTGTCGACCGGCAGTTCGGCGTTGGTCACCGTTTGCTCCCTGTTCGGGCGGGCTGGGGGCAAATTTCATTCTACGGGTGGACGGCGGGGCACTCGCACGCCGCCGCATCCGGGTAGCAATCCGGGGTGACCGAACCGGACTATTTCCGGCGCCCGCAGCTGTTACGGTGCGCACCGTGACGACTACGGACGACGTGAGCAAGACCGAGTCGGGAGCGCGCGCGGGGCGCAGGCCATGGTCGCGGATGGTGCTCTTTCCGCTGGTTGTGCTGAGCCTGCTCACCGCGCTGCTGGGCATCATGTACCTCGACTATGTCGTCGATCCGGAGAAGAACCTGCACGATTTCCCGATCGCCCTGGTCAACCAGGACGTCGGCGACACCATCGGCAGCGGGGACAGCAAGCAGCAGGTCAATTTCGGCAACCAGATCACCGAAGCACTGGCCTCGGGGGTGCCCTCGGACAAGGTCGACCTGCGCGTGGTCGGCATCAGCGAGTCCGAGCGACAGATGCAGTCCGGACAGGTCTACGGCGCGATCGTCATCCCGGGCGATTTCAGCAAGCGGCTCGGCAATCTGGGTGTGGGCAGTGTCATACCGGGCGATATCCAGCGGCCGACCATCACACTGCAGACGAACCCGCGCACCGGCGCGTTCGGCACCCAGATCATGCTCCGGGTCGGCAACGAGGCGCTGACCGAGGTGAACAAGCAGGTCGGAAAGCAGTTGCTCGACCAGGTGAACGCGCAGCTCGCCCCGCGCCCCGGCGGCCCGCCCGCGCCCGAGCTGACCGGCGCGACCAAGGTCGCGCTGGCGTCGCCGGTCGAGGTGGTCGAGCAGCAGTATCACCCACTGCCGCACGGTAGCGGCCAAGGCTTGACCGCGTTCTTCTACGCCCTGCTGCTGCTGTTGGCCGGGGTGGTCGGCGCGATGGTCATCCACACGATGATCGATGCGCAGCTCGGCTTCGTGCCCACCGAGTACGGGCCGTGGTACGTGCACTACCCGCCCACGCCGATCTCGCGTTTCAAGACGCTGTTGATCAAGTGGGGCGTGTTCGTGCTGGCGGCGAACATCGTCGCCGCGGTGTTCCTGGTCGTCGGCAAGCTGCTGGACATGCCGATCGGCAATCCGCTCGCGCTGTACCTCTACAGCGCGCTCGCGATGACCGCCGTCGGCGTGACCGGGCTGTCCATGCTGGCGGCGATCGGCTCGGCGGGCTTGCTGGTGAACCTGATCCTGTTCGTCATCCTGGGTTTGCCGTCCTCCGGCGGCACCGTGCCGATCGAGGCGACTCCGCGGTACTTCGGCTGGCTCGCCTCCTTCGAACCGATGCACCAGGTGTTCCTCGGTGTGCGGTCGATCCTCTATTTCGACGCGAAGTTCGAGGCGGGACTCACTCGCGGCGTGTGGATGGCGGTCCTCGGACTCGCGATCGGGCTGGTCTTCGGCGCGGCGGTCACCCGCTTCTACGACCGCAAGGGGCTGGAGCGCCGCAATATCGTCCAGGTGTGAGTCGTTCGCCCGCCGGAACGGCAGGCATCGGGTTGCATGGGCGAACGCGCCCGCCGAACCCCTGTGCATGGATCTCGCGTCGTTCACCGAAGGCGATGCCGTTCGCTCACTGATGGCAGTGCGCCGCCGTTCACCGAAAGGCAGTGCGTCCCTGTGGCGGGCGGGTCCGGCCACGTCGTTCGTCTGCGCGCGATGTCAGTCGGTCGTCGCCCGGACGATCGGTAGCCAATGGGCGATCTCGGCCGCGCGGGTGCCGGAGGCGCTGACCGCGCCGGAGGCGAGGGCGGCGTCGAACTCGAGCAGGCCGGTGGACAGCAGCAGCCAGGTGCGGGCGTCGGTCTCGACGACGTTCGGCGGGGTGCCCCTGGTGTGCCGCGGACCCTCGATGCACTGCACCGCGACGAATGGCGGCACCCGGAGCTCGACCGAATGCCCGGGCGCGGAGGCTGCCAGTGACCGCGCCGTCGTCCGCACCGCCGCAGCGAGTTCGGGACGCGCAGGGGCATCGACCGATTCGTCCCGCAACCACTCGCTCACCACCGCCACCGCCGCCCGCATCTGCGCGGGATCGACCGTCCCTCGTCCTGCCACGTTCCCGACCCTACTTCCCCCACTCGGCGCGCTCCGCTCGGTCGCCGGGCGCCTTCGAAGAGCGCGGAAGTCCGAGCGACCGGGCGAGGTGGACCGGTGTCACGCCTTCGGTGTAGCGCGCATGCCGACGTAGCAGCACTCGGTGCCGTCGGCGAGGGTGGCGAAGACGACGGGCATGTAGTCCTCGCTGAAGGACGGGCCGGCGCCCGAGGCGGCGAATACGGTGGGACCGACGGGGGTCAGATCCATGCTCAGCGCGGGTGACAGGCCCGCCATTCCGTCGACGAACTCGTAGCGCATGTGACCGGTGCCGTCGTCCCGTTTGCTGACGGTGATCACCACGCCCGCGCGCCGGTAGGTGCCGACGAACGGGGCGATGTCCACCGCGACCGGCGGGTCGGCCGGGCCGAACGCGTCCGGCACCCGAACGTCCGCCAGTTCGGCGAGCAGTTCGCCGAACAGCGCCGAGCAGAGCGGGCGGGCGCCGCCGCCGTTGGTGAGCAGCGCCACCGCGACTCCCGCTCCCGGCACCGCACGCAGATACGCGTACTGACCGATGGCCGCGCCGTCGTGGCCGAATCCCTTGACGCCGTCCCAGTCGTAGAGAGTCCATCCCAGACCCCAGCCGTCGGCGCTGACCGTCCACTTGTCCGGGACGTCGACCTCGCGCCGCTGCATCGCGGCGACCGCTGCGGCGGACAGGACCTCGGCGCCGTCCGCGGCGCGCCCGCCGTCGAGATGCATGCGGGCGAAGCGGACCATGTCGCCCGCCGACGTGATCACCCGGGCCGCCGGCGCGACACTGCGCGGCATCACATCCCACTCCGGCGCGGGGTCGGGATCGACGCCCGCCGCCCCGAGGTGACTCATCGCGACCCGGAATTTCAGCGCCTGCTCGGGCAGTGTCACGAGCCGGTCGAGCCCGAGCGGGACGGCGAGCATGTCGTGCACCGCTTCGTCCCAGGTCTTCCCGGTGAGCACTTCCACGACGCGACCCAGCACCACGTAGCCGAGGCTGCCGTAGGACATCGCCGTGCCGGGCGGGCAATCCAGCGCCACGTCCCGTGCCGCCTCGACGTATGCGGCGAGGCAATCGTCGCCGCGGCCGGTGTCGTGGTTGAAATCGTTTGTGACACCGCCGGTGTGGCTGAGCAGCTGCCTGATGGTGATCGTCGCCGTCGCCCGCTTGTCGGGGGTGGCGAACTCCGGCAGGACGTCCACCACCGGAGCGTCGAGATCGAGCTCGCCCGCGTCGACGAGCCGCATGATCAGCGTCGCGGTGTACACCTTGGCGATCGAGCCGCAGAGGAACACCGAGTCGGTGGTGACCGGCACTCGCGTCCCCCGGTGCAGGACGCCGCCGGCGATCTCGTAGATCTGTCCGTCCACCAGCACAGCCAGCGCCGCGCCCGGCACGTGGTGTTCGGCGAGCAACCTGTCCAACCTCGCCTGCCAGCGCGCCACGGAGAACCGGCGCCCGGCCGAATCCGTGCTGCCCCAGTCTCCACGCACCTGCCATGCGCCCGTCTCGTCCCAGTTCATCGTGTTCGACATCGCTTCGCTTCCGTTCTCAACCGGTGCGCACAGTGTGCGCTGTATGCGCACACTGTACTCATATGGGAACAAGGTGCGCAACCGTGATTTGCCGCGGTCAGTGCGTGTTCCGAAGAAGCGCGTCTGAGCACCGGTCAGGCGCGGACCGAGCTGCGACGAGAAAAGCCGACGGCGCATGGGCGGAGTTCGATCAGCGCCGGTGTTCGGCCGTCACTCTCAGGCCGTGACGAGTGCTGCCGGAAGCCGGTCTGTGGAACTATGCACAGCTGTCCCCAGCGCGCCGCGTTCCCCGAGGTGCGCGCACGGAAGGCTCGAGACGGCGGGCCAGGCGTGGCGCGATCGCCCCACCGGCGTTCATGGCCAGATGCAGCAGCGCGGAGGCGACAACACCCCCGGTGCGGCGGCGCAGCCAACCGAACACGAGGCCGCCCGCCGTGGTCACCGCGACGGTGGCGGAAACACTGTCACCCACGGCCCGCGCGGGGGCGATATGCCAGAGGCCGAAGGTCACCGCGCCGAGCAATATCCCCGCTCGCGTGCCGAAAACCGTGTCCAGCAGCGGATCCAGCGTGCCGCGGAAGACGAGTTCCTCGCTGTAGACGGTGCCGACGGGGATGTGCACCGCGACCCATTCCACCGTCGACACCTCGGGCCCGCGGTCGGCGAGCTCGGCCAGCTGCCACCGCAGCGACGGAACAGCAAGGGCCACTGTGTATCCGGCCACGACGACCGAGGCCGCGAGCAACCCGTAGCGCACGCCGCGCACCGAGCATCCAACCGGCTCGTCGCGCAGTGCGAGCGCGTACGCGGTGGCGAAACCGGCGTTGGCGGCGGTCCGCCCGCGCACGCCGAGACCGAGGCGGGGCAGCGCCGCATTGCTCCAGATCAAGGGAAGCGCCACGGCCACAGTCGTTCTCGCGGCGCTTCCTGGGCTCACTTGGTCGTCCGCTCGTAATCCTCCGCGGTCTCCACTTCGAAGCGGATCCGTTCGGAACGCTCCGCGGTCCAGTCCGGCGGCGCCGCGATGGCCGCCCAGCCGTCCAGCACCAGGCTGCCGTAGCGGTGCCCGTGCCCGTCGGTGACGGCTTGCGCGTTGGTCAGGTCGGCGGCCACCTGCCAGAACGTGACGAACGGCCACCACCGCATCTGGGAGGAGACATCCGAGCCGCGCGACTCGGACAGCCAATCCGGTTGCGAGAAGATCAGATCCGGCGACCACCAGACGATCGGGTCGGAGGCGTGCTGCAGATAGGCGATGCGCGGGGGCCGCCACTCCGTCGAGGGCCGGGCCAGGTCGGCGCTGTCGGAGGCGAACCGGACCACCAGCCCATCCGCGTACAGCGGCTCGACCTCACGCGAACCCGGGTCGCGGCGCGCGACGAACTGCTGCCACAGCCGGTTCGAGTTGGGCGGGCCGACCCACAGCGCGCCGTCGACCTTGGCCCGCAGGTCGGCGAGACCGTCGAACGCCGCCTCGGAGCCCTGCGAGCCGAGGCTCTCCCCGTACACCAGCAGCTTGGGTCGCGCCTGCGGTGGGCGCGCGGCCCAATGCTCGTGCACCGCGTCGAACAGGTCCTTGCCCGCCGCGGCGGCCTTGGTGCGGTCGGCCAGGAACGACAGCACGCTCGGCAGGTAGGAGTACTGCGTGGCGACGATCGCGGTGTCGCCGTCGTACATGTACTCGATGGCGCTCGCGGCCAGTGTGTTCACCCATCCGGTCCCGGTGGTGGTGACCACGACGACGGCCTTGCGGTCGAATGCCCCGGCGCGCTCCAACTCCGACACCGCCAGCTCGGCCGGTTCCTCGTCGCCCTCGACCGATTCCAAGCCGACGTAGGCCCGGATTGGCTCCTTGGCCGGGCGGCCGGTGACCGCGGTGATCCGGCTCGCCGTGGGGCCGTGCGAGACGAACCAGCGCCCCTCGAACCCGAGGGTCTCCCATTTCGCCATCGACGTGGGACTGCCGGAGCGCTCCGGTTGCTGCGGCTGGACCGCGTTCGCCGAGGTGTGGTCGTTGCGCACGCTGAAGGCCGAATTGGCCACGGCGAAGAACGCCCGCGTGGCGACGCCGTTGAAGATCGTCACCGCCAACACCACCAGCACCAGGAACCCGGCGGCCGGCGCCAGCTCGCGCGGCACGCGCACCCACCGGTTGAGCAGACGGGCCAGGAACAGGATGATCTCCCGCACCGTCCGATACACCGCGACCGCCGCGGCGCCGACCGCCAGGCTGAGCAGACCGGTGCGCAGATAGGCGGGCGTGGTGGTGCCCTCCATGCCCATCAACGCCGTGATCTCCCGCTGCCAGCGCGCCGACTGCACCAGCATCAGCGCGGCGCTCAGCGCGGCCGTGAACAGCACGGCGGACTTGACCGCGTAACGCACCCAGGCGGGCGGGGAGGCGATCTTCAGCCGCGGCCGCACCCAGAGCCGGAACAGCCACTCCAGCAGGCAGCCGACGCCGTACCCGAGCGCGGCGTTGATCCCGCTGATCAACCCCTGGAACAGCCAGTCGCGCGGCAGCAGTGACGGCGTCACCGACAGGGCGAAGAACACGGTCGCGACCACCAAGCCGACGTAGTTGAGGTCGATGACGTCCTCGACGCGCCGGACCACCACGACCGCGCGCGTGCGCAGCCGCCGCATGGCGCCGGCGGTCTTCAGCATTCGATCAGTATGGCGGTCGCCTCCGACGATCCGGCGCGTCGCCCGGCTGACGCGGGCGCGGTCGACGCAGATCACACCGCCGGCGCCGACAGTCCGGTAATCGAACGTCCGTCGCGAATGGCAACTACCCATCCCGCATGAGTAGTTGTACCGGGGCGCTCGGGCCGCGCCGCCCGGAGACTTCTTGTCCATGAGCACATCGACCACGCGCCCGAAGGCCAGCGGTGCTTACGTCGCGCAGGCCGCGATCGCCTTCGGCATCAGCTTCGTCGGAGTGGGCATGGGGACCTGCGCACTGCCGCTGGACATCTGGCAGCGCGGGTTCCTCGGGATGTCCGTGCTCTTCCTGGTCACGAGCACGTTCACGCTGGCGAAGGTGGTTCGCGACCAGCACGAGGCGGCGACCATCCACGGTCGCATCGACCAGGCGCGGATGGACAAGCTGCTCGCCGAGCACGACCCGTTCAATACCGTCGCCTGATCGCGCTCACCTGGGCGGGCCCGGCAACGAGGGGTCCAGGCCCGCCCAGGTGGGCGTTCGTCTCAGACGGCGCCCGCGCCGAACAGCCTCGGCAGCGTGCCCTCGTGCGCGGCACGCAACTCGTCCATCGGGATCGAGAACTGGCCCTGTACCTCGACCGAATCCGAGCCCTGATCGACCACGCCGATGCGCACCCACGGCAGTTCGCGGGCGGTGCACATGCGGGTGAACCTGGTCTCCTCCGAGCGCGGAACGGCGACCAGCACCCGGCCCGCCGACTCGGAGAACAGCGTGACGAACGGGTCGGCGTCCTCGGGAAGCAGGATGCGGCAACCGGTCTCACCGGCGAGCACGGCTTCCACGACAGCCTGCGCGAGACCGCCTTCGGAGAGGTCGTGCGCGGCGCTGATCATGCCGTCGCGCGAACCGGCGGTCAGCACCTCGGCGAGCAATTGCTCGCGGGCGAAGTCGACCTTCGGCGGTACGCCGCCGAGATGATCGTGCGCCACCTGGGACCAGATCGAACCGCCGAACTCGTCGCGGGTCTCACCGAGCAGGATCAGCGTCTCGCCCGGTTCCAGGCCGATCCCGGTCGGGATGCGGCGGTGCACGTCCTCGATCACGCCGAGCACGCCGACCACCGGGGTGGGCAGGATCGCGGTCTGGCCGGTCTGGTTGTAGAAGCTGACGTTGCCGCCGGTGACCGGAATGCCCAGCGCCACGCAGCCGTCCGCCAGTCCGCGCACCGCCTGCTGGAACTGCCACATCACACCGGGGTCCTCCGGGGAACCGAAGTTCAGGCAGTTGGTGACCGCCTTCGGCGTCGCGCCGGTGGTGGCCACGTTGCGGAAGGCCTCCGCCAGCGCCAGTTGCGCACCGGCGTAGGGGTCCAGTTTGGTGTAGCGGCCGGACGCGTCGGTGGCCAGCGCGATGCCGCGGCCGGTCGCCTCATCGATCCGGATGACGCCCGCGTCGGCCTGGTCGGCGAGCACGGTGTTGCCGCGCACGTAGCGGTCGTACTGCTCGGTGATCCATTTGCGGCTGCACAGCTGCGGGCTGGAGATCATCTGCAGCAGCGTGGCGCGCAGCTCGTCCGCGGTCTTCGGCCGGGCCAGCCGATCCGGAGTGTCCGCGATCAGCGCGTCCTGCTCGTCGGGGCGCGCGACCGGGCGCTCGTACACCGGGCCCTCGTGCGCGACGGTGCGCGGCGGCACGTCCACCACGGTGTCGCCGTGCCAGGTGACCACCAGCCGGTCACCGTCGGTGACCTCGCCGATCACCGTGGCCAGCACGTCCCACCTGCGGCACACGGCCATGAACGCGTCCACGTTCTCGGGGGTGACCACCGCGCACATGCGCTCCTGCGACTCGCTGGAGAGCACCTCGGCGGGCGTCATGTTGGCCGCGCGCAGCGGCACCTTGTCCAGCTCGATGTGCATGCCGCCGTCGCCGGCCGCCGCGAGTTCGGAAGTGGCGCAGGACAATCCGGCGCCGCCGAGGTCCTGGATGCCCACCACCAGCTGCGCCGCGTACAGCTCGAGACAGCACTCGATGAGCACCTTCTCGGTGAACGGGTCGCCGACCTGCACCGAGGGCAGCTTCTTGCGGCCCGCGCCGGACTCGTCACCGGAGAAGGTGTCCGAGGCCAGCACCGAGACGCCGCCGATGCCGTCCAGGCCGGTGCGCGCGCCGAACAGCACGATCTTGTTGCCGGTGCCGGAGGCGAAGGCCAGATGCAGGTCCTCGACCCGCATCACACCGGCGCACAGCGCGTTCACCAGCGGGTTGCCCTGGTAGGAGGCGTCGAACACGGTCTCGCCGCCGACGTTCGGCAGGCCGAGCGAGTTGCCGTACCCGCCGACGCCGCGCACCACGCCGTCCACCACGCGACGGGTGTCGGCCGCGTCGGCCGCGCCGAAGCGCAGCTGGTCCATCACCGCGATCGGCCGCGCGCCCATCGCCATGATGTCGCGCACGATGCCACCGACCCCGGTGGCCGCGCCCTGATACGGCTCGACGTAGGAGGGATGGTTGTGGCTTTCGACCTTGAAGGTGACCGCCCAGCCGTCGCCGATGTCGACGACGCCCGCGTTCTCGCCGATGCCTGCCAGCATGGACTTGCGCATCTCGTCGGTGGTGGTCTGGCCGAAGTAGCGCAGGTGCACCTTCGAGGACTTGTAGGAGCAGTGCTCGCTCCACATCACCGAGTACATCGCCAGTTCGGCGTCGGTCGGCCTGCGCCCGAGGATCTCCTTGATGCGGGCGTACTCGTCGTCTTTGAGGCCGAGTTCTTTATAGGGTTGCGGCACGTCGGGGTTTGCTGCGGCTGCGCTGACGGTGTCGACCTGCGGAGTCACGGAGTACCAGGGTCCTTTCGGCCGGGCATTGTGAAGCGACGAGCGTTGTCACTGGGTGGCGGCGAGAAGCCTGGTGTAAGTCTAGAGGCAGTGGGTACGGGCCCTACGCACCGGCTACTCTGAGCCGGTGAACGAAGGATCGGGAGCCGCGAATCCGGGTGGGAGATCGATCACCACGGACACCGCGTCGACCCGGATCGGGGAGCCCGGAACCGCGCCCGGCCTCGCGTCGCCGAACCCGTGGGCCCCGCAAGTGCGCTGGCTGATTGCTGCGATCGCGTTGTTCGCGGTGTCGGCACTCGTTTCGCTGCTGGCGCACTGGTGGCACGGCTACATCGACTTGCAGGTCTATCGCAACGGCGCCCGCGTGTGGTTGGACGGGGGCGATCTGTACGGTCCGATGCCGCCGGTCGAGGGCATCGGGCTGCCGTTCACCTATCCGCCGTTGGCCGCGTTGTTCTTCGCGCCGCTGGCCCTGATGCCGCTGCTGCTCGCCGAGGTGCTGGTGGTCGCCACCTCCGTGGCGAGCCTGGGCATCTCGCTGTGGCTGGTGCTGGCGCGCCTGCGTCCCGAGCTGTCCCGCCCTGCGGTGCTCACCCTGGTCATCAGCGCTGTCGCGGTGGCGCAATTCTTCGAACCGATCCGCCAGACGTTCGGTTTCGGCCAGATCAACCTGGTGCTGATGGCCGCGATCACCCTGGACTGCCTGGTGCGCAAGCCGTTCTGGCCGCGCGGCATGCTGATCGGCATCGCCGTGTCGGTGAAGCTGATCCCGGCCGGATACCTGCTGTACTTCGTGCTGCGCAAGGACTGGAAGGCCGCGGGCACGCTGGTGGTGTCCGCGATCGCGGCGGTGGGGCTCGGATTCCTGCTGTTCCCCGCCGATTCCGTGGACTACTGGTTCCACACGCTGGCCGACACCGGCCGGATCGGACCCCCTTACTTCGCGGGCAACCAGTCCATCAAGGGCATGGCATTCCGCTTGGGCGTCGACGACACGGTGGCGACCCTGTTGTGGATCACGCTGTCGGTGCTGGCCGTGGCGCTGGCCGCGGTGTGGATGCGCAGGCTGATCGACGCGGGCGCGACCGTGGCCGCGCTGCTGGTGAACGCCGCGGCGGTGCTGCTGGTCTCGCCGGTGTCCTGGTCGCATCACTGGGTGTGGATCGCGCCGGTGCTGGTGGTCATCGCCGAGGTGATGGTGCGCGGCGCGCGCAGCCCGCGCGTGATCGGCGCGGTCGCGGCGGGCTGCGTGCTGTTCCTGATCGGCCCGCACTGGCTGCTGCCGCACTCGCGCGACCGCGAGCTGGATTGGGCCTGGTGGCAGCAGATCATCGGAAGCAGTTACGTGCTGGTCACGCTCGCCGTGTTCGTCGTGGCGGTGGTCACCTACCGCCCGGTGGTCTCGGGTGTGAGGAAGGCGGCCAGCGCCGCCGCGTAGGCCGGGACGTCGAGCGCGCCCATCAACTCGCGCGCCGAATGCATCGCCAGCTGCGGCGCGCCCACGTCGACGGTCGGCATGCCGGTCCGCGCCGCGGTCATCGGCCCGATCGTGGAGCCGCAGGGCAGGTCGGCGCGATGCACGTAGCGCTGCAACGGGACTCCGGCCTGCGCGCAGGCCAGCGCGAACGCGCCCGCGCCGGTGGCGTCGGTCGCGTAGCGCAGATTCTGGTTGACCTTCAGCACCGGTCCGCCGTTGACCTCGATCCGGTGCGCGGGCTCGTGCCGCTCCGGATAGTTCGGGTGCGTGGCGTGCGCCATGTCACCCGACGCGCACACCGAACCGGCCAGCGCGGCAAGGTAATCGGCCCGGCCGCCGCCGCGCGCGAGCACGATGCGTTCCAGCACCGCGGGCAGCAGATCCGACTGCGCGCCACGATCGGACTGACTGCCGACCTCCTCGTGGTCGAACATGGCCAGCACCGGGATGGCCGCACCGGGCTCGTCGAGCGCGGCGAGGAACGCCCGCAGGCCCGCGTAGCAGGTTCCCTGGTTGTCCAGGCGCGGCGCGCTGACCAGATCCTGGTCGCGCCCGATCAGCCTGCTCGGCGTGAGGTCGTGGGTCATCAGCTCCCAGCCGAGCACGTCGCCGGGATCGACCTCGGCCCGATCGGCCACGAAATCGACGAACGCGGCCGCCTCGTACCCCACACCCCAGACCGCGTTGACGTGCCGCTGCGGATCCAGGGTGACGCCCCTGCGGTCCTCGGACAGGTGGATGGCCAGCTGCGGTACCCGCAGGATCGGCTCGTCGATGCGAACCACGCTCTCGCGCACCGCGTTTCCGTCGCGCACGCTCAGGCGCCCGGAGATGCCGAGCTCTCGGTCCAGCCAGGAGTTCAGCCACGCGCCGCCGTATGGCTCCAAGCCGACCAACTGCCAGCCCGCCGACGTCAGGTCCGGGTGCTGCTTCACCCGCAGGTTGGGGCTGTCGGTATGCGCTCCGACGACGCGGAACGGAGTCGCGCTCGCGCGCTCCCCGGTGGCCCAGGCGACCAGCGATCCCCCGCGGATCACATAGTGCCTGCCCGCGCTGTCCGCAGGCCAGGGCTCCGGCTCGGCGAGCCGGGTGAATCCGCGCGCGTCCAGTTCCGCAGCGACCGTGCGGCAGACGTGGAACGGTGACGGAGACGCATCGATGAACGCGCACAGCCCTGCGGCTGTGGCTGCGGTGGTGGAGACGGGCATGCCTGCGATCCTAGGCAAGCCGGCCGCGACCGCCCTGTCACGGCCGGGTAGCCACGCGAGGCGAATATCGGTCGAGACGGTGTAGCCGATACCGTGATCGCCGAGAATCCGCCCGCCGAGATCCCTCCGCGGCGCCCGCCGATTCCCGTCGGGACATAACGCCGAGAATGGTTTGCCGACCGATCACGAATCGGATGTTCGCGGCATTCATCGGATGAATGTCCGGTACTTCGGAGTATTTACTCCGAGGCGATGGAAACCAAGTCGAGCAATCGCATGAGTTCGGTATATCGGCGCGCTCCGATGCGCCCGCGCAACTCCTGCTCGGCGTGCGCCTCCTCCGCGCGCACCTCGGCGACCAGGTCGGCCCCGAGCTTGCTGAGGCCGATCAGGATGCGGCGCCGATCATCCTGCGCGGCGAGCCGGAAGATCAGGCCGCGCTCGGCCAGATAGTCGGCGTGCCTGGTGGCCGAGGACGGCGCCAGCTGCGACCTGGCCGCCAGCTCGGTCATCGTGATCCCCGCGTCGCCACACAGATTCGACAGCATCGACCACTGATCCGGCGAGAGTTGCCTGGCGCACAGTGCCACGTCCAAGTGCCGCACCCAACCACGCTCCGCGGCACGCAGCGCGCCATGCAGCGTCGAATTTCCGCTTACAATGGACGTCATTATTTCCCGCCTGCCGTGAATTTCGCTCGAACGAGAAGAAGAGTACCGAATGTCGACGTCGATCGAGAGCCCCGACGGCACGATCGAGGTCCTCAACATAGTTCCGCGGCAGGGTCCGGGCGGTATCGTCGCGCCGTCCTGCGATGCGGCGATAACGCTCGCGGTCGATGAAATCAACCGCAGTACCGGAATTCTGGGGCGGGAAATTCGTACCACGAATATCGACGGCGGGCGGCCGCCGCTCGAAGTCGCCGCCGAAGTCTCCGCGCTGCTGTCCACCGGCATGGTGCACGCCATCACCGGGTGGCACACCTCCGCGGTCCGCCGGGCCGTGGCGCGCGCCTGCGCCGGCCGGGCGCCGTACCTGTACGCCACCAGCCACGAGGGCCTGACCGACGAACTGCCCGGCGTGCTGATGCTCGGCGAGCATCCGGCGGGGCAGACCGTGCCCGCCGTGCACTGGCTCCAACGCGAGTACGGCGTGCGACGCTGGGCCGTCATCGGCAACGACTACATCTGGCCGCGCAAGTCCGCCAAGGCGATTCGCGCGAGCCTGCCCGATCCGGCCGCGATCGTGCTGGAACAGTTCGTGCCGCTGGGATGCGCGGATTTCTCCGGCTTCCTCACCCATCCGGCACTCGACCTGGCCGACGGAGTGGTGATCCTGATGGTCGGCGCCGATGTCGCCCGCTTCAACCGGCAGTACGCGGCCACCGGCCGCGCGGCGAGCCAGCTGCGGGTCAGTCCGGCCGCCGACGAGAACGTGCTGCTGGCGGCGGGCCCGGAGGCCAACCACGACTTCTTCGTGGCGTCCAGCTTCTTCCTCGACGGCCGCACCGCCGACGGACGCGACCGCCTGGCCCGCTACCGCGCGCGGTACGGCGCGTTCGCCCCCGCCTTGACCAGCTTCAGCAACGCCACCTACGAAGCCGTCCACACGCTGGGCGCGCTCGCACGGACGGTCGGCTCACTGCGCGTGCCCGAGATCCTCGACGCCCTCGATCACGGCCTGATCCTCGAAACGCCTTCCGGCATCAGAAGTTTCCGAGGCAACCAGGCGATCCAGCGCGGCTACCTCGCCCGCGCGCAAGGCGTGGACTTCGACATCGTCGACCGCATCAGCTGAACCGACGCCCCCGCGGCCAACTCGCGTTCGAGCAAACCCGCACGACAAAGAACCACTGTTCACCGGTCAATTCGCGGCCGAGCCACTACAAACCGCGTGCACTATGTCCTGACTCGACTACCAACGTGCCCGGCTGGAAGATCAGACCCCTACCAGCGTGTCCAGTACCGAGAGGAACAGGCCGAGCCCGTCGTCGCTCGGGCCGGTCAGCGGCTCGGTGGCGTGTTCGGGGTGGGGCATCAAGCCGACGACGCGACCGTTGGCCGAGGCGATGCCCGCGATACGGCGCTGCGAGCCGTTCGGGTTGCCGCTGGCGTAGCGGAAGACCACCCGGCCCTCGCCCTCCAGTTCGTCCAGCACGGCCTCCGACGCCTGGTAGCGCCCCTCACCGGACTTGAGCGGGATGAGGATCTGAGCGCCCGGCTCGAAGCGGGAGGTCCACGCCGTCGACACCGAATCCACGGTGAGCCACTCGTCCCGGCAGATGAAGTGCAGTCCCTCGTTGCGGGTCAGCGCGCCGGGCAGCAACCCGGCCTCGCACAGCACTTGGAAGCCGTTGCAGATGCCCAGCACCGGCAGCCCGGCGCCCGCCGCGCGCACGACCTCGCCCATCACCGGGGCGAACCGGGCGATGGCCCCGGCACGCAGGTAGTCGCCGTAGGAGAAGCCGCCGGGCACGATCACCGCGTCGACGCTCTTCAGATCGGCGTCGGCGTGCCACAGGGTGACCGCCTCCGCGCCGGCCAGGCGCACCGCCCTGGCCGCGTCGACGTCGTCGAGCGTGCCGGGAAACGTGATCACCCCGATCCGCGCGGTCATGAGACGCGAACCACCTTCCACTCCTCGATCACCGTGTTGCACAGCAGCGATTCGGCGATCCGCTCGAGCGCGGCGTCATCGACGCTGTCGTCGACGTCGAGTTCGAATCGCTTGCCCTGCCGCACGTCCGAGACGCCCTCGAATCCCAGGCGCGGAAGCGCGCCGACGATGGCCTGCCCCTGCGGATCCAGGATCTCGGCCTTCGGCATCACCTCGACCACGACTCGTGCCACGCGTTGCTCCTCATGTGGTTGTGGGGTTACCTCAGCAGCGTAGTTGTGCTGGTCGGACGCGGCATCCGCGGGGTCGGCCAAGACCTCGGCGTTGTCGCGGAGAACACACCGGGCGTGGATAGCATGGCGGCATGCGCATAGCCCACTTCGGTCACTCCTGCCTCCTCGTCGAGTTGCACGGCAAGAAGATCCTGTTCGACCCGGGCACCTTCTCGCACGGCTTCGAGGGCCTCACCGGCCTGGACGCGATCGCGGTCACCCATCAGCATCCCGACCACATCGACCCGAACCGGATCGAGGCGCTCATCGACGCGAATCCCGGCGCGCGGTTGCTGTCGGATCCACAGACCGCCCAGCAGCGCGGTGAGCCGTGGGAGGCGGTGCGCGCGGGCAACGTACTCACCCTCGGCGGTCTCCAGATCGTCGGCGGCGGGGGCAGGCACGCCGTCATCCACCCGGAGATTCCCGTGATCGACAACACCGTCTTCCAGCTGGGCACACCGGACGACCCGGCTCAGCTGGTGCATCCCGGTGACTCGCTGTGGGTGCCGCCGGTCCGGGTCGGTGTGCTGGCCACCCCGGCCGCGGCTCCTTGGATGCGGATCAGCGAGGCGGTCGATTACCTGCGCGCGGTCGCCCCGCGGGTCGCGCTGCCGATCCATTTCGGCATCATCCAGCGCGAAGCGCAGGGCATCTATTTCGGACGCCTCAGCGAGATGGCCCCCGCCGGAACCGAATTCCGGGTGCTCGAGCCGGAGGACGCCGCCGAACTGTAGGGCTATCCGGTATAGGTCGCGAGGAAAAGCGCCTCGGCCAACGCCATGTGCTCGATCTCTTTCGGATCGACGCTCTCGTTGGGCGCGTGGATGAGGGCTTTCGGTTCCTCGACCCCGAGCAACATGATCTCCGCGTCCGGGAAGGTGGTCGCGAAGACGTTGCACAGCGGGATCGAGCCACCCTGTCCCTGGGTGGTCGCCGGGCGGCCGTAGGACGCGGCCAGGGCCGCCTCCATCGCGGCGCGCGCCGGTCCGCCGGTCGGGGATCGGAAGGGTGCGCCGGTGCCTTCCAGTTCGACGGTCAGCGTGGCATGCCACGGCGTGTGCGCCTCCAGGTGCGCGACGAGCGCCCGATGCGCCTGCTGCGGGTCGGTGCCCGGCGGGATGCGCAGGTTGAGGCGGGCCCGCGCGATCGGCGGGATCGCGGCGGCGGATCCGACCACGGGGGGCGCGTCGATGCCGAGCACCGTCAGCGCCGGTCGCGCCCAGAGCATGTCGGCGACGGTGCCGTCACCGATGAGGTCGACGCCGCGCAGGACGCGCGCGTCGGCGTGGAACTGTTCGCTCGGATACTGCACACCGGTCCACACCTGATCGTTGGGCAGCCCGTCGATCGTGGTGTTGCCGCGCTCGTCGCGCAGCGAGGCCAGCAGCCGGATCAGCGCGGCGAGCGCGTCGGGGGCCGGGCCGCCGAACATTCCGGAATGCAGTGAGCTCGCCAGGGTTTCGACGGTGACCAGCACGTTCACCCCGCCGCGCAACGTCTGCGTGAGGGTCGGCACGCCCGCGGCGAAGTTGCCGCAGTCGCCGATCACGATCGCGTCCGCACGCAACAGGTCCGGGTTGGCTTCGACGAACTGCGCCAGTCCCCCGGTGCTCTGCTCCTCGGAGCCCTCCGCGACGACGGTGACGCCCAGCGGCAAGTCCGGACCCAGCGCCCGCAGCGCCGTCAGGTGCATGACGATGTTGCCCTTGCAGTCCGCGCTGCCGCGTCCGTACCAGCGCCCGTCCCGCTCCGTCAGCTCCCAGGGCGGGGTGCGCCATGCCGCCTCGTCCATCGGCGGCTGGACGTCGTAGTGACAGTAGAGCAACACCGTCGGCGCGCCATCGGGCGCAGGCCGCGACGCGACGACGGCCTTGGTGCCGTCCGGCGTTTCGTGCAGACCGACCGCGGTAAGTCCGGCGGCGACGAACGCGTCGGCCACCCACTGCGCCGCCATGTCGCACTCCTCGATCGGATACTGCCGTGGATCGGCCACCGAACGAAACGAAACAAGCTGCGCCAGATCTCTTTTCGCTTGGCCCATCAGCCCCGCCACGGCACCGCGCAATTCCGCCACCCGTACATCCTCCGCCATTCCCTCACCCTATCGCCCGCGCCGCGAGCGAAGTTCGCACCGCCGGTCGGGTCTTCGCGCCCGCACTGCCCGCAGCGCGGAATCCGAGGTATGCGCGAAGTGCGTCCGGCGACGGGAAGGGTGTGCCAAGCTGGGAATCGAGACTGCTGAGCAAACTATTGGCATTCTCCTAGGGCACACCCGCACACCAGTCCAACCGGGAGGCCGTTGTCATGTCCGAAGGAGCCGATGACCTGTTCGCCCTGCCGGGACTCAGCCGGTCCGCGCCGCGGGGCGGTTTTCCGGCGCACGAGATGTTTCCCCAGGTCGCTTACGAGATCGTGCACGACGAGCTGATGCTCGACGGCGTGTCCAGGATGAACCTGGCCACCTTCTGCACCACGTGGGTGGACGATCAGGCACGCAGGCTGATGTCCGAATGCCTGGACAAGAACATCGTCGACAAGGACGAGTACCCGCAGACGGCCGAACTGGAGCGCCGCGCCGTCCGGATGGTCGCCGACCTGTGGCACGCGCCGGACCCGGCCACCACGCACGGCACCTCGACCATCGGGTCCAGCGAGGCGGCCATGCTCGGCGGCCTCGCGGCAAAGTTCCGCTGGCGCAAGGGCGGCGGCACCGGCACGCCCAATTTCGTCTGCGGTCCGGTACAGGTCTGCTGGGAGAAATTCGCACGCTACTTCGATGTGGAGATCCGGCAGATCCCGCTGCGCGGCGACCGGCTCACCATGCACCCCGACGATCTAGCGGAGCATTGCGACGCGAACACCATGATGGTCGTCCCCACGTTCGGCCAGACCTACACCGGACTGTTCGAAGACGTCGCCCGCGTCAGCGCGGCGCTGGACGCGTTGCAGCGCGAGAAGGGCTGGGACATCCCGATCCACGTCGACGCGGCGAGCGGCGGTTTCCTCGCCCCCTTCACCGCACCGGATCTGGTCTGGGACTTCCGCCTGCCCCGGGTGAAGTCGATCAACGCCTCGGGTCACAAGACCGGGCTGGCGCCGCTCGGCGCGGGCTGGGCGATCTGGCGCGACGCCGCCGACCTGCCCGAGGAGTTGATCTTCGACGTCGACTATCTCGGCGGCAGCATGGCCACCTTCAACCTGAACTTCTCCCGGCCCGGCGGGCAGGCGATCACCCAGTACTACGAATTCATCCGGTTGGGGCGCGCCGGCTATGCGAGGGTGCAGTCCGCGATCTATCGGGTGGCGCAGCACCTGGCCGCGGGATTGCGCGGGCTCGAAGTCTTCGAGTTGATCCACGACGGTGACCCACAGCGTGGCATCACGGCGGTGTGCTGGCGGCTGAGCGGGGATCCCGGCTGGAACCTCTACGACCTCTCCGACCGGCTGCGCTCCCGAGGGTGGCTGATCGCGGCGTATCCGCTGCCCGCCGACCGGGGCGACGAGACCGTCATGCGCGCGGTACTGCGCCACGGCTTCACCATCGACATGGCCGACCTGCTGCTCGCCGATCTCGCCCGCTGCATGCGACAGCTGCGGCAGCGACCGTTCTCCACCTCGCTCACGCGCGAGGAGGCGGGCGGCTTCACACACAGCGCGTCGCCTGCCGTACCGCAGACGACGATCGCCGCGTCCCGGTCGTGACAGCGCCGCCGCCCGGCTACGCCATTCGCGGGCGGCGGCGCCGATCGGTCGCGCGAAAGCGGTCCCGACCGGCCGCGGGCGACGGTGCCGACACACCGTGCGCCGCGGCGTCAGTCATGCGGCTCGAACGACAGGGAAGGGCTCCCACCGGTAGGTCGTGCCTGCCGCCCCGTGGTACTGCGCCAAGTCGACGGCGTCGAGCATGGCCTGCCTCGGGCCGGAACGCGCCAGCTGGGCGGCGGACACGGCCAGCCGCAGCACCCCGCCGCGACGCGCCGTGCGCGCGGCGCCCATGACCAGGGCCCGGCACCACCACGGCTCCGCGCGGAATCCTTCGCCGATGCCGTACACCCTGGACTTCTGCGCCACATTGCGCTCCAGGTCGACGATCGAGGTGAGACCGAGCGCCAACCGGAACCCGACCTCGGGCAGCACGGCGAGCGCGCCCGCCGAGGCATCCCAGCGCGGGGCGGCGAACAGCCGGGTGCGCAGGTCGACCTGCTCCAGCACCCGGTCCGCCGCGGTCAACCGCAGCTTCGCCTCGTGCCCGGGCAGCGCGGCGAACTCGGCGCGCCGCCGCTTGGTGGCAGCCTGGTCGTAGCCGTGCAGCACGATCGCGTCGCCGCGAGCCCGCCGCCCGCGCAGCCAGGCCTGCGTCGCCGGGTCGTCGAGCAACCGGTACTTGCCCTTCAGCCGCGGCGCGACCAGCAGCGAGAGCGGCACGCCGCGCCGATCCATCTGTTCGGCGAACTCCATCGCCGTGTCCCGGGTGGTGTCCTTGATCCCGGAAATGGAGACGATCAGCTCAGCGTTCATGAACCTACGGTGCCAGCCGCACATGTCCTCGACATGCAGGCCGCGTGACCAGGTGGCGAACACTCCGTCACGCCTGTGTCGAGCCCTCGCCCCGCCCGCGGCGCGCCGCCGTCATCCGCACGCCACCGGTTCGACCGGCAGCGATCCCGGTCCGCTACGCGTCGGCGAGACCGACCGTGTCGAGTACCCAGGCGTGTTCGAAGGCCACTTCCCGCCACTTCTCGTAGCGTCCGCTGACTCCGCCGTGACCCGCGCTCATCTCGGTCTTCAGCAGCAGCGGCGCGTCGCCGGTCGCGGTAGCGCGCAGCTTGGCGATCCACTTCGCCGGCTCGACGTAGAGCACGCGAGTGTCGTTCAGGCTGGTGATGGCCAGGATCGCCGGGTAGTCCTCGGCCGCGACGTTCTCATACGGCGAGTAGGACTTCATGTACTCGTAGACGTCCTTGTCCGCCAGCGGGTTGCCCCACTCGTCCCACTCGATGACGGTCAGCGGGAGCGACGGGTCCAGGATCGAGGTGAGCGGATCGACGAACGGCACGTTGGCCAGGATGCCCGCGAACAACTCGGGGGCGAGGTTCGCCACCGCGCCGACCAGCAAGCCGCCCGCACTGCCGCCGTCGGCGATCATCCGGTCCGCGGCGGTGGCCCCGGTGGCGATCAGATGCCGTGCGGCGGCCACGAAGTCGGTGAAGGTGTTCTTCTTGGTGAGCGTCTTGCCGTGCTCGTACCAGAGCCTGCCCATCTCACCGCCGCCGCGCACGTGCGCGACCGCGAAGACCATGCCGCGGTCCAGCAGCGACAGGCGGGCGACCGAGAAGGACGGGTCGATGCTCGCCTCGTAGGAGCCGTAGCCGTAGAGCAGCAACGGCTTCGGCCCGTCGGCGGCCGTCGTCTTCTTGCGCACCAGCGAGATCGGAATCCGGGTGCCGTCCTCGGCGACCGCCCAGTCCCGCTGCTGTTCGTAATCGTTCGCGTCGTAGCCGCCGAGCACGGGCTGTTCCTTGCGCAACAGCAGCTCACCGGTGGCCGGGACGTAGTCGAACACCTGCATCGGCGTGATGAACGAGGTCAGCCCGATGCGCAAGGTCGGCTGGGCCCACTCCGGATTGGAGCCGACGCCGACCGCGAAGAGTTCCAGATCGAAGTCGAGTTCGCATCGCTCGCCGTAGCCCGACTCGGTCAGCGGCCATACCGCGATCCGGGTGAGCGCCTCGCGCCGGTAGCTGAGCACCAGGTGGTCGCCGAACGCGTCGATGTCCTCGAGCCGCACGTCGTCGCGATGCCCGATCAGCTGGGTCAGGTTCGACGGATCATCGACCGGCGCTTCGGCGAGCACGAAGTTCTCCGCCTTGACGCCGTCCACCACGTCGTTGTGCAGGATCAGGAACCGGTCCGCGCCGCCGATCACCGCGTGCTCGGCGGAGTACTCGACGCCCTCCCGGCGGGGCAGCAGGACGCGGAACTCGCCCTCGGGATCGTCGGATTCCAGCACCCAGCCTTCGCTGGTGATCTTGGAACCGACCCAGATCATCAGGTATTTCTCCGAGCGGGTCGCGCCGATGCTCACCCAATAGCGCTCGTCCGGCTCGTGGAACACCTTGACGTCGGGATCGGTGCTGCCGAGCCGGTGCCGCCACACCGTGTCGGGCCGCCAGGACTCGTCGACGGTCTGATAGAAGACGTGGCTGCCGTCCAGCGACCAGGTCGCGCCAGGAGCGGTGCCCGCGATCTCGTCGCCGAGCAGTTCCCCGGTGCGCAGGTCCTTGAAGCGCAGCACGTACCGCTCGTCGCCGACGTTGTCCACCGAGTAGGCGAGCAGGGTGCCGTCATGGCTGATCGAGAACGCGCCGAGCGCGAAGAAATCGTGGCCCTCGGCCAGCTCGTTGCTGTCCAGCAGCACTTCCTCGCCCGGGACCTCGGTCTCGGCCTCGAGCTGCGGCGGGGTCCAGGCGTCGATGCCCGCGGCGATCGGGCACCGGCAGTGCACGCCGTACTGCTTGCCCTCGAAGCTGCGCGAGTAGTACCAGTAGTCGCCGAGGCGGGTGGGTACCGAGAGGTCGGTCTCCTGGGTGCGCGCCTTGATCTCGTCGAAGATCGTCTCGCGCAACGTGCCGAGGTGCTCGGTCTGCGCCTCGGTGTAGGCGTTCTCCGCCTCCAGGTAGGCGATGACGTCGGGATTCTCCTTCTCCCGCAGCCACTCGTACTCGTCGACGAAGACGTCGCCGTGGTGTATCCGCTCGCTGGGCACCGTCTTGGCGACCGGCGGCGCCACCGCGCCGCTACCGGGTTCGGAGATCGTTGAGCTGTCGAGAGCCATGGCGTACACCCTACTGTTCGGTGGCCGCGCCGCCCGCAGCTCGGATGATGCCGTCGAGCACGTCACTGGTCCGGCGCAGATCGCGCATCGCCTGATCGATCCTGGCGCGCTCCTCGGTGAGCTTTTCCACCAGGAACGGCGTTGCGCGGGCGTTGGGGGTGCCGTCGACGTCGTGGATGCACGGCAGCAGTTCGCCGATCGTGTCGCTGTGCAGGCCCGCCGCGAACATCTCCTGGATGCGCCTGACCCGGTCAACCGCCGCCTCCGGGTACTCCCGCTGGCCGCCGGAGGTCCGCTGCGCGGCCAGCAGACCCCTTGCCTCGTAGTACCGCAGCGACCGGACGCTCACGCCGGTTCGCTCGGCCAGTTCACCGATCCGCACACTCGCTCCTTGACCTAACATCGATGTCAGGTTTTACGGTACAGCCATGCTGCTGTTGACCGAATACCGCAACCACCCGCTCGACCTGCCCAACCGGATCGTCATGTCGCCGATGACCCGGTTGCGCTCGCTGCCCGACGGCTCGCCGACCAGCGATGTCGCCGACTACTACGCCCAGCGCGCGACGGCCGGGCTCATCGTCACCGAGGGCATCTGGCCGCATTCGACCGGACAGAGCGAAGCGTGGGTGCCCGGATTGCAGACGTCCGCGCACGTCGAGGCCTGGCGCCGGGTCACCGAGGCCGTGCACGCGCGGGGCGGACGGATCTTCGCGCAGCTCATGCACGGCGGACGCAAGGGCCACCCGCTCGCGCGGATCGATGGGTCCTGGCCCGCCGGACCGTCGGCGGTAGTCGACGAGGACCGGGTGCATCTCATCGCGGGCGGCAAGGCCGATCCGATCACGCCCGCCGCGCTCGACCACGCCGATATCGCCGCCGCCGTGCGCCATTACGCCGCCGCCGCGCGCAATGCCGTGGCCGCCGGCTTCGCCGGAGTCGAGATCCACGCCGCCAACAGCTATCTCCCGCACCAGTTCCTCGCCGACAACACCAACCTGCGCGACGACGAGTACGGCGGTTCGATCGTCAACCGCATGCGGCTGCCCCTGGCGGTGGTGGACGCGGTGACCGAGGCGATCGGCGCCCACCGCACCGCCATCCGGCTCTCGCCGGGCAACCCGCAGTTCAACATGTCCGAGGCCGATCCAGCCCCGCTCTACCGCGCACTCGTCACCGAACTCGACCGGCGCGGCCTGGCCTACCTGCACCTCACCGACAACGACCACTACCGGGCGCTGCACGACCTGCGGCCGCGCTGGCACGGCACGCTGATCGCGAACATCGGCGAGAATCGCGCGCCGACCACGGCGGCGGGCGCGGAACAGGTGCTGCAGGCGGGGCTGGCCGACCTGGTCTCGTTCGGCCGGTCGTTCATCGCCAATCCCGATCTCGTACACCGCATCCGCTACGACCTGCCGCTGGCTCCCCTCCGCGAAGAGCTGCTGTACGGCCGCACCGCCGAGGGTTACAGCGACTACCCGAACTGGACGGCGGCCGAATTGGTGCGCGACTAGGTAGTCGCCGCTCGGCGATCTCCTGCACCGTCACCGCCGTCTCCGTGGGTGACGACATGCGCGTGGCCCGGATCGGCGCGGTTTCGTCGCCGCGCTCAGGCGTGCCCAGGACATGTCGATCGTCCCCGGGCCGGGTGCTCGGCTTCCCGGGTCCCCGGCCCGGCGGTTCGCCGCCGCTATTCGCAAGTTGCGGTGCGCCGCGGCTGGCAGACCTGCCACTTGCCCGTGCGAATACGGTGTGGAACGCAGCGATACGGGCTCAATCCTTCAGCGCACCCCGGATTGATCCGGCGAGATAGTCCAGATCCTCCCGCCGCGGACTGGTCGGACGGCCGCGCAGCCCGAACCCATCGCCCGGAGTACGCGGGATGACGTGCAGATGCACGTGGAAGACCTCCTGCCCGGCCGTCACCCCGTCCGCCAGAAAGAAATTGACCCCGTCACACCCCACCTCACTGGTCCGCAGCGCCGCCGCCAGCCGCTGCCCCACCTGGAACAATTTCCCCCCGATGACGGGATCCAGCTCGGCGAGACTGCGCGCCGCCACCTTCGGCACCACCAGCAGATGCCCCGGCGTCATCGGCCTGGTGTCCATGAACGCCACGACATCGTCGTCCTCGTAGACCTTGCTCGACGGGGCCCGCCCAGCAACGATATCGGCGAAAATCGTGTAGGGATTCATAAGCCGCAGCCTATGCGCTCCCCAGCGCGGCGCCGCGCGTGTTTGTCGTCCTCACAGGTGCCGGGCCAGCGGCAGTCGCATCGACACCGGTCGAGGCCAAGGCGTGCGGCTTCGCCACCGCCCGCTGCCGCGGATGCTCTTTCATGCTCGGCCCGGTCGGGCAGCTCCGGTGCGTCGTTCAAGGGCTGAAGTGATCAGATAGCGCGCCTGCTTGCCGGTCACGGACTGATGGGACAAGACGTCGAATGCGCGCCCATACAGTGCGACTTCCCGTGGCTGAGCGATGGTCAGCTCGGCCGTGTGCCCTTCGACTTTGACCATCCGGTTGTCGAACATGGTGAAATTCTCCAGGACAACCTTGGCCTCGGCTGTCAGCGGCACGATCCCGAACGTGACTCGCGGCATGCCGATAATCGAGTGCAATCGATCGAGTTGGCCGCGCATCACATCGTCATCGCCAACGGTTGTGTAGAGGGACCGCTCGCTGATGACGAAGTGGAATCGGTGATCCCTGCGGTACAGGACTTGTTGCCGCTCGATACGTTTAGACACGCCTGCGTCGAGGTCGTTGGGCAGGTGGTAGAACTCGATGACACTGCGCAGCTTGGCCTCGGCGTACTCGGCGGTTTGCAGCAGGCCGGGAATGATCTGCGGATCGTAAGTGCGAATCAGCTTCGCTTCCGCTTCGAGCTTGGCATACAACTGCTGTCCGCGCTTGACCCCTGCGCTGAGTAGACGACGGTACTCGAGATATGCGGCGTCGATATTGTGCAGCGTGGCAAGCAGGTCGGGCAGCTGTTCGTGCGCCCGACAGTGGTTGCAGTAGGCACGGATATCGTCGCTCGAAGGCGTGTTCCTCCCGTGCTCGATGCGGGAAACCTTCGACTCGTGCCAGCCCTCGCGGGAGGCAAGCTCTCGGCCGCTGATACCGGCATCACGCCGGATTTCCCGAAGCCTCTGGCCGAGAGCTTCCCTCGCGTCTTGAACAGAATCAGTCACCGCTGGATGCTGACCGAAGCGGCGAACTCGGTATACGGGATGGCCAGATCCCAGAGCCTTTGCCTGACGAGCCGGCAATATGCCGCGACGCCGGGATCGTTGGTCACTGCCGCGCCGGCCGGCTGGCCGATGGCGTCGACGAGGTTGAACGCCACCAGCTCGTCATCGACCAACCACCAGTCATCGGGAGGCACCTCTCCCGCGAGATGCCTGAGAACATAACGAATGTCCTCGCCGGCACGCACGCTACTTCCAGCCACGGACAGCAACCACCGTTGATAGCCGGAAAGGGGTTCGGTTACCACCCGGATGCGGCTCATCGTGACCCCGCGATCGGCGAGTGCTGCAATCAGTTCGATCCAGTCGTTCTTGTCGTAGCCGTCTGGCGGCTCCGGTTCGCCTGCGAGGAACCGCCGCAGCGGTGCAGACTCCTCCGGCTCGGCGTAGGAATCCCGGACTTCCAGGTGAAACGCTGAACGCTGGGCGCCCTCGAATAGCTCCAGCCAACGATCATCCGAGCGAAGTTCCACCGTAGTAGTTCCTTTCAGCCTTCGGCACTTCGATGGCTGTTTCGTTGTCCTCCAGCACCAGCTGACTCAGAGTTTCATGGTCGGTGATGGGGCGACCAGTCAACCTGAACGTCCCCCTGCCTGTGTCGATCATCGTCGCGCCGATGAACGTGTCCGGCTCAGCGAAGCCGGTCAACAGGTGCGGAATCTCCACTATCTCAGGCTCCCCGGTCCGCCATCCCTGGACGAGGTAACTTCCTTGGGCAGTCGCGTACAAGGATGGGCACCCTGTCTTATCGGAGCCACCTTTGCCGAGAAATCGTAAGTTCATGATCAAGTCCCTCCCTACATGTTTGTGCATGCTTGCACCGACATAACTCATGATCCGCCACGCTTGCGCGACATGCACCCTGTTGGTCGAATGCGCGCAAGTTTGCGCAAGTTCGTAGACCTGGCGGATGTCGCTCCCTAACGTCGAATCCGAGCACTCGCCGTCGGGGCGGTGCCGGAGCCCTCATCAATTCACAGAGCCCCCGGCGGCGAGTGTCACACCATCGCGGCTGCCCGCCGGAATGTCGGCGGAATACTTCGCAGCCCTCCGTGAATGGGCGGAGGCCCCAGAATCGTCCCGGAGCCGGGGTGCCGGCTCCTCCGGCTCCGGTGACTCCCAACCCATAAATGACATGAGGACTAATACGGCAATGGGTTTCAATTGGTGGCAAGACGACGTCGATCCATCGGAGCAGGGGAACGTCCAAGACATCGTCGATCGCGTCCAAGCCGAGTGGAGAGCCAGCCAACGGGGGCCGACGGGCTGGCCTCATGCAGCCCCCGTGTGGCCCTTCAGCGCCGAAGAAGCCCACGCGACCATGCAGCAGCACCGCGGCTGCCGCGCCACGGAGTGCCCACGCAAGGAAGCGGCGCGCCAAACGCTGATCAGCGCCGGACGCATGAAGCCGGACACATCACGGGAGTACTGAGCGGAGCAGACGCTCAGGCAAAAAAGGGGAATCTAGTGCACAACAGCATATTTAGACTCGTAGTTGTCCTCAGCGCTGCGGGCGCGTTCGCCCTCACAGGTGGCAACGTCGTCAATGCCAGTCCCGGCGGACCATCGGTCACACAGGCGAAGAAGACCCTCTGCGACAACGGATTCAGCTTCTCCAAGCCGACGATCGTACGGCCCGAGGTACACGCCGATGGGTGGGCACAGTGCGATCGGCCTACCGATGGTGGGGACCCGGCGCTGACGCACAACTACTACCTGAGCCTGCAACGACGGAACTCCTCTGGCTCGTGGGAGTTCGTCGGCCAGCATGTGAAGACCAGTCTGGTGCCGTGGTCACGCCAGACCTACACCGCTACCGCGCCATGCGTCCCCGGACTCTGGCGGATGTACTCCTCGGTGAGCGGTACGATCCAGGGCAGGCCGTATGGTCCGATCGAGACCACCTCCCAAGAGCGTGTTGTCAGCGCGGTGGACTGCGGATAGAGGGATGACATGGGTTTGCCGAATGGGCGACGTTACGCCGAGTACGACGGTCCGGTCACTGTACGAGATCGGGTGATCGGTGTCGCGAGGGCATTGTCTCGCCCCCGCCCGCGACGGCAGTTGCACCCAGACGACACGGGTGGCGGATACACGCTGCATCGCGAGGTCGGCTGGTGGACTGTCCGGCCTGTGTCCGGTTGGGGTGCGCGGCGCTGGGTCAGCAAGCCGAAGTACGCGACTCGGACCATTCCGGGAACCGATCGCGAGGAAGCGCTGACCTGGATGTGCACGAAGCTGGGCGTGTTCTGACCCGGTAAAGATCCCGGAAACGCAAAAAGAGCCCCCACCCGCGATCCCTCGGATTCACACGGTCGTCGCAGCACTCTCGGTTGGAGAGGTTGCGGCGACCGTGTCGTTGTCTGTGGACGTCGCTGAGTATGCGCTGTGGCCGTTGAACGCACGGTTTCGCGGAATGACGAGCCGCTTCGCCGCAGAAGCCTCAGTTCCGCTACAAGATCGGCGACGGCGAATACCGCGCCGCCTCCGGGTGGCGGTCGACGAGTTTCTGCACCTGGCCGATGACGTCGGCGACCTGGGCTTCGGCGGCGCCGACGAAGGCGGACTTGTCGGCCAGCGCCGCGTCGAGGGCGGCGCGATCGAGCGGGAGGCGCGCGTCGGTGGCGAGACGGTCCAACAGGTCGGGTTCGCGGCCCTGCTCGCGCATGGCCAGCGCGACCGCGACGGCGTGCTCCTTGATGACCTCGTGCGCGGTCTCCCGTCCGACGCCGGCGCGCACGGCCGCCATGAGGATGCGGGTGGTGGCGAGGAAGGGCAGGTACCGGTCCAGTTCGCGGGCGATGACGGCCGGGTAGGCGCCGAACTCGGCCAGGACGGTGAGGAAGGTCTCCATCATCCCGTCGAGGGCGAAGAACGCGTCCGGCAGCGCGACGCGGCGGACCACCGAGCAGAACACGTCGCCCTCGTTCCACTGGGCGCCCGCCAGCTCGGCCGCCATCGAGGCGTAACCGCGCAGCACCACCTGCAAGCCGTTGACCCGTTCGCAGGAGCGGGTGTTCATCTTGTGCGGCATCGCCGAGCTGCCCACCTGCCCGGGCTGGAAGCCCTCGGTGACCAGCTCGTGCCCGGCCATCAGCCGGATGGTGTGCGCGAACGAGGACGGGCCCGCGCCCACCTGCACCAGAGCGGAGAGCACGTCGTGGTCCAGCGATCGCGGATAGACCTGGCCGACGCTGGTGAGCACGGTCGCGAAGCCCAGATGCCTGGCCACCTGCTGCTCCAGCCGGGCGAGCTTGGCCGGGTCGCCGCCGAGCAGGTCGAGCATGTCCTGCGCGGTGCCCATCGGGCCCTTGATCCCGCGCAGCGGATAACGGTCGATGAGTTCACGCAGCCGGGACAGCGCGATCAGCAGTTCGTCGGCCGCGGAGGCGAACCGCTTGCCGAGCGTGGTGGCCTGCGCCGCGACGTTGTGCGAGCGGCCCGCCATCACGAGTGCCTGGTACTCGGCGGCGCGCTCGGCCAGCCGCGCGGCGATCGCGACGCCGTGCGCGTGCACGTGCTCGAGCGAGAGCCGGATCTGCAGCTGCTCCACGTTCTCGGTGAGGTCGCGGCTGGTCATGCCCTTGTGCACGTGCTCGTGCCCGGCCAGCGCGTTGAATTCCTCGATCCGCGCCTTCACGTCGTGCCGGGTGACCCGCTCGCGTTCGGCGATCGAGGCGAGGTCGACCTCGTCGAGCACCCGCTCGTAGTCCGCGACCACCCCGTCCGGCACCGCTACGCCCAGCTCCGCCTGCGCCCGCAACACCTCCAGCCACAGTCGCCGCTCGAGCACGACCTTGTGCTCCGGCGACCACAGGTGCACCAGCTCCGGGCTGGCGTAACGGGTGGCGAGGACATTGGGGACAAGACTCACGTCGGGTCAGTCTAGTGCCCGGTAGCGGTCCACTTGCGCAGGTGTGGCGCGCACGGGGCCGTCCGTGGTCACGTAGGCCGCCGTCTCGGGGGCCGATCCCCGTGCGGGCGGCGCGACGATGTCGATCACCTCGAGCAGGGCACCCCGGGCCATCCGCCGCGGTTCGGGGTCCATCTCGGTGAGCGCGGCGACCACCGCTCCGTCCACCACGGCGACCAGCCTGCGCAGTTGTTCGGGCCGCACCATCCGGTCCGACCGGCGCAGCACGTCGGCGAGCAGTTCGTCCAGCTGGGCGCGCAGCCGTAACTGCACTTCGCGCAATTCCGGGTGCCGCGCCGAGGCGACCGAACGCTCGTAGCGGGCGATCAGCTGCCCGCGTGCGCCTTCGTCGGCGCCGTCGGCCCCCACCAGCAGGTCGAGTACCAGGTCGACGGTCGCCTCCGCGCCGCGGCGACGGTGGCTCACCTCGCCGACCCGCCTGCGCATCGCGTCCAGCTCGGCGTTGCCGCTGAACTCGACCGCCCGCGCGATCAGGTCGTCGAGGGATTCGAAGTAGTAGGTGGTCGACGCCAGGGGCAGATCAGCGCGCGTCGCAACCGAACGATGCCGCACCGCCTCGAACCCGCCTTCGAGCAGGAGTTCGGCAGCGGCGGCTATCAAAGCCTGGCGACGCCGTTCGCCTTTCGGGGTCGTCGCGGTGATCACCGTGCCATCGTGCCAGTCGTCATCAGTTCTTCCAGGGGAAATCAGCGAGGAAAAGCAACCATCGTTGTTTTACCGCATCCGCGCGGCCAGGGTGCCGAACTGCGGAAAGTTCTTGCCCGGCAGGGCTTTCATACACCTAGATAGTGCCCTAGACGCAGCAGCGCCGCCTCGATGTCGGCGGTGGCTCCGGCGAAGGAGAAACGAACCGTCCGGTGTCCGTTGACGGTGTCGAAATCCACCCCCGGCGCGAGCGCGACGCCCGTGTGGTTGAGCACGTCGGCGCACCAGGCCCGGGAGTCGTCGGTGAGGTGACCGATGTCGGCATAGGCGTAGAAGGCGCCGTCGGCCGGGGCGAGGTCGCTGATGCCCAGCTTCGGCAGTCCATCGAGCAGCAACCGCCGGTTCACCGCGTACCGCCGCACGTGCCCGTCGAGTTCTTCCTTGGCCTCCGCCCCGAAAGCGTGCAGCGCGGCGTACTGCGAAATGGCGGGTGGGCACACCGTCAGGTTCGAGGCCAATCGCTGCAGGGCAGGCCGCAGCCCCGTCGGCACCAGCATCCAACCCAGCCGCCAGCCCGTCATGGAGAAGTACTTGGAGACCGAGCCGATCACGACGGATTCCCGCGAGGTCTCCCACGCCGAGGAGGTCGCGCTGTCGGCGCCCGCGCTGTCGTAGGTGATGCCGTGGTAGATCTCGTCGGAGATCAGCAGGGTGCCGTGCTCCTCGCACCAGCGGGCCACGGCGGCGAGCTCGTCCGGGGCGATCATGGTGCCGGTGGGGTTGGCCGGGCTGGCCACGACCAGACCGGCGGGCGGCTCGGGGAGTGCGTCGAGCATCGCGACGGTGGGCTGGAACCTGGTCGCGGCGCCGCAGTCCAGCTCGCGCACCCGGCAGCCGAGCGCGGCGAGCGTGTTGCGATAGGCCGGATAACCGGGGCGCGCGACCACCACGGTGTCGCCCGGGTCGAACGCGGCGAGGAAGATCAGCGAGAACGCGCCGGACGAGCCGGTCGTCACCACCACGTCGTCCGGCGCGACGTGGTAACCGTAGGTTTCCCGATGGTGTTCGGCGATCGCTTCCCGGATCGCCAGGATGCCGAAAGTCTCCGTGTAACCGAGCAATTCGGACTCGATGGCCAGCCGGGTCGCGCGCAGGACCGGCGCGGGCGCGGGCGTCGACGGCTGCCCCGCAGCGAGAACGAGCACATCACCGTGGGTCCGGGCGCGTTCCGCGGCGGCTTTCCAGACATCCATCACGTAGAAAGGTGGAATGGTCGACCGGCGGGATTCTCTGGACACTCGACAGACGGTAGAGCACGCGCAACCGCACAGTCGCGGTTATGGTCGGCCTGATGCTCGATAGGTCTCGACGAGACGGGCTCGACCGAGTGCGCGGAGTTGGCGGCATCGGCGTCATTCCGCGCGATTGGCGCGCGCGCTTGCCGCGACGGGCGCGCAAGCAGCTGTTCGGGCGCGGCGGCAGGATCGATCCGCGCGCCCTGTGGGCACGCCGCCGCGACCTGCGGGCCTGGTGGGGGCGCAGGCCGGACGCCCGCGACCTGTGGCGGCGAAAACCCACCGGCGACGAGTTGCTCGCGCTGGCGCGCAAGCACAAGGTGCTCTTGGCCGGGCTCACCGCGGCCGCGGTGTTCGCCGCGGGCGACACGTCCTTCGCCGGAACGGTCACCGATCGCACTCCGGCTCCGGATCGCGCACAGCGCGTCGCCGTCGCGTATCCGCTCCAGATGCAGAACACCCCGCCCTCGGTGACCCGGTTGCTGAACGCGATCGCCAACGGTGAACGGCTGCGCGAGCAAGCGGTGGTCGCGGCTGCCGCGCGCGCGACGCTGGACCGCGCCAAGGCCGAGGCTGCCGCCGCCGTCGCGGGCGAGCGTCAGCCGTGGATGACCGGAACCGCTCCGGTGCAGCCGGGGACCATCCCGGGCACCACCGGCTTCGCCCTGCCCGCCCGCGGCATCTTCACCTCGGGCTTCGGGTCCCGCTGGGGCACGTTCCACAACGGCATCGATATCGCGGGTCCGCTCGGCACCCCGATCTACGCGGTCGCCAACGGCACGGTCATCGACGCGGGACCGGCGCAAGGCTTCGGGCTGTGGGTACGGATCCGCCACGACGACGGCAGCATCACCGTCTACGGGCACATGTACGACTTCTTCGTCTCGGTCGGCGAGCGGGTGCCCGCGGGAATGCAGATCGCCCGCATGGGCAACCGCGGCGACTCGACCGGCCCGCACCTGCACTTCGAGGTGATCGTCGGCGGACAGCACGTGGACCCGCAGCAGTGGCTGGCGCTGCGCGGACTCACTTTCGGCTGAGCCGGAACGCACGCGGCGGGTTCCCGGAGCTGCGGGAACCCCGTGCGGCGTACTGCCGAGGATCGCATCGACGGGCGCGCTCAGCCGCTGGGCGGCCCGTCCCGGCGCTCAGACCTCGATGCGGTCCTCGACGGCGGCCAAGCCGATGTCCGTGCGGTAGTGGCTGCCCGGCAGTTTGATCGCGGCGATGCGGTCGTAGGCGCGCGTACGCGCCTCGACGAGGTCGGCGCCGACGCCGACCACGTTCAGCACCCGTCCGCCCGCGGAGACCAGGGCGCCGTCTTCGCGCTGCGCGGTGCCGGCGTGCAGGACCGTCGCGTGCTCGTCCAACGCTCCCTCGCCCGCGCCCGAGATGGCGTCGCCGAGCCGCGGGCGGCCCGGGTAGTTCTCCGCGGCGAGCACCACGGTGATCGCCGAGCCGTCGCGCCAGCGCGGCGGGGCGACCTGGGCCAGCGTGCCGGTGGCCGTGGCGTGCAGCAGCTCGCCGATCGGGCTGTCCAGCAGCGCGAGCACCGCCTGCGTCTCGGGATCGCCGAAACGGCAATTGAATTCGACCACGGCGGGACCGGCCGCGCCGATCGCCAGCCCGGCGTAGAGCAGGCCCGAGAATCCGCTGCCGCGCCGCACCAATTCGGCGGCAACGGGTTTCACCACATCCTCGACGATCGCGGTGACGGTCGATTCGGGCAGCCAGGGCAGCGGGGTGTAGGCGCCCATGCCGCCGGTGTTGGGTCCGGTGTCGCCGTCACCGACGCGCTTGTGGTCCTGCGCGGGCAACAGCGGAACCACCGTCTCGCCGTCCACCAGGCAGAACAGCGACACTTCGGGGCCGTCCAGGAACGATTCCAGCAGCACCGGGTGGCCCTGCTCGAGCAGTTCGGCGCCGTGGTCGCGCGCGGCGGAGCGGTCGGCGGTCACCACCACACCCTTGCCCGCGGCGAGCCCGTCGTCCTTCACCACCCAGGTGGGGCCGAACCGGTCGAGCGCGTCGTCCAGCTCGGCGGGGTTGTCCACGACCTCGCTGTGCGCGGTGCGCACACCCGCGGCGGCCATCACGTCCTTGGCGAAGGCCTTGGAGCCCTCGATCCGGGCGGCGGCGGCCGACGGGCCGAAACAGGCGATGCCCGCCACGCGCACCGCGTCGGCGACGCCGAGCACCAGCGGGACTTCGGGGCCGATCACCACCAGGTCGGCGTCCACCTCGGTGGCCAGCGCGACCACGTCCTCGGCGGCGCACGGGTCGACCGGGTGCACCTGCGCGTGCTGGGCGATCCCGGCATTGCCGGGAGCGGCGAAGAGCGCGGTCACCGCGGGGTCCCGGCGCAGCGCCAGGACGAGGGCATGTTCACGGGCTCCGGAACCGATGACGAGTACACGCACGGCAGACAGCCTAAACGAGCCGTTGTCCGTCTTCGCCGCTGCCGGTGCGCGGGAAGGGGATGATGAATGGAGACAACGGGTGTGGGCGCATCGGGCCCACACCCGACCACTGTGTCCTTTCCGGCATGCGCGGGGGCGTGAGCGCTCCTGCCACCGGAGCACCGAAGGAAGTGCTGACAAATGGGTCTGATCGACGGACTGATGGGCAACGCCGGCCGGATCGAGCCGGGCCAGGCGCAACAGGAGTACGCCAAGCTCCTGGGCAACGGCGAACAGGTCTACGCAGCGTACTTGCTGGTCCGCGACGCGATGCTGTTCACCAACCGCCGCCTGATCCTGATCGACAAACAGGGCGTCACCGGCCGCAAGGTGAGCTACCACAGCGTTCCCTATCGCGCGATCACCCATTTCTCGGTGGAGACCGCGGGCACCTTCGATCTGGACGCCGAGCTGGCCATCTGGATCGCGGGCACCACCGAGCCCCTGTTGAAGCGGTTCAACCGGCAGGTGGACATCTACGAGGTGCAGGGCATTCTGTCGCACTTCGTCGCGGTGTAGCGCGGGCCGGTCCGGCGCCTCGGCGCACCGGCCGGTCTACGCTGCGGAACATGGCTTCTGTCTTCAGCGCGATCATCGCCGGTCAGCTTCCGGGCCGTTTCGTCTGGGAGGACGACGAGTTCGTCGGGTTCCTCACCATCGCCCCGGTCACACCCGGTCACACGCTCGTGGTGCCTCGCAAGGAGATCGACCACTGGCAGGACGTCGACGGCGACACCTTCGCCAGGTTGACCGCCGTCGCCCAGAAGATCGGCCAGGCCGTGCGCGCGGCCTGGGACGCCCCGCGGGCCGGTCTGCTGATCGCCGGACTGGAAGTGCCGCACCTGCACGTGCACGTGTTCCCGGCCTTCTCGCTCGGCGACTTCGACATCTCCGGCGCCGACCCGAATCCGAGCCCCGAGTCCCTGAACGAGGCCCAGGCCAAGATCAAGCAGGCGCTGCGCGAGCTCGGCCACAGCGCCAACGTTCCCGACTAGCCCGCCTCTCCGAGTCTTCAGGCCATACCAGTTCGTACGAAATCAGTAGTCGCCTCGGTTCCGGTAAGGGTCGCCGCTCGTCGCGGTCGACCCTTACTTCTCTTTTCTATCGCGGTCAGCTCGCAACGTCGCGCAGCGGTGTATCGACTCCGCCGACCGCGACCGTGGCCAAAGTCTGGCTGGGTGTCCAATAGATCCGGCCGTGCTCGAAATCTTGGTAGGCGCCGGTGTCCCAGGGGATCTCGTCGCTCATCGGCCAGCCCAGCGGCCCGGTCTCGTAACCCGAGCGGTTCCAGCGGTCGCGGATCGCGCCGTGCACCCAGTACACGCTGGCGCTCGATTGCCGCCGGTAGAGCGCGCCGCCCTGGAAGCCTTGCGCCTCACCCGCCACCTGGCCGTTCTCGGACAGGACGGCGCGATCGGTGATCGGGTAGCCGAGCGGACCGGCCTCCCAGCCCAATTCCTCGAATTTTCCCCACAGCGTCTCCGGGATGGCGTGCGCACCGGTGTCCGGATGCCAATAGATGTATCCGTGTTCGAATTGGGCGAAGCGGCCCGCGCCGTCGGGCGTCGTGATCTCGCCCTCCGTGATCCGGACGCCGAGCCACGGATTCGCGGCCGCGCAATCATTGATGGCGTTCGGCTCCGACCCGCCCGGCTCGCCGGTGGCGAAGCCGCGCACGTCGTCGGCGAACACGTCCCAGGGGAAATTCGGCCCGACGTCGGTGTGCGTGCCGATGCCGAGACACTCGGTGACGTACTTGTGGTCGGAGATGCCCTGGCGCCGCTGGTAAGGCGGCGCGATGACATGCGTGTCGAACCCATATTTGCGCGCGTCCTGCACCGCGAGCCAGGCCGCGATCCGAATGTCGTCGCGGATGCGCAGCCAGTCGTTCCGGCTCCACGCCACGCGGCTGCCCGCGAAGCAGAGATTGATCGTGAACGGGTTCGCGTCCAGCACCGACCAGCTGGCCAGATCGGTGTCGACCACGTCGACCACCACACGATCGCGCACCGTGTAGTGGTAGCTCACCCCATTCGCCGGATTGTTCAGATAGTTGGCCAGGCTCTCGGCCGTTCCGTTGCCTTCCTGGGTGTGCAGCAGGAAGTTCTCGATGCGCGCCCCGTGACGGCTGGACGCGGAGTTGCCCATTCGGTCCAATTCGACGTAGTCCGGCTTCTGCATCGTTCCCCCTTGATTCGGGACGGCCTTCGACCACTGGCCGTAGTCGTCGGCGAGAACTTTGTTGACATCCACCACGACGCCGGCGACCCAATCGCGGTCGATGCGGATCTGATGGAGGTGCGCGGCCGGATGGTCGCCGTTGATCGAGGCATCGCCGGACCAGTTGTGTTGCCAGAACCAGGTGGCGACGCCGTCCTCGAGCGCCCACTCGATGCATCGGGCATTGCCGTACATGCCGGTCCATTCCAACCCGACGACCGATGCCCAGCCCCGCAGAAACGGTGCGATCAGCGAATTCCACTCGTTCAGCGACGGATTCGCGTCAACGGGGGCATACAGCGGACGGAAGCCGGGGCCACCGGCCGCGAAGTGGTAATCGAGCGCGATCCGCGCATGATGCACACCCGCGTCGTAACCGCCTTTCCAGTCCGACGTCTCGCCCTTGCCGTACTGGTAATTGGTCACTATTTCCAGTCCGATGGCGCGCAATCTGTCGCAGTAATCCCGCCGCAGCGGCTTCGCACCGAAATTCGTGCCCGGACGGGAATCGCTGAAGTAGCCTATGACGCCCGCGTATCCGGCGTCCTTGATCGCTTGCGGCTCGATGAGCGCGGCGGAGAAGTCGATCAGCTCAGTCATCGCGCACCCCCTGGTTCGTACGAGCCCGCGTATCGGTCGGTGGCAACGCGTTGTATTCGTACATCTCAGCAACTTTCGGCAGATGGAGAACCCGACACAGTTGATTTTCCCGCGTATGCGCGAAGTATGCCAGTATGTTTCGTTTGTAGCTCATCCGGTGTTTGCGCGTGACCAGAACAGGCCATCGCGAGACCTGTTTGCGCACACCAGACTACAAACAGACTCGCATCCGAAAACATGCTCGTCGGTCGGTAATCAGATCTGCTGGTAGTTCGCTACCGCCCGCCATACTGGTCGGCCGCTTCGCTCCGCCATTCCGGTCGGGATACCGTGACGAATTCATCGAAGCACCTATGGAATTCGAGGGAACCCATTCGACGGCACGCCGTTCGCCGTACACGGCAACAGCTGCCCACCGCCCCGAGCCGCAGCCCTGGATTGGCCCACCGACAGCGGGAGCGGTTCATGCGAACCACCTCGGCCCTCGCCGACTGCCGAACGTGAGACTTCCCACCCGAGCCCTCCACACGACCGAGGCGCCCAGCCACCCTCGGGCCCAGCGCGCCGCACCACGCTCGCAACGGATCCCACCGGTCGCACGATGATCCAGCCGACATCATCCAGCTGACTTGACACGGCCCTACCAGTGGTCGACGCACAGCGCCCGAACAGCCCCCTGTCT
>NZ_BAFP01000020.1 GCF_000308455.1 Nocardia abscessus NBRC 100374 | reverse complement strand
GGCCAGTGGCAGGTAGAAGCCGCAGCTGCCGCAGGTGGCCGGCGCGGCCTTGGCCATCTCGGCGTCGGGGCCGTATTCGGCGTACCAGCGTTCGGCGGCCTCTGCGCGGCCTTCCCTGCTCATCACCTTGGTGCGGCCGAAGCCGACCTCGTAGGCGACTTCGTCGACCACCGGATCGCCGGTCGCGACGTAGCCAGGCACCAGGCGCGGATCGTCGGCCGGTGGGGCGAGCAGGTCGCCGGGCGCGAGGTCCCCGGGGCGAACTCGCTGCTCCCAGGGCACGAACTCGGGCGCGACCAAGGCCTCGGGCCCGGGCAGCAACGCGGACTCGCTGACCGTCGCGTAATCGGCCTCGGGCGGGGCGGCCACCACGACCGCCCACTGCCACCCGCGATAGCCGGGCAGCGTGGCCTCGAATCGATGGGTCGCCGCGCTCTCGTCCTCGGCGATCACGCCGAGGTGCACGCCGACACCCGACGGTTCCAACTCCAGGAGCGCACGGCGGGCCAAATCGACGGCATCGGCCAGAATCGGCCGCACGCCGGACTCCGAAACAGAAACTGCGCTCACGGCCTACATTTTGCCGTATGGAACGCAATCGGCGTTCGTTGGCCGTCGGTGTGCTGGTCGGTCTGCTCGTTATGAGCGGATGCGGCGGCGCCGAGGACACGACACCCAGGATGAACATCGAGGTGGTCGGCACCCGACCGCACGACCCGAAGGCGTTCACCCAGGGGCTGGAAATCGACGGCGAGGTCCTCTACGAGGGCACCGGTCTGTCGGGCGCGTCGAGCGTGCGCGCGTCCCGGCTGGCGACCGGCGAGGAACTGGCCAGGACCGAGTTGCCCGCCCCCTACTTCGGCGAGGGCATCACCGTCGCCGGTGCCACGCTCTGGCAGCTGACCTGGCACGACGGCGTCGCCATCGCGCGGGACCCGGCCACCTTGGCCGAACGTGGCCGGGCGAGCTACGACGGCGAAGGCTGGGGCCTGTGCGCGAGGGACGGACGACTGATCATGAGCGACGGCACCGACCGGCTCACCTTCCGTGATCCGGTCACCTTCGCCCCGACCGGCTCGGTCGAGCTGACCAGCCACAACGGCGCGCGCCTCAACGAACTCGAGTGCGCGGCGGACGGGTCGGTCTACGCCAACGACTGGCCCACCGACACGATCCTGCGCATCGACCCCGGTTCCGGCGCCGTGCTGGCGTCCGCCGACGCCGCCGGTCTGCTTCCGGCGACCGCGCGGGCCGGGGCCGACGCCCTCAACGGCATCGCCCAACTGCCCGGCACCGACCGGTTCCTGATCACGGGCAAGAATTGGCCGACCATGTTCGAGGTCCGCTTCGTGCCCGCCTGAGCAGGTCCGGCGATCCGCGACGATGGTCACTTTCCGCCGCCGCCACGGAGCGTGCGTGAACGCCCAGCACGGGAGTACGCCAGAATTGAGGTCGTGACTACTCCCCGCGAACCTTCCGGTCCCGACCGTGATCGGCGGGAAGGCGAGGAGTCCCCGCCGTTCGATCGGCATCCCGGTTTCGACCGGTACCCGCCACCCAACCCGCCGCGACGCCGCGGGCCGCTGCCACCGCTCGGACGCGGACGCGCCCCCGAGCCCTACGACCAGCCGGGATCGCCACCACCCGGCCCGCGACGTGAAGCGCCACGGCCCCCGGCGACCAAACCTTTCCCGCTCGGGCCGGACACCGAGCAACCGAATGCCTCCGACCGCGCGGCTCGGCACGCCTTCCCGCACCGCCCGCAACCGCCTCGTCGCAGCGAACCACCAGCCGACGACTATCCCGATACCGCCGTCCAGGATGAGGTGCAACCACCGGAAAGCGCGGCCGCCTCCGGCGCGCAGCGGATGCCACGCAAGCTCACGGTTACCCGCGTGGCCGCCATGCGCGGCAGGCAGCTCACCGAAAAGGGCATCGCGACCTTCCAGCGCGCGGCCAAGGCCGACGGCGCCGACAAGTCGGGTCTGACGGCGCTCACCTACGCGACCATGGCGAATTTCGCCCTCGACGCCGCCATCGCGGTGGCGCTGGCCAACACCTTGTTCTTCGCCAGCGCCACTGCGGAGAGCAAGACGAATGTGGCGCTGTACCTGCTGATCACGATCGCGCCGTTCGCGGTGATCGCCCCGCTGATCGGCCCGATGCTCGATCGCCTGCAGCGCGGTCGCCGCCTGGCGCTGGCGACGTCGTTCGCGGTGCGCGCGGTGGTCGCGGTGGTGCTGATCCTCCAGTTCGACACTTGGGCGCTGTATCCGCTCGCGCTGTGCATGATGATCGGCAGCAAATCGTTCTCCGTGCTCAAGAGCGCGGTGACCCCCCGAGTACTGCCGCCGGACATCGATCTGGTCCGCACCAACTCCCGTCTCACGGTGTTCGGTTTGGTCGGCGGCACCATCGGTGCGGGAGGGCTGGCCGGGCTGGCCGCGGCGATCGCGGGCTCCAACGGCGCGCTGGTTTTCGCGGCGCTGATCGCCTGTGCGGGGGCCTATCTGAGCCTGCGCATCCCCTCCTGGGTGGAAGTGACCGAGGGCGAAGTGCCCGCGACGCTCAGCTATCACGGCCCCGACGCGCACACCGAGGTGCTGTCCTCCGGCAAGGAGTCGTCGGTACCGCCGCGCAAACGCAGGCAGCCGCTCGGCCGCGCCGTGGTGACCGGGCTCTGGGGCAACAGCGCCATCCGCGTGCTGACCGGATTCCTCACCTTCTACGTCGCGTTCGTCGCCAAGGCGACCGAGCACCGGCCGGTGCAGCAGGCCCTCATGCTCGGCGCGGTGGGCGCGGCCGCGGCCATCGGCAACTTCGCGGGCAACGCGACCGGCGCGCGGCTCCAGCTCGGCAGGCCCGCACTGATCGTGCTGGGCTGCACGGCGGCCTGCGCGCTGGTGGCGCTGTTCGCCACGTTCGCGAACAATCTGCTCGGCGCGGCGGCCGCCGCCCTGGTCGCGGCCGCGACGAGCGCGCTGGCCAAGGTGTCGCTGGACGCCTCGATCCAGGACGACCTGCCGCCGGAGTCGATCGCCTCCGGCTTCGGTCGCTCGGAGACCGTGCTGCAGCTCAGCTGGGTCGTCGGCGGCGCGGCGGGCGTGCTGCTGCCGACCGACTACTGGAAGGGCTTCGCGGTGGTCACCGCGATACTCGTGCTCGGCTTGGTGCAGACTTTCCTCAGCTTCCGCGGTCACTCGTTGCTGCCCGGCCTCGGCGGCAACCGTCCGCAGCACGCGGAACAAGAGGTGCCGACATTCCGGCCGCATGGCTACCCGGGAAGCGCACCGCGCGCGCAGGATCCGGCGGCGCGGCGCGGCGGCGACACCAAACGCATCCAACGAGGGCAAGGAGACCCGATCTGGTGAGCAAGCTCAACGCACGCACGATCGCCGCGCTGGTCGCGGCCGCCCTGCTCGTGCTCACCGTCGCCTTCGTGGGCGTTCTGGCGATGCTGGTCCGCAACGCCGACGAACCCGACGTCACCCTCACCGCCTACGCGCACGGCAAGACGGTCACCGTGCGGCCGTTCAGCTACTGCGCGGTGACCATGCGGGACTGCCACATCCTGCCCGAGGACGACGCGGCGGGCACGGTGTTCGAGACGTTGCGCTGCGCCCCGGACGCGCCGGACTGCCACCGCGGGCGCACCGTCGAATTGGAAGTGCCCGCCGGTTACCCCCTGCAACTGTCGCTGCCGAAGAAGGTCGCCGACGCGCCCTGGCTCGCCCAGCTCGTCTACCTGCTGCCCAACGGCGAGAAGGTGGACCAGGTGATCAGCCGCAACGACTACCCCGACCGCGCTTTGGCGCTCACCATCGATTCGAAGCCCGAACCCGATCTGCGTCTCATCGGCGTCGAATTCCAGTTGCCGATCCTCGCCCGCGACGAAACGGGCCGGGAGTTCTACGTGCCGCACGCCACCTGGTCGATCAGCACGGCGTAGGCGGCATCCAGCGGCGGTCTCGGCAACGGGCCGCCGCTTCCGGTCGGGCGGCCTTCCGCAGCGCCTGGACGATCAAGCCGGGGTGAGCGCGGCCCGCACCAAGCGGCCGACGGCGTCGATACGCTCCGAGCTACCGCTCCCGCCGACCTGCACCACGGTGATGATCACCGCGGTGAAGATGGCCTCGAGCGCGATCGCGGTGTCCCGCGGATCGAGGTCTTCGGCGATGTCCCCGGACTGCTGACCGGCGCGCAGCGCCGCTTCGAGCACCTGCCGGATGCGATGCGGCACGACACCGTCGACCAGGCGAACGAGCAGCCCCGGCTCCTGCCCGGCGAGCACTCGATGCACCAGCGGATAGGCGTCGAGCCTGGTCACGAACCGGCTGACGACCTGCTGCCAGTACACGGCGTCCATCGGACCCGACTGGGGCAGCGCCGCGTCGGACAGGCGTGCGGCGTCGCGGTCGAACGCGGCGACGAACAGCGCCTCTTTGTCGGCGAAGTGGAAGTACACCGCGGATGGCGCCACCCCGACCTCGCGAGCCACCGCCGCCACCGAGGTGTTGCGGAAACCTTGGTCGGCGAACCGGCGTGTGGCGACGTCGAGGATGGCCTGCCGCGTCTGCTCACCGCGTGCCGTAGCGGACGTCGTCTCGGTTCCTGACACCAGTGCACAGTATCGCGACGACTCCACCAGCGAAAAAGTCTTACTGAATGATTTCATCAATTCATCAGTTACAGTGAGGTGCCCGTTCCGCCCCACAGGAAGGTCCGTCCCGTGTCCGACTCCGACAAGTTCCTCGCGTGCGCACACCCACCGGCACCGAGCCGACGTCAGGTTCTCGCCATGATGGCCGCCGCCTCCGTGCCCGCCCTGAGCGGCGCGCTCGCCGCCAAGTCCGCCGCGGCACCGGCGGCGCGGCCGAACATCTTGGTGATCATGACCGACCAGGAGCGCGCGGATGTCGTCCTGCCCGCGGGCTTCGCACTGCCCGCTCGCGACCGGGTGGCGGCCGCCGGTGTGCGGTTCGCCATGCATCATTCGCCGACGGCGCCGTGCTCGCCCGCGCGATCGGCGTTCTTCACCGGATCACACGCACCGGTCACCGGCATGACCGACAACGTCCGCGGCAACGACCTCATGGGCGCGGTCCTCGGACCGCTGCACGCCTGGAGCCCGAATCTCGACACCACGATCCCCACCATCGGGACGGTGCTGAAGAACGCCGGCTATCGGACGGCCTACATCGGAAAATGGCACCTTTCCGAGCCGGTCGGCACCGAGAGCGCGGCGCTGTCGGCATACGGATTCGACGAGGCCTACGACATCCTGTCCGGCGGCGGGCCCGACGAGGGCGCCCACGAAGACCCCGGCGTCGTCGAGAACGCCGTCGGCTGGCTGCGACGGCACGGCAGCGACCGTGAGCCATGGCTGTGCGTGGTCAGCATGGTGAACCCGCACGACATAATGTACTGCCCGCGCTTCTACCGGCTGACGGACGTGCCCGATCACGGCGCCGACGTACCGCCGAACTTCGAGTCCGACCTGTCGACCAAACCGCGGGTACAAACGGTGTGGCGCACCATGAACGAGGCCGTCGGCGGCCTGATGCCGAACGACGTCGACTCGCCTCTCGGGCGCACCCAATGGCGGCAGTGGGGCAACTGGTATCTCGAGTTGCTGCGCCGCACCGACGAATTGATGACCGAGGTCCTCGACGCGTTGGACCACAGTGGCGCCGCGGGCAACACCGTCGTGGTCCGGGTCGCCGACCACGGAGAACTCGGCGGCGCGCACGGACTGCGGCAGAAGGGCGCGATGATCTACCGCGAGAACAACCGGGTGCCGTTGGTCATCGCCGACCCCCGCAACCCCGCCACGCACGGAACCAGCACTGCCGCACTGACTTCACACATCGACCTGGTGCCGACCCTGGCCGCCCTCGCCGGAATCGATGCCACGACAGGCCCACTCGTCGGCAAAGACCTCACGCCTTTGCTGGCGGACCCGGCAGGCGCCCTCCGCGACGCACTGCTGCTCACCTCGGACGCCAAATCCAGCGGCGGTCAAGCAGCCGGCGTCAAATACTGCCTGCGGGGCGCGGTGACACCCCGCTACAGCTTCGCCCGCTACTCGACGCCGCACGAAATCGCCGGGCCCCGTGACGAATTCGACTACGAGCTCTACGACCGGCAGGAAGACCCGCACGAGATGCACAACCTCGCCCACAACGGCGGCGCGCCCGAACTGGTCGAGGAGATGAACGATCTCGTCGACGGCCTCGTCGCCAGAGAACTGAGCGGTATCCGACCGTGAGCACCCGCGGAGGTCGCCGCAGGCGCGACGACTATCGGTCCAGTTCGCGCGCAACCGCGCGGACGACCTCCGAGATGCGTTGCGCGGTCTTGCGATCGGGGTACTTGCCCTTGCGCAGATCCGGCTGCACCTTCGCCTCGAGCAGGGTGATCATGTCCTCGACCATTCCGTGCAGCTCGTCAGGCGTGTGCTTGCGCGCGACAGGTTCCTTGCGCGCGTTGCGTTCCTGGCCCTGCCGGACCGACGGCGGCGCCTCCAGCAGCTTGAGGCTCAGCGCCTGGGGGCCGCGACGGCCGGCGGCCATGCCGAATTCGACGCGCTGGCCGGGCTTGAGGCCTTCGACACCTTCGGGCAGCGCGGACGAGCGGACATAGACGTCCTCACCCTCGTCCTGGGAAAGGAAGCCGAAGCCCTTTTCGACGTCGTACCACTTCACCCTGCCGGTCGGCACTGCGCTCACCCGTTCGTCATCGAAAAACTCGGACCCCTACGGCCCGAGCACATCTGTCCACCGGGCCGGTCACGGGACCGGCCCTTTTTCTGTGCGAAAAGAACGCGCCCAGCAGGATTGCAGGACGCGATTGCCATCGAGTCTACCCCGGTGCCAATAACGCAAGCACATCAGTTTTACCGTCGAACCGTGACGAACCCTTCCGCTCCGAACCCTTCCGGCGGCGCCCCGCGGCGGCGCGGCGATTGGTTGCTGCAACTCGCGCTCTGCTCGTTCGCGCTGGGATTGCTGGCCATCGTCGTGATCTTCGCCATCCCCATACTCACCGACGGCGAGCCCGGACTGTGGCTCTACTTCGGGGCGATGCTCGCGCCGCTGGGGTTCGTGCTCGCCCTGGTGTTCGCGCTGCGCTCGGGCCGCAGATCCCGCTGAACCGGAGCGCTGGTCTGCGATCGCCGCGAACTGGTTACCCGACGCGTTCGTTACCCACTCGGATGTGTGATCCTCATCACATTACGGGGAGGTCACAGAGTGGTGACGGCGGTCGAGATGACTAGCCGTGGCCGCTCTAGCTGCACGAAGACTTTTGGCCCAGCTGATATCGCGTCGAGACCCAGTGGTACACGCCGGTTACCAAATAGTGATTTTTCCCGCGGTTCGTCGTACCGTCTTATCCAGCCGGGACACCCCGGCGACCACCGGCCCGCCGCACCGAGCCTCGCCCCGCGGGTACCGGAACCCCAACGGAAACGTAGGGGCGAGGGCGGAACGGACGACCTCTCAGTCCGAACCAGAACCGAAGATGTCGCAGGTGCGTCGAGAGGAAGACGAACCCGAAATGAGTGGACGCCATCGCAAGCCAAGCTCGACCGGCCGCACGGTAGCCAAGGTTGCCGTCACCGGCGCCATCATCGGCACCGCCGGTGTGGCATTCGCAGGCAACGCCAGCGCGGCACCCGACTCCGACTGGGATCGACTCGCTCAGTGCGAGGCCGGCGGCAACTGGGGCATCAACACCGGCAACGGTTTCCAGGGCGGGCTGCAGTTCTCGCCCAGCACCTGGCGCGCCCACGGCGGTCAGGAGTACGCCTCCTCCGCCAACCAGGCCAGCCGCGAACAGCAGATCGCGGTCGCCGAGAAGGTGCTCGCCTCGCAGGGCTGGGGCGCTTGGCCCTCCTGCTCGTCCAAACTGGGCCTGAGCAGCGCGCCCACCCCGCGCTCCGCGCCCGCCACCGACGAGACGCCGCGCTGGAACCCCGCGCCGCAGGCCGCCCAGGCCGCGCCGGCGGACACGCAGCAGATCTTCTCCGCCGTGGATCGCGCCCTCGAGGTCGTGCAGAGCCAGGGCGTGCAGGTGCCGAAGGAAGCTCTCGACTTCTTCAACGCCGCCAAGACCAGCGGAATCACCCTCGACCCCGCGGTCGTGAACTTCTACGAGGCGAACAAGGGCCTGCTGCCCTCCTGATCGCCACCCAGTTTCAAGAAGGGCCCCGCATCAACGTGGATGCGGGGCCCTTCTTCGTAGCCGAGAACGTTCCGGTCGCGCGCTCAGCGGTTGATCACCGTGTTCGGGTGCATGTAGGGCAACTGCTCTGCGGGCACCGGAAACTCGGTGTCCTCGCCGTAGGGCGAGAGACCACCGGAGCGGGCCGAGGAAAGCTCGGTGACCGCGTGGTCACCGTCTTCCACCTTCGGCCAGCCGTTGTCGACATAGGATTTCTTCGATTTGTTCACCACGGCCCCATGCTAGCTGTGCCGCCCTTCCGAGTATTCAGGCCGTACCAGTCAGGTGACACAGGATTTGCGTTCGGGTGTTGCGTGACAGGATCCGATCGACCGGGCCCGGCGTCGTAGGGTGGACGGGATGACCGTGACCGACTCCCTCGCCGGATGGCTCGGTGCCCGCAGTGATGCCCAGCTCGTGACGCTGCTGCAGCTTCGGCCCGACCTGGCCGTGCCGCTGCCCTCCTCGATGGCCGTGCTCGCCGCCCGCACCGAACAGCGTGCGTCGGTGCTGCGCGCCACGGAGGACTTGAACACTCTGGAATTCGCCCTCCTGGAAACCCTTGCGGTGCACGGCGTGACGCGCACCGACAGTGCTCCGCTCAACCGTGCCGAACTGCATGTGCAACTGAGCGAACGCGCGCAGGCCGCCGCGATCGACGACGCGCTGGAGCGGCTGACGGCTCGGGCGCTGGTCTGGCTCGACGCCGAGCAGGGATTGCATCTGATTCCGGCGGCCGCCGAGGCCTTGCCGTGGCCGATCGGCACGGCGACCGAGCTCCCCGACGCCCTCACCGAATCCGAGGTGGTCGCGGCGCTCACCGAACTCGAGCCCGCCGAACGGGCCCTGCTGGACAAACTGGCCGCGACGGGCCCGCGCGGTCGCACCAGGGATGCCGCACCGGGCACCGCGCCCGATCGACCGATTCAGCGGCTGCTGGCGCGCAGGCTGCTGCACTGGATCGATGACGAGACCGTCGAGCTTCCGGTCACCGTCGGCCAGGTGCTGCGCCGGGAACCGGTCACCCATCCGCATGCACTGACGCCGCCGCAACCGGAGGCCGCCAAATACCCGCCCGCCGAGGTGAACGCGGTCGCGGCGGGCGAGGTCGGGGAGTTGATGCGGCACTGTGCCGCCGTACTCGAGGTGCTCGGCCAGGCGCCCGCTCCCGCCCTGCGCGCGGGTGGCCTCGGCGTGCGGGAGCTGCGCCGCATCGCCAAGCTGGCCGGGGTCGACGAGCCGCGGGCCGGTTTGCTGGTCGAACTGCTGGCGGCCGCGAAATTGATCGAGAAGGGTTTGCCCGACCCGCCGCCGGAGTTCGACTCGACCGACGATTTCTGGGCGCCCACGCCGCTGGTGGACGCCTGGCTGGAGTCTCCGCCCGCGCGGCGCTGGGCCGCGCTCGGGCAGACCTGGCTGGAAATGGATCGGACGCCGTGGATGATCGGCATGCGCGATGCCAACGACAAGCCGCTGGCCGCACTGTCGCTGGAACTGCGCACCCCGAACGCGCCGCGCGACCGCCACGCCGTCCTGAGCCTGCTCGCGGAGTATCCGTCCGGTACGGCGCCGGCCCCGGCGGACATCGGCCGGGTGCTGGCATGGCGGCAGCCGCGCAGGCGCAGGAACTTCCGTCCGGAGGTGGTCGAGCAGACCCTCGCCGAAGCGGCGGCGCTGGGTTTCGTCGGCCGTGGCGCGCTCGGCTCGGCGGCGCGGGCGCTGCTGCACGCGGCGCCGACCAGCGTGGCCGACGCCGAAGCGGAGATGGAGTCGGCGCTGCCGGAGCCGGTGGATCACGTGCTGGTGCAAGCCGACCTGACGGTCATCGCGCCCGGTCCGCTGACCACCGACTTGCAGCACCGCGTCGCCCTGGCCGCCGACGTCGAATCCGCCGGCGCGGCGACGGTGTATCGGATCGGCGAGTCGTCGGTGCGGCGCGCCCTCGACGCGGGGTTGACGGCGGCCGAACTGCACGCCTTGTTCGCCAAGCATTCCAGGACGCCGATCCCTCAGGCGCTGACCTATCTGATAGACGACGTGGCCCGGCGGCACGGCCAGTTGCGCGCGGGCATGGCGCAGTCGTTCATCCGCAGCGACGATCCGGCGCTGCTGGCGCAGGTGCTCGCCGCACCGGTGGCCGGCACGCTGGCACTGCGGTCCATCGCACCGACCGTCGCCATCGCCCAGGCGCCGCTGGGCGAACTGCTGGAGCAATTGCGCGCGGCCGGTTTCGCGCCCGCGGGTGAGGATTCGGCTGGCGCGATCGTGGATCTGCGTCCGCGTGGCGCACGGATCTCGGTACGGCCCGCCGCGCGGCAGCCGTATCGCCCGACACCGCCCAGCACCGAACAACTCGAGTTGCTCGTCACCGAGCTACGCGCGAGCGAACGTGCCGCCAGCGCCCGCTCGGGTCAGTCGGTGCGCCTGGACGGCACCAGGACCAACACCGCCGCGACCCTCGCCCTGCTCCAGCTCGCGGCGCGGGTGCGGCGGTCGGTGAATATCGGCTACGTCGACGCCCAAGGGGTCGCCACGCAGCGCGTGGTGGAACCGTTGAAGGTGGGCAACGGGCAGCTCGACGCGCTGGACCCGGTCACCGGCGCGGTCCGGCACTTCACGCTGCACCGGATCGCGTCGGTTGCCCTGCTGGAATGATCAGCCCTTCGGCTTGCCCGTGCAGAAGGTGACCTTGGGATCGGTTTCGATGAGCCGGAAGCCGTCGGCGTTCGCGTCGCACAGCAATTCGTCGGCTTGGCCGTCGATCCGCTTCAGCACCTTGAAGGTGGCGTCCGTGGACGCGCAGTCGACGTGCTTGTAGCCGGTCGTGCTGCTCTCGTTGTAGCAGCTGCCCTCCTTGAAGTTGGGCGCCAGGCACAGGAACGCGGTGGTTCCGCCGCCCAGGGTCTCCTCATAGGAGGTGTAGTCGGCGGCGCAGTCGGTCTTCTTGTCGTAGGACTGCGCGATCTTGTACACGGCCTTGTCCGACGAGCAGTCGACCGGCTCGGTCTTGGAATCGACCGCCGAGCCCTCGATGACGTTGATGCAGTCGCCGACCTCGGCCTTGGCGGTGTCCGACTTGCCCGCGTCCCCGATCATCGAACAGCCGGCCACCGTGACCACCACCGCGGCCACCGCGACGAGGGCGAGCACGACCCGTGCCAGCAGCCTCGCTCCTGGAAACTTCACCTGAAAACCTCTCTCACCGAACACGTTCACGGGCTCGTGAACGCGGTGAGGATACCCGCAGGACCAAGCGGCCGCATCAGCCAACCGGCCGACCCGGAGCGGGCGGCGCGCTACATATGCGTGCCGTAGAGCCCCATGAGCGCGTAACCGAGGATGCTGGGGAGCAGACGGCCGAGCAACGAGAACGCAGAGTAATTCACTAGCAACGCCTTTCGCGATTTTCATCCAACTGGACTCTTGTCCGGTATGCGGAGTGTGTCGTCGTCCGAGACCGGGCCGTTACGCTTGGTCAGTATGACGGTCGAGGACGTCGCGCACGACCTGTACGGGCTGGCGCCCGCGGAGTTCGTCGCGGCACGCGCGGACCGGGCGACTGAGGCCAAGGTGGCGGGCGACAAACAGCTCGCGACTGCCATCGGCAAGCTGCGCAAACCGACCCTGACCGCGTGGGCGGCGAACCTGCTGGCCCGCGCGGCACCCGGCGAGGTGGCGGATCTGCTCCGGCTGGGCGCGGCCCTGGCCGCCGCTCAGCGGAAACTCTCGGCCGAGCAGCTGCGCAGCCTCACCGCCCAGCGGCAGCAGCTGGTCAACGCGCTCGCCAAGAAGGCGGGCGCGCTCGCCGCCGAGCACGGGCATCCGGTCGGCGAGGGTGTCGTGCGTGAGATCAGCCAGACGCTGACGGCGGCACTCGCCGACCCGGAGGTGGCCGAGCGGCTGCGCACGGGGACCCTCGCCACCGCGGCGAGCTACGAAGGCTTCGGGCCGAGCGGACCGAACCTGCTGGCGGTGCCCGAACCGGCCGCGTCACCCCGGCGCGCGGCATCGCGGCGGCAGCCGGACGACACCGCGCGCCGCGAGCTGGCCGACGCCGAGGACGCGCTCGAATCCGCCCGCGCGGCGAAGGACTCGGCACAATCCGCGCTCGAGGCAGCGACCGACGAACTGTCCGGTGCCGAAGAACGCGTCGCCGCGCTGCGCGACGAGCTCGCACAGGCCGAACAGCAGCGGCAATTCCGCAAGTCGGCCGAGCGGTCGGCCAAGGACGACCTACACGCCGCGCAACGCCAGCTGGACCGGGCCGAACGCAGAATGGCGAAGGCTCGGGAGCACGTCGAGGACGACTGACGATTCAGCTGCGCAGGGCGCCGGGGAACAGATACTCCTCCGGCGGCGGCGCGGTGGTGTTCAGCCACGCGTGGAAGAAGCCGGTCAGGTCCATGGGCGTCCTGGCCTGCACGAAGGCGCGGAACTCCGGCATCGAGGCGTTGCCGTAGGCATGCGCGGCCAGGAAGTCCCGGACGGCTGCGAAGAACACCTCCTCGCCGATCTGCTTGCGCAGCGCGTGCAGGAACAGCGGCCCGCGGTAGTAGACGGAGGTGAACTCCTTCCCGGCGCCGGGGTTCTCCAGCGGGATGTCCCAGAACTTCTGGCTGTCGCGGTATTTCCGGATGGTCCTGCGGTAGTCGTCGTCGACGTTCTTGCCCTCCGTGCGCTCCGGCCACAGGTAATCGGCGGTGTAGCTGGCGAAGCACTCGTTCAGGCAGATGTCCGACCAGTTACGCACCGACACCCAGTTGCCCCACCACTGGTGCGCGATCTCGTGGACCACCGTCTGCAGATCGATGCGCGGTGCGTAGAGCGGGCGGGTCTGGGTCTCCAGTGAGAAGGTGATGTCGGCGTCCAAGTAGATGCCGCCCGCGGCCTCGAACGGGTACGGGCCGTAGAGCTGTTCGGAGAAGTCCAGGATCTCCGGCAGGCGCTGTTCGAGTTCGCGATGGCGACTGTCCGCATTCGGCGCGAACGCGCTGATCAGCGGAGTGCCGTCGGCCCTGCGCTGCTCGAGGTAGTCGAACTTGTCGATCGCGACGGTGGTCAGGTAGCCCAGCACCGGCGCGGCGCTGGCCCAACGGACCGTCCGCTGGTCGCCGCGCACCACGTTCTCGGTTCGCACACCGTTGGAAACCACCTCCCACTCCGCGGGAACGGTGGCGTTCAGCGTGAACGTGGCCTTGTCCAGCGGGGTGTCGTTGAGCGGATACCAGCTGGTCGCCGAGTGCGGCTCGCCCGCGACGAAAGCGCCGCCACTGGGCGCGAACGTCCATCCCTCGCCTTCGGTGTTCACGGCGGGGCCCGCGTAGTCGACGGTGACCGTGAACGGCACCCCGGGCAGCAGGGGGAGCATCGGCGTCACCGTCAACTCGTGCTCGCCGTTGCGGTCGAATGCGGCGGGGAGGTGGTTCACCGACACCATCCGCACCTCCGGTCCCGCGAAGTCCAGGTTGAACACGCGCAGGGCCTGGGTGGCGGCGGCGGCGATCGTGGCAGTGCCCGCGAGCCGACGGCTCGGCGGGTCGTAATCGATGGCGATGTCGTAGTGCCGGACGTCGTAGCCGCCGTTGCCGTCCAGCGGGTAGTACGGATCGCCCAGGCCCGGCGCGCCGACGAACGGGTCAGCGGGCGGTTCGGCGTTCGCGGGTAAGCACGGCACCGCGACGAACACACACGCGACCGCGGCGCACATCCGGCCGGACAACCTCATACGAACGACCACCCCTTTCCACCCCGCCTCGTGTCGGTACCGGCGCACCGACCTCGCTGGATGGTAGCGGCTTCAGTCGCCGCTGCCGGTCAGCGCCACCGACGCGCCGACACCGAGGATCATCACCCCGCCCGCACCACCGACCGCCTCCAGCCTCCGCGGCGACTTCGCGAACCAGGATCTCGCCGAGGCGGCCAGCAGTGCCCACGCACTGTCGGAGACCAGCGCGATGGCGAGGAAGACGGTGCCGAGCAGTAGGAACTGCCAGGACAGGGAACCCGCCGCCGGGTCGGCGAAATGCGGCAGCACCGCGGAGAAGAACACGATCGCCTTGGGGTTGGTGAGCCCAACGATCGCGCTCTGGCGCAGCACCCGCGCATGGGGCGTCGGCTCGACCGGGGCGCCCAGCGCCTCGCGCAACGCCGAACGCTGGCGAATCGCTTGGATTCCCAGATACATCAGATACAGCGCGCCCGCGAACTTCACCACGGTGAGCGCCAGCGCCGACGCCGTGAGCAAGGCGCCCAGCCCGATCGCGACCAGGACCAACGCCGCGTAGACGCCCGCTGCGTGCCCGAGCACCGAGAGCAATGCCGCGCGGCGGCCGAGGGTGAGCGCACGACCGACGGTGAACAGCACGCCGGGACCGGGCACGACGATGATGACGACCGCGGCGGCGACGAATGCCAGCAGGTTGGACGCTGGAACCATCCTTCGAGTGTAGGCGTGCGCGCGACCGGGAATCGGGCGTTCGCAGCCGGTTTCAGGTGCCGAGTTCGCCGGGCAACTGATCCGGATCGAGCAGTAACCGTTTCGTGGTGGTGCGCCGCACCTTCTCCGCGAGCCCGAGATTGTCGGTGAGCAACCGCCATTCGGTCTCGCTGATCGCCGCGCGGGCGCCTGCGATGACCTTGCCGTCGGTCGTGCCCCACGCGATCGGCATGGCGCTCACCGATTGCCAGCGCTCGCCCACCGGCCGTGGCGCCCGGTCGGTACGCACCGCGACCGACGGCACTCGCTCCCCCACCTTGGCCTCGTGGCCCGGGAGGGCACCGACCTTGCGGGTCACCAAGGCATAGCGCCGGTCACCCGTCTCCGGTGTGGAGACATCCACCAAGGCGAGCAGCACCACACCGGACGGACGCACTTCCGAGACCACAGCGGGGACCAGCTCTCCGTCCGCGTAGAGCTTGTCGATGCTGGAATGCCACGGCGTCCACAGGGCCACCCACAGTGCGGTCACCGCGCCGAGCGCGAAGGCGACCGCGACCAGATACGCCCAGGTGTGGTTCAGCCAGATCAAAAACGCCGTCCCGCTCGCCGCGACGACCGCGGCGGCGATCGCCATGACGCGCAGGCGGCGAAGGTCGGCGAAGACTTCGTTGACCGCGTGGGCGTGCCTGCGGTCCACCGCGAATTCGAAGCGTCGCACGCCCTCATTCCTAGCACAGTTTGCGGAGGAAATGCCTCCGCTTATCCGATGGCGGGGCCGAGCAAGTCGTCGGCATCCGTGATGCGGTAGGCATACCCTTGTTCGGCGAGAAAACGCTGGCGATGAGCAGCATATTCGGCGTCGAGGGTGTCGCGCGCGACCACGGAGTAGAAATGGGCCTGGCCCCCGTCCTGTTTCGGGCGCAGCAGCCGGCCCAGGCGCTGCGCCTCCTCCTGTCGAGAGCCGAAGGTACCCGAAACCTGCACGGCCACGGACGCTTCCGGCAAATCGATGGAGAAGTTCGCCACCTTGCTCACCACGAGCACCGGGATCTCGCCGCGCCGGAACGCGTCGAAGAGCTCCTCGCGGTCCTTGGTCTTCGTCGAACCCTGGATCACCGGGGCGTCGAGCGCGGCGCCGAGTTCGTCCAGCTGGTCCAGATAGGCGCCGATGACAAGGGTGGGCGCGTCCCGGTGCTGGGCCAGAATCGACTCGACCACAGCGATTTTGGTGTGCGCGGTGGAGCACAGCTTGTAGCGCTCCTCCGGCTCGGCGGTGGCGTAGGTCATCCGCTCCGCATCGGTCAGCGTGACCCGCACCTCGATGCATTCGGCAGGGGCGATCCACCCCTGGGCCTCGATGTCCTTCCACGGCGCGTCGTAGCGCTTGGGGCCGATCAGCGAGAACACGTCGCCCTCGCGGCCGTCCTCGCGCACCAGCGTGGCGGTCAGGCCGAGCCTGCGCCGGGACTGCAGATCGGCGGTCATCCGGAAGACCGGGGCGGGCAGCAGGTGCACCTCGTCGTAGATGACCAAGCCCCAATCGCGGCTGTCGAACAGTTCCAGGTGCTTGTACTCGCCTTTGGTGCGGCGGGTGATCACCTGGTAGGTGGCGATGGTGACCGGGCGGATCTCCTTGCGTTCTCCTGAGTACTCGCCGATCTCTTCTTCGGTGAGCGAGGTGCGCGCGAGCAGTTCGCGCCGCCACTGCCTGCCTGCCACCGTGTTGGTGACCAAGATCAGCGTGGTCGCCTTCGCCTTGGCCATCGCCGCGGCGCCGACCATCGTCTTGCCCGCGCCGCAGGGCAGCACCACCACACCGGAGCCGCCCGCCCAGAACGAGTCGGCGGCCATCTGCTGGTAGTCGCGCAGGTGCCAGCCGTCGGTCGCGTAGTCGAGCTCGATCGAGTGCGCCTCGCCGTCGACGTAGCCCGCGAGGTCCTCGGCGGGCCAGCCGATCTTCAGCAGCATCTGCTTGATCCGGCCGCGCTCGGACGGGTGCACCACTACCGTGTCGTCATCGATGCGCGCGCCGAGCATGGGGGCGATCTTCTTGTGCCGGAGCACCTCCTCCAGCACCGCGCGATCCAGGCTGACCAGCGTCAACCCGTGCGCGGGATGCTTGACCAGCTGCAACCTGCCGTAGCGGGCCATGGTGTCCACCACGTCGACCAGCAACGGCTGCGGCACGGCGTACCGGGAGAAGCTGACCAGCGCGTCCACCACCTGCTCGGCATCGTGCCCGGCCGCCCGCGCGTTCCACAGCGCCAGCGGGGTCACCCGATAGGTGTGCACATGTTCGGGCGCCCGCTCCAGCTCGGCGAACGGCGCGATCGCCTGCCGCGCCGTGTCGGCCGACTCGTGGTCGACCTCCAGCAGCAGCGTCTTGTCACTCTGCACGATCAGCGGACCGTCGTTCACAGTCCCTCCTCCGATAGATTCCCCGCCATTCTCCCCGACCCCTCCGACAACCCGCAGGTTACCGGGCCTTCCCGCAGGGCGCGGGTGCGGCGGTGACCGGGTGCAACGCCGGAAGGGCGCGATGTCTTCCCGCGGTCCCCGATACGGGCCGGCTCAGCCGTGGCTGAGCGCGCGTTCGGCGAGCGCACCGATTACCGGCCCGAGGGTCTCGGCGTAACCGATCGTGAGGTGGTTGTCGTCACGGTAGACGAGGTTGTTCCCGACGATGACGGGGCAGCGAGCCGCGGTGCAGAACAGCGCGGTCAGGTCGGCGTACTGTCCGCCGCCTGCCGTCACCGCCGCGTGCTCGGCCGCAATGCCCGCGTCGTCGACCGCGACCGGCCGCGCGGGAGCGCAGGCCGAGGCATCGCCGATATGTGCGGCCACGCACGCGGGCACGGTGGCATGGGGATCGGGGATCGCGCCGAGCACGAGGACAGCCGAGCCGGTCGTGCTCAGCTGGGCGACCAGCCGGTGCAGGCTGTCGATCCACGCCTGGTCGTAGGACACGAAGCCGAAGTCGCCGCCGTAGCGCCGCGACATGCTCACCACGATCAGCCGGGGGCGCTTGTGCGCCAGCCGCGTCAGGATCTGCCCGCGCCACTGCTCGCATTCGGTGTACGCGCGGCCCAGATAGGGGCTGGTGATCGGCAGGTCGAACAGCGGACAGGTGACTTTGGCCATGGTCTCCAGCCGCCAGTGGCGTGATACGGCGATCTGCTCGAACGCCGGCTGCCACATCGCCGCGTGGGAATCGCCGACCAAGGCCACCGTGGTGGCCGCGTCCGGATCGCCGGAGGCGCACTCGGCCTGGCCCACCTCGTGCCAGGACCGGACGCAACCGTTGTCGAACACCTCCGCCCGGTCGCCACGCGCATCGGCGAGCGAGGGAGTGAGGTTGGCCGGAACGTCGCGGATGTCGGCGGAGGCGGCGATCGCCGACTGAGTTTGTGCCGTCAACTGCCGGATCACGTCGTCATGGGGGTCGGCGGCGGGGGTAGCCGGTGCCACCGGTGTGAGTGTGAGCCGCTGCGCCGCCGCGCCGCGGCCGACCGGGGCGGACACCACCGTGAGCAGCGCCAGCGCCACGCAGATCGCGATCGCGGTGCTCGCGCCGCCGCACGCGAGGCTGAGCCGGGCCGAACTTCGCAACCGAACGGCGAAGCGGACCGGATCCTCGACCAGCCGCTGGGTGAGCATGGCGAGTCCGCAGGCCGTGGCGACCGCGCCCAGTGCGCCGACCGATCCGAGCGGGCGGCCGAGCACCTGTGGCGCCAGCACCAGCACCGGCCAGTGCCAGAGGTACCAGGGGTAGGACACTCTGCCGATCGCGCGCAACTCGGGCACCGCAAGAACGCGACCGACACCGAATCGCGCGCGGGCGCAGCCGGCTCCGATCACCAGGACCGTGCCCAGCACGGGCAGCAGCGCCGCGGTGCCCGGGTAAGGCACGTTTTCGTCGAGGTGAACGCAGGCCGCGAGAATCGCACCGAACCCGGCCCATCCCGCGACGGCGGATACGCCGTCCGGCAGCCGGGACCACACAACGGCCGTCAACGCGACCATGCCACCCGCCGCCAGTTCCCAAGCCCGGGCAGGGAGCGAGAAGAACGCCCACGGTGGCAGCGCTTCCGTCCAGATCAGCGAGACCGCGAAGGAGAGTGCGGCCACCACCCCGAGGACGACCAGGTACGGCAACGGCCCGGTCGAACCGCTGCGACGCCGCCGCACCAGCCAGGTCGTCGCGATCACCAGCGCGGGCCATACCAGGTAGAACTGCTCCTCCACGCCGAGCGACCAAAAGTGCTGAAACGGCGAGGGCGGCGCGTCGGCGGCCAGGTAATCGGTGCCGTGCAGCGCGAAGCGGTAGTTCCCGGCATACAGCGCGCAGGCGATTGCATCGCCGAGCACTTCGCGAGCCTGCAACGGCGGCAACAACGCGGCCGCGGCGATCGCCGTGGCGACCAGCACTACGCCCGCGGCGGGCAGCAGTCGACGCGCACGCGCCCCGTAGAACCGCACCAGCCCGACAGTGCCGGTGGCCACCGCCGCACGGCAGAGTATTCCGGTGATGAGAAATCCGGAAATAACGAAAAACACGTCCACACCGACGAATCCACCCCCGATCCCCGGCACACCCGCATGAAAAAGCACGACAGCGGCTACCGCGACCGCCCGCATTCCCTCGATATCCGGCCGAAATCCCTCCCGATCCGACGCGCCGCCCACCCCATCATCCGCCCGCCGATTTCGCAACCCGCTGACCGTGGCCGTCATGACCAGCATTGTCATCCGTGCTGTCGCCCTTGTCCCGCCGACGCGCCGCCCACCACCTACCTACCCTGGCCTGGGCTTTTCTGAATCTACCGGGCGCGGACCCCCGGGCCCAGCGGCCGCCGACACGCCGACGAAGTGGGCGATCGAACAGTTCCTACTCGTGGACTCATCCCAGTAGAGTCACCCATTCGGTGCACCGACAATGATCGCCACGCATAAAAATTTCGCAGTCACCGAACAGCCACGGATGTTTCCCAGATGCATCAAAAGATGTCTGATGTCCGCTGTGCTGAATGCGAATGCTGCCAGAGGCTGGCCGAAATAGCCCACGCGATGGGCTTGTCCTAATCGGCGACCTCGCATCATCTCGAGATCCTGCGCGGCACCGGCCTGTTGAGCGTCCCAACGCGCGGGAACTACACGCCTGTGGATAGCACCCGCTTCCGTCCAGCGGGTGTTAAGTGGACCGCGACAGGGGGCGGCGGGGCGGGTGAGGATCGGGGGATGATCGAGATGGCGGCGGTGGCGGGGGTTGCGGTGGCGGCGTTGGGGATGGTTCTCACGCCGGGGCCGAACATGATGTATCTGGTGTCGCGGACGGTGTCGCAGGGGCGGCGGGCCGGGTTGTTGTCGTTGGCGGGGGTGGCGGCTGGGTTCGGGGTATATCTGGCGGCGGCGACGGCGGGGATCACGGCCGTGTTCGCGGTGGTCCCCGGGCTGTATCTGGCGGTGAAGCTGGCGGGCGCGGCGTACCTCGGGTGGCTGGCCTGGCAGGCGGTGCGGCCGGGCGGTGTCTCGGTGTTCGCGCCCACTGAGCTGTCCGCGGATCCCACGCGGCGGCTGTTCGCGATGGGGCTGGTCACCAACCTGCTGAATCCGAAGATCGCGATCATGTACATGGCGCTGATCCCGCAGTTCGTCACGCCGGAGCACGGCAAGGTCTGGTTGCAGAGTCTGTGCCTGGGCGCGGTGCAGATCGCGGTGGCGCTCACCGTGAACGCCCTGATCGTGCTCGGCGCGGGCGGGCTGGCGACGTTGGTCACCGGCCGCCCGCTGTGGCTGCGCGTCCAGCGCTATCTCACCGGCACGATGCTCGGCGCGATCGCCGTCCTGCTCGCCACCGACCGCACCCGCCCCACACCGGCCTGAGCCGATGTGACGGCGGTGCGGCGGTCGCTCGGCTCAACGCGATTCGAGCGGGCCCGCGAGGCGATAGCGCAGTTCGGCGAATTGACCGGCCTGCTCGACGGCGACCAGGCGCATCCGGGTGGACAGGATGCGTCGCGGCAGCAGCGGCGCGCCCGCGCCCAGGGTCACCGGCACGATGCTCACCATGACGTCGTCGAGCAACCCGGCGTCGGCGAATTGCCCGGCCAGGTCGCCGCCGCCGACGACCCAGATATTGCGGTCGCCTGCCGCGCGCACCATCTCCTGGTGCACCGACTCGACCGTCCCCGACACGAACCGAAGATTCGTACCGGGTATCGCGGGCAGCTCCCGGTGGGTGAACACCCAGCACGGAAGGTCGCCGTAGTAGGTGTGCCAGTTCTCCGGCGAATCGTTGGCCACCATCCACTCGTAGGTGGTCGCGCCCATGCACAGGGCGCCGACCCGGGCGAGGAAGCCCGCCATGCCCGCCTGCGCCTCGTCCGCGCCGTCCACCTCGAACAGCCAGGTCAGTGAGTTGTCCGGATCGGCGAGGTATCCGTCCAGACTGGTTGCGGTGTAGTACTGGGTAGCCATGCACGCAAGGTTGCCAGCGAAACCTGACAGTTCACGGCAAGGTTTGCGAATCAGCCGTGACGCAACCGGCGCACGCCCTCGTCCAGCGTCTCGTCCCGCTTGCAGAAGGTGAAACGCACCAGGTGGTTCCACGCGGCGGTGTCGTCGGCGAACACGCTGAGCGGCACCGCCGCCACCCCGAGACGCTTCGGCAGTTCGCGGCAGAACGCCAGACCGTCGGCGGCGCCGAGCGGGGTGATGTCGGCGACGACGAAGTAGCCGCCCGCGCTCGGATACACCCGCAGACCGGTGTCGCTGAGCGCTGCGGAAAGACGAAGCCGTTTCTCGGACAACGCGTTCCGCAGCTCACCGACCCAGCCCAGCTCGTGGTCGATCGCGTGCGCCACGGCGGGCTGGAACGGCCCGCCCGCCACGAACGTCATGAACTGTTTGGCCGCGAGCACTCCATCGATCAAATCCGCTGGCCCGCAAGCCCACCCGGTCTTCCACCCGGTGACGCTGAAAGTCTTCGCCGCACTGGACACCACTATCGTGCGCTCGGCCATACCGGGCAGGGTGGCCAGGCTGACGTGTTCGGCACCGTCGTACACCAGGTGCTCGTAGACCTCGTCGGTGAGCACCAGAAGATCGTGCTCGCAGGCGATCTCGGCGATCGCCAATAGGTCCGGGCGCCCCAGCACCGTGCCGGTCGGATTGTGCGGCGAGTTGACGACGAGCATCCGGGTCGCCGGAGTGATCGCGGCGCGCAGGCTGTCCAGGTCCAGCACGAAGCGGTCTCCGTCGGCCACCAGCCGAGCCGTACGCCGCCGGGCGCCCGCCAGCGCCACCGCCGCGGCATACGAGTCGTAGTACGGCTCGATCAGCACGACCTCCTCACCGGGCTCGACCAGGCCCAGCACCGCCGCGCTGATCGCCTCGGTGGCACCCACCGTCACCAGCACCTGCGTGTCCGGGTCGTACTCGGTCCCGTAGCGCCGGGCGCGGTCGGCGGCGACGGCCCGGCGCAGCACCGGCATGCCACGCCCGGGCGGATACTGGTTGAGACCGTCCGCGATGGCGCGCCGCGCGACTTCGAGCATGCTCGCGGGCCCGTCGGTGTCGGGGAACCCCTGCCCCAGGTTGACCGCGTCGTGCCGGACGGCGAGTTCGGTCATCTCGGCGAAGATCGTGGAGGCGAAGGGACGCAGGCGGGCAACGGTCTGATGTCGCGAGGGCATAACCGGAGACTAGCTCAGCCCAGCTCCCCGTGTTCTACCCCACAAACCCGCTGGTAGCGGGTGCCTCGGCAGGGGGCGTTCGCTCGTCCCCTGGCCGGGAGCCGGGGCGTTCACGGGAACTGGCCGGGTCCGTCAGCGTCCTGGCCGATCCCCACCGGGCGGCGGCCTGGTGCGGCTCAACTCAGACGAATCCCGCCCAGTTTGGCTGGATTCGCGAGATCGTAAGTACCCCAGACCAATCCGTCACGGACCGTGAAGCCGACTACACGCGCGGGATAACCGCTCCGGCCTTCCCGCGCCGGCCGCGCCTGGACCGCGAGCCCCAATTGCCCGTTGACCGAGACGATTTCGAAGTCCGGCGACGCGTCCTCGAAGCCGTACTTGCGCACCAAGCCCAGGTAGAAGCGGGCGATGCGATCCGCGCCGTGCAGCACGTTGATCGCGGTGGCGGTGGTGCCGTTGGCATCGCCGATCATCACCGCGTCCGGATGCAGCGCCGCCGCGACGGCGGCCACGTCACCGGAGCTCAGCGCGGTGAGAAAACGTACGACGGCGGCCTCGTGCTCGGCATTCGGCACCGGCTGCGGCGTCTGCGTCACCGCCTTGCGGGCACGCACCGCCAGCTGCCGCGCCGCGTCGGCCGAAACGCCCAGGATGTCGGCGATCTCGTCGAACGGCACCGACAGCCCGTCGTGCAGTACGAAGGCCACGCGTTGCGGCGGCGTCAGGGTGTCCAGCACGACCAGCGCCGCGAACCGGCACTCCTGCTTGCGCACCACCGCTTCCAGCGGGTCGGGAGCGCTCGACGGCGTGCGTGCGGTGACCACGGGCTCCGGCAGCCACTGACCTACGTAGCTTTCCCGCCGCGCCGCCGCGCTTCGCAGACGGTCCAGGCAGATGCGGGTCACCACGGTGGTCAGCCAAGCCCGCAGATCCTCGATCTCGGACTGGTGGGCGCCCGCCAAGCGCAACCAGCTCTCCTGGACCGCGTCCTCGGCATCGCCGACGCTGCCCGTCAGCCGGTAGGCGACCGAGAGCAGATGCGCCCGATGTGACTCGAACAGGTCGGAAAGCAGCGCGGCAACCATCGAGGGGAAGTCTACGGTCCGGGTCTGGAAGGTTCCCGCGCGGCATCTACAGGTTTGTGCGAGATAACCGGATGATCCGCCGAACCGTTCCGTGGCAACATGACGCGATGGACCAGCAAGTGCTGTCGAACGGAACGATCTGGCTGTCGCCCCCGACGACGGATGATATCGACACCATCACCGAGTGCTGCCAGGATCCGGACATCGCGGAATGGGTGACCATCCCGGTGCCCTACGTACGGGACAGCGCCGTGACCTTCATCGAGGAGATGGTGGGCCCGGGTTGGGCGGCGCGCAGCCCCACCTGGGCGATCCGGTTGCGCTCCGACGGGCCGGTCGTCGGCATGATCGGTCTCGGCGAACGCGACGAGAGCGCGGCCGAGATCGGTTTCTGGCTCGTCTCGTCGCAGCGGTCGCGGGGCCTGATGACCCAGGCGGTCGAGCTGGTGTGCGAGTTCGGGTTCCGCGCCGACGGCCTGGCACTGGAGCGGATCGCCTGGCGCGCGTACGTCGGCAACTACGCCTCGGCCGCGGTCGCGCGCCGCGCCGGATTCCGGTACGAGGGCCTGGCCCGGCTGGGCAGCATCCAGCGCGGACGACGCCGCGACCACTGGTTCGCCGCCCGACTGCGCACCGACCCGCCCGGCCCGGCGGACGACTGGCCCGCCGAGTTCGCTCGTGTCCGGACGCCGATCGCGCAGACGCCCGGCCCGGCGTAGCTCGCCGATGACAGCCGACCCGCGATTCCCCTGGATCGTAAGAACCATGGCGGTGCGGCCCGCCGATCGAGTGCTGGAAATCGGTCCCGGTTCCAGCGATTCGATCGCCTGCCTCGCCGAGCAGGCGATCGACGGCACGGTCGTCGGCGTGGAACGTTCGGTCACGGCCATCGCCCGCGCGAGTAGACGGCATGCCGCGCACCTCGCATCGGGCCGGGTCCGCTTGGTGCACGCCGACCTCGCGGATCTGGACCCGGACCGGCTGCTGCGCGAGACCGGGCTCGGCGCGGCGGGTTTCGACAAAGTCCTTGCGGTGAACGTCAACCTGTTCTGGACCAAGCGCCCCACCGCCGAACTCGCCCTGATCCGGCGGCTGCTGGCGCCCGGGGGAACGCTGGGCCTGTACTACGGCTACGGCCCGCCCGACGCCGCGGATCCGACCAGCCCGAAGCCACCGCTCGCCCGGCTGACCGGACACCTGACCGAAGCGGGTTTCGCTGTCCGCACCATCTCGTCCGGCGACCTACTGGGCGTGCTCTGTTGCTGACGGTGCTCGACCAACGGCTACGGTGCTCGACCAACGGCGTCCGCACGTCGACGTGAGCGCGGGCGACTTCGCCCGCGACCTGTACGACTCATGCTGCGCAGCACCGTCGGCTCGAGCGTCCCGTCGGACGGATCAGCGCTCGCGGCGCTGCCCCACCGCCTCGGCCAGGCGGTCCAGCTGGCTCGCGGTGGTCTCCCAGTCCAGGCAGGCGTCGGTGATGGACTGTCCGTAGGTGAGCTCGTCGGCGCGGCCGAGGGTGAGGTCCTGACGTCCCGCGACCAGGAAGCTCTCCAGCATGACGCCGACGACTGCCGCCTCGCCCGCCGCCAGCCGCCGCGCGATATCGGCGACCACGTCGACCTGCTTGTTGTGGTCCTTGTTGCTGTTGCCGTGGCTGGCGTCCACCACGATCCGCTGCGGCAGGGACGCTTTCTCCAGCCGCAGGCACGCCTCGGCGACCGATGCCGCGTCGTAGTTCGGGCCGTTGCTGCCGCCGCGCAGGATCACGTGGCAGTCCGGATTGCCGGTGGTGCGGATGAGCGCGGAGCGGCCGTCGAGGTCGGTGCCGGGGAACACGTGACTGGCCGCCGCGGCGCGCACACCGTCCACCGCCACCTGGACGTCGCCGTCGGTGCCGTTCTTGATTCCGACCGGCATCGACAGCGCGCTGCTGAGCTGGCGGTGCACCTGGCTGGCCGCGGTGCGCGCACCGATCGCGCCGTAGGACACCAGGTCCGCGATGTACTGCGGAGTGATCGGGTCCAGGAACTCACAGGCCACCGGGAGACCGAGCGCGGTGATGTCGACCAGCAGCTTGCGTCCGAAGCCCAGTCCGGTGTTGACGTCGAACGAGCCGTCCAGGTGCGGGTCGTTGATCAGGCCCTTCCAGCCCAGGCTGGTACGCGGCTTCTCGAAGTAGACCCGCATCACCACGTGCAGCCGGTCGTCGAGTTCGGCGGCCTTCGCCGCGAGGCGGCGCGCGTAGTCCAGCGCGGCGGCGGGGTCGTGCACCGAGCACGGGCCGACGATCACCATCAGGCGATCGTCCGCGCCGTTCAGCACGTCGACGGTGGCTTTGCGCCCCGCACGGACGGTATCGGCGAGCGCATCGGTGATCGGGTGCACGCGACGCACCTCAGCCGGCGAACGCAGCGGGCTGATGTTGAGGGTGCGTTGATCGTCCAGATCGGAATGCCGCGCGTCGACGTCGGCTGCGGTTGTCATGTCGTGGGTTTCCTTTTCTCGAGGCCGACCCACGGAGCAGAAATCCCGTCGAGCCGGTCCATCGTCCGGCTCGGGGTGGAAGTCAGTCAGCGCACGCGGTTGCCGCAGACCAGCCCACCCAGGGCCGGCTTGCTAAACCAGAAATACACGCGCTGCACGTCAGGGACAGTACCAGCCTGCAACCGATCGGTGAACGACCAGTGCCGCACACCACAGTGTAGGTTGCCGCGACTTTCGCGGCCCCCGCCGAGAAGGGGGCCGCGACGCAGCGAGCGCTGACGAAGGATCCGGTCTCATCCCCACTGACCGGGCACGTAACTGCCCGCCGGGGTGCGGGCGATGACGTTCATCCGGTTCCAGGCGTTGATCATCGCGATGGCGGCGATGAGGGCGGCGATCTGGTCGTCGTCGTAGTGCTTGCGCACTTCCTGCCACACCGCGTCGCTGACCGCGCGGCCGTCGCCGATCCGGGTGGCCTCCTCGGTGAGCGCCAGCGCGGCGCGCTCGGCCTCGGTGAAGACGGTGGCCTCGTGCCACGCGGCGATCAGGTTGAGCCGCACGGAGGTCTCGCCCGCGTGCGCGGCGTCCTTGGTGTGCATGTCGGTGCAGTAGCCGCAGCCGTTGATCTGGCTGGCGCGGATCTTCACCAATTCATACGTCGCGGCGGGCAGGGTGGAATCGTTGATCACCTTCGAGGCCATCGTCAGCCGCTTGACGAAGCTGCCGCCGACCGGGTTGCTGAAGAGTTCGAAGCGCTGTTCCATGATGTCCGTCCTTTGTCGTTCCCTGCGGGTTCATCAGGAGGACGACGCGGTGCGCCGGAGTGTGACAGCGGACCGTGAGACGTGGATCACAGTGCCCGAAAGGCGAAGTGGCGCTTATTTCGTGAAGTCGTAGGTGACGCCGGTCAGCTTCTCCGACAGCTCCCACAGATCCGCCGCGACCTTCTCGTCCCTGGAGGCTTTCGACGATCCGGACGGCCCTGGGTAACCGCGCATGCCGCCGAGTCCGGTCGGCCCGTAGTAGCCGCCGGGCTGCACGTCGGTGGTCGCTGCGTACAGCGTCGGCAACGCGCCCATGGCGGCGTTCTGCGCGAACACCCGGTTGCCCAGCCACATCACCTGGTCCAGGAACGACTCGGTGTGCGACTGCAATTCGGTGGAAGCGTAGCCGGGATGCGCGGCGACCGAGACCTTCGCCGAGCCAACGGCGCTCAACCGGCGCTGCAGCTCACGAGCGAACATCAGGTTGGCCAGCTTGGCCTGCCCGTAAGCGGCCCACCGCTGGTACTTGCGCCGCTCCCAGTTCAGATCGTCCAGGTCGATCTTGCCGACCTGGTGCGCACCGCTGGAGACGGTGACGATCCGGTCGGAGATCTTGTTCAGCAGCAGCCCGGTGAGCGCGAAGTGGCCGAGATGGTTGGTGCCGATCTGTTTTTCGAAGCCGTCGGCGGTGCGCCCCTCCGGCACGGCCATCACGCCCGCGTTGTTGATCAGCACGTCGGCACCGTCGACGCCCTCGGCGAACGCGCGGACCGAGGCGAGATCGGCCAGATCCAGCTCACGCACCTGGGCCCGGTCGCCGAGTCCGGCGGCCACCCGCTCCCCTTTGGCCAGGTTCCGGCAGGCCAGCACCACCTCGCCTCCCGCAGCGATCAGCGCGCGCACCGTTTCGGCCCCCAGGCCACTGTTGGCCCCTGTCACGATGAACTTCCGACCGCTCTGGTCGGGGATGTCGGAGGTGTCCCACCTGGTCATGAGGAAAAGTCTAGTGCGCGCCGACGCCGGGCGGCAGGTTCGGACACGCCGAACAGTAGGGTTGCCTAACCTATATAGAGCAAAACCTTGGCTTGACATCTGTGAGGCAGACCGTGACTTCCACACCGACCGAGTCCGCGCATCGCGACGGCTACGTACCTTTCCCCGCGCACACGGCCGCGGAATATCGAGCCGCCGGATACTGGGCTGGGCGCCCGCTCGGGGACCTGCTGCGCGCGACCGCGCACCGGCATCCCCAGCGCCCCGCACTGCTCGACGCGCGGGGCACACGCAGTTACGCCGACATCGACGCCGCCGCGGACGGGATGGCGCACGGGCTGCTCGCGCTGGGCATCGCTCCCGGCGACCGCGTGGTGGTCCAGCTCCCGAACGTGCCCGAGTTCCTGACCGTGCTGTTCGGCCTGTTGCGCGCCGGAATCATTCCCGTGTTGAGCCTGCCTGCGCATCGACGGGCCGAAATCGAGCACTTGGCCCGGCTTTCGGAGTCGGTCGGCTACATCATCGCGGACCGGGCGGGCGACTTCGACTATCGCGAACTGGCGGCGACCGTGCGCGACGCGGTGCCTTCGCTGCGCCACGTCCTGGTGCTCGGCGATCCCGGGCCGTTCACCGACCTCACCTCGATCCCGCGTGCGGGTGGTGAACTCCCCGAGATAGATCCGGGCGACATCGCCCTCATGCTGGTCTCCGGCGGCACCACCGGCCTGCCGAAGCTGATCGCGCGCACGCACGACGACTACGTCTACAACGCCACCGCCAGCGCGCAGGTGTGCGAACTGACCGAGCAGGACGTCTACCTCGCGACACTGCCCGCCGCACACAACTTTCCGCTGGCCTGCCCGGGAGTCCTCGGCACCGTCGCGGTGGGCGGGTCGGTCGCCTTCGTCGGCGACCCGAGCCCGGAGAGCGCGTTCGCCGCGATCGAGCGGCACCGGGTGACGGTCACCGCCGTCGTCCCGCCGCTGGCCCAACTCTGGTGCGCGGCCACCGAATGGGAAGAGGCCGACCTGAGTTCGCTGCGTCTGCTCCAGGTCGGCGGCGCGCGACTGGCCGAGGTCAACGCCAAGGAAGTGACCCCGGCGCTGGGCGCCACCCTGCAACAGGTGTTCGGCATGGCCGAGGGCCTGCTCAACTACACCCGGCTCGACGATCCGGCCGACCTGCTGCACACCACCCAGGGCAGGCCGCTGTCACCCGCCGACGAGGTCCGCGTGGCCGACGCCGACGGCAACGAGGTGGCGCCAGGCGCGGAGGGCGAGCTGCTGACCAGAGGGCCGTACACGATCCGCGGCTACTACCGCGCACCCGAGCACAACGCGCGCGCGTTCACCCCGGACGGCTTCTATCGCAGCGGTGACCTGGTGCGCCGTCTGCCCAGCGGCCACCTGGTGGTGTCCGGCCGGATCAAGGACGTGATCAACCGCGGCGGCGAGAACGTCTCCTGCGACGAACTCGAGGAACACCTGCTCGCCCACCCCGCCGTCCGGCACGCCGCCGCCGTGGGTCTACCGGATGCGGCGCTGGGCGAAAAGGTCTGCGCCGTCTTGGTCGTCGACGGCGAGATGCCGACGTTGGCCGAGATCAAGACCTTCCTCGCCGCACGCGGCCTGGCCACCTACAAGCTGCCGGACGTGCTGCGCCGCAGTGACGAGCTGCCGATCACCGCGGTCGGCAAGATCGACAAGAAAGCGCTGCGCGCCGAGCAGTAGGACCGCGGAAAGCCGACGGGCAGCGCATCATCGGTGCGCTGCCCGTCGGCTTTTCGCTAGGCCTTCACCACATACGGCGCGATGCTGCCCAATTTCTCGCAGGTCTCTTCGAACTCGCGCTCCGGCCGTGACTGGCCGACGATGCCCGCGCCCGCGCGCAGCCAGGCCCCCTCGGTGTTCTGGTACACCGCGCGCAACACGAGGGTCGCCTCCAGGGCACCGGTCGGGGAAACGGTCACCACCGCGCCGGAATACAACCCGCGCGGGTCGTGGTCGAGCCGGAACACCGAGTCGACGCCCGCGCGCTTGGGAATCCCCGAGGCGGTCACCGACGGGAACAGCACCTCCAATGCGTCCCAGCTGGATCGGTCCGCGGCCAGCCGCCCCCGCACCGTGGACGCCAGATGCTGCACACTGCCACGCTCGCGCACGGCCATGAAGTCCGACACCGCGGGCGTTCCGGGATCGGCGACGGCCGCGATCTCCGCGAACGAGGTCTGCACCGAAATCGCGTGTTCCACGATTTCTTTCGGGTCGCTGATCAGGTCGGCTTTGGCGGCGAGGTCGGCCACCGAGCCGCGACCGAAGGCACGGGTGCCCGCCAGCGGCTCGGTGGTCACCACCCGCTCGTCGTCCACGGACGCGACCAGTTCGGGGCTGAAGCCGGCCGCCTCCAGGCCGCCCAGCCGCAGCAGGAACGACCGCGCCGGAGTGTTGTGCGCGCGCCCGAGCCGATAGGTGGCCGGAACGTCCACCGCGAACGGCAGTTCGACCTTCCTGGACAGGATGACCTTCTGGTAGCGGCCGGCCTGGATCTCACCGACCGCCTCGGCGACCCGGTCCTGGTACCCGGTGGGATCGACTCGGATGTCGGCCGGATGCGCCTGCGGCAGTTCGGTGTTCTGCGACTGCGCGATCAGATCGTGGATGTCACCGGTCTCCGCGGGCGTCGCACCCGCCACCTGAACGCCGAATTCGCTCACCCTGACCTCGATCCGGGGGATCATCAGGTGCGCGAGCGCGGTGCGCGGGTCCACGTGCTCGGTGGCGTCGAGGGCCCACGCGCAGAATTCGAATGCGATCCAGCCGTAGGCGTTTCGCCCGTCGAGGGGAAGCCTGCCGAGCGCACGGTCGATCACGCCTGCCGGGTTGCCTTCCCATCCGCTGGTCGTGGTCTGTCCCTCCCAGGTGACGCGCAGTTCCCGCGCGTCCAGTTCGACACTGCCGATCGGATCGGCGGCGAAGACCCATTCCCCCGGACGCTCGTACATCACGTACTCGCCGAACCGATCCGCCCCTGCCAGCCGGGACATCGCTGCCGCCGGATCGGTCACATACTCAACCCGCAGGCGTTCCGTGGTCGACAACGATCCTCCAAAGGTAACCCTGGCCTAACTTGTGGAGGTAAGGTTAGCATTACCTCCTTCACTGTGCGGGGTGTGCTCGCGGCCACAATGCCGTCGCCGAGCGATCACTCCGAGCGGCATGGTCACCACCCGGCAAGCACTTTCGCCCGCACCCACGTCCGCCATCCGGTGCGGCGATCGCGCCATCCGTGCCGCCCGAACCGAACTCGCCACGCCGACTGCCTGCGCGGAGGAGACCCGCCGGGATTGAATAGTGGAGAGCGTCACCTGCGGAGGGAAGAACATCGATGATCGATCACCGCGGCGATTCACCCGCGACAGCCCGGCCCGGGACCGCACCGCAATCGGTGGTGGCCCTGATCGACGCCGCATCGGGGGTGGAGCGCGAACTCGTCGGCCAGTGGCTGGCCGACGGCGGGATCAGCACCGAGTTCGGCACCGACGCACCGGTCACCCAGCTGGACCTGGACGCGGGCGCCGTCGCGACCCGGCTGGTCGGCAGGCGCGACGATCCGCTGGTCGTGCCGATCCGTGTGCTGTGGCTGCCGCCGGAACGCGACGGCGTGCGCCGCGTCACCTTCGCCGACCTGGCCCTGATGACCAACCCGCGCAAGCCCAACCGGCTGGCGCAGCGCAGGCTGCTGTCCAAGTCACCGGACCGGCACGTGGTGCTGACCGGCGCGCCGGCCCGGCTCAGCGAGCTGCGTGCGAACAACCCGGAGGCCTCGGCGCTGTTCGACAAGGGCACCGTCGAGCCGTTCGCCCGCGCCATCGTGCGCGCCGCGGTGGTGGCGCTGGAACGCGCCGAACGCACCATCATCGGCGACCGGTACAAGGTGCCCAAGCTCGTCGCCGAGGAGATCCTCGACGCCCCCGACTTCCTGCGCAGGCTGGAGTTGATCGCCGACCAGATCGGGGCGAGCCCGCACGAGGTGTATCGCCGTGCGGAGAAGGGGCTCAACGAACTGGTCGCCGCCCAGAGCAGGCTGGTCTCCGACCTGTTCACCCAGGCCATGCGACCGGTGCACGCCTCGACCTGGAAGGTGGACCCCGACGAGTCCGGCCTGACCGGGCTGCGCGATCTCAACCGCCGCTATCCGCTGGTGTTCCTGCCCTCGCACCGTTCCTACGTCGACGCGTTCGTCCTGGGAGACGTGCTGGCCCGCAACGACTTCCCGCCGAACCACGTGATCGGCGGCGCGAACCTCAGCTTCTGGCCGATGGGCCCGATCGCGCGGCGCACCGGAACCGTCTTCATCCGGCGCAGCTTCGGCGACGACGAGGTCTACAAGGCCGTCGTCGAGGAATACTTCGCCTACCTGCTGGCCAAGCGCTTCAACCTGGAGTGGTACTTCGAAGGTGGCCGCACCCGCACCGGGAAGCTGCGGCCGCCGCGCTACGGACTGCTGAACTACCTCGCCGCCGCGGTCCGTTCGAATCGCATCGACGACGTCATGCTGGTTCCGGTCTCGATCACCTACGAACGGCTCAACGAACTCGGCGCCATCACCACCGAGCAGGAGGGCGGCAAGAAGAAACCCGAGGGGCTGACCTGGCTGGCGCGCTACATCCGCAGTCAACAGCACTCCGCCGGGCACGTGTACGTCCGCTTCGGTGAGCCGCTGTCGGCGCGCGACCGACTCGCCGCGCACGGCGATCCGCTGACGGCGCCGCCGCTGACCATCCCGTTGCATCACACTGAGCCGATCCCGCCGCCGCGCACCGAAGCCGGAGTCGTCGACAGCGACCCGCCGGAAATCGCCGAGCTGGAACGGAAGGCCGTGCAGCGGCTGGCGTTCGAGGTCGCGGTCGGGATCAACACGGTCACGCCGATCACCGTCAACGCGCTGGTCACCCTGGCGCTGCTGGGTGTCGACGGGCGCGCGCTCACCCTGGGCGAGGTGCGCACGGTGCTGGCCCCGGTGCTCGGCTACATCGACAAGCGCGAACTGCCGCGCGGGGAACTCGACGCGCTGCGGGACGAGCAGGGCTTGGCCGTCGTGCTGGAACAGCTCTCGCTGGCCAAGGTGGTCACGGTGTATCGCGGCGGGATCGAGCCGGTGTACTCGATCGAGCCCGGCGCCCATTTGGAGGCCGCCTTCTATCGCAACAGCGCCGTGCACTGGTTCGTCAACCGCGCCATCCTCGAGCTGTCCATCCTCGCCGCGGTCGACAACGGCGACGCCGACGCCCTCAAAACCGGCTGGGACGAGGCATTCCGGCTGCGCGACCTGCTGAAGTTCGACTTCTTCTTTCCCGACCGCGGCGAGTTCGCCGACCAGATGGTCGCGGAAATGCTCTTGGTGGATCCGGACTGGTACACCCACACCCGCCACGACACCCTGGGCTCGGACATCCTGGCGAAGCTCACCGCATCCGGCTTCACGATGGCCCACCGCGTGCTGCGCTCGTTCATCGACGCGCAGTTGGTGGTGGCCGAACGGCTGGCCGACCGCGACGCAGGCGACGAGATCGACCGCAAGGAGTTCATCACCGAATGCGTGGCGGTCGGCAAGCAGATGATGCTGCAGCAGCGGTTGCACAGCCCCGAGTCGGTCTCCACCGAGTTGTTCACCAGCGCGCTGAAACTCGCCGACAACTACGGCCTGCTGGAAACGGCGCCCGATGACGAACCGGCCGAGCCCGCCACCGAAGCGGCCCCGCGGCGCGCGGAACTGCGGCAGCGCAGAACCGAATTCGCCGAGCGCCTGCGCACTATCGGCGCCCGCATCGCGCAGGCCGCCGCGCTCGACCCGTCCAACCGGGAGGCGTGGTGAGCGATCGACGCGCAACCGTCTCGGCGCACAGGAGGTCCGATGACCGGCACACGCGCTGACCTCGACGCCGCGATCGCCGCCATCCGCTCCGGGCCACAAGGCCGCACGGTCGCGGCTGTCTTCGATTTCGGCGCGGTCGTCGACGGCCCGTTACCGCGCCGGCGCCGCAAGCCCGCCGACGTGCTGCTGCGCGGCCACCGCAAGCACATGACCGACGGCGAATACAGCCGGCTGCTGCGCGAACTGTCCGAGGCGCTGGCCGGACGGTCCGAACAGGAGCTGACGGAGCTGGGCAGGCGACTGTTCAAGCGCATAGTCTACGGGCACCTGCACCCCGAGGCGTGGCAGCTGATCCGGACCCACCAGGCTGCCGGGCACACCGTCGTGCTGGTCAGTTCGCTGACCGAGTTCCAGGTGACGCCCGCGGCGGCGCACCTGGGCATCGAGCACGTGCTGTGCACGCCCATGGCCGCGCGAGACGGCGTGCTCACCGGCTATCCCGACGGGAAGCCGCTGTGGCGCAACGGCAAGGCCGAGGCGATCGCCGAGTTCGCTGCCGCGCACGAGGTGGATCTCGAACACAGTTACGCCTACGCCGGCACGAGCGCCGACCTGCCGCTGCTGTCGCAGGCCGGGCATCCGGTGGTGGTGAACTCCGACGACGCGCTGGCCGAGGTCGCCGACCGGCAGCACTGGGGCAGGTTGACGTTCAGGCCGCGCCGCCCTCCGCGCGCGGGCGATTACGCACGCACCGCCGCAGGGTTCGCCGGACTGCTGGGCGGCGCGCTGTTCGGTGTCGCGTCGAAGGCGCCCACCAAGGACCGCAGGCAGATGGCCGACGCTCTGATGGCGCACGCGGCGCGCAACACGCTGCGCATCGCGGGAGTGCACGTGCGGGTCACGGGAGCCGAGAACGCGAGATCACCCCGGCCCGCGGTCTTCCTGTTCAACCACCAGAGCCAGTTCGACATCATCATCGTGCCCGAGGTGCTCGGCGGCGGCGTCACGGCCATCGGCAAGAAAGAGCTCACCAAGAATCCGATCTTCGGGCCGCTCATGCGCTTCGTCGGCGTGACGTTCATCGATCGGTCGAACAGCGCGCGGGCCAGGGCGGCCTTGCGACCGGTGGTCGAGACGCTGCGCGGCGGCTTGTCGGTCGCGGTGTCGCCGGAGGGAACCCGCTCCTACACCCCCGAGGTCGGACTGTTCAAGAAAGGCGCGTTCCACATCGCGATGCAGGCCGGGGTGCCGGTGATCCCGGTGGTCATCCGGAACGCGGGCGAGATCTGCTGGCGCAACGCGATGGTCGCCCGGCCCGGCACGGTCGATGTGGCGATCCTCGACCCGATCGACGTCAGCGCATGGAATCCCGCCGATCTGGACGAAAACGTGGCGCAGGTGCGTCAGTTGTTCATCGACACGCTCTTGGATTGGCCCCGCTGATCACCGGGTGTGCGCCGCGTCACGGGCACCCCCGCCGTGGCTCAGACCGCGCGCCCGAACAGCAACTTCCACGGCATCAACGCCGACTCGAGCTGTACCTTGAGGCTCATCTTGGAGGCGCCGAGCGTCCGCTCCTCGAACCGGATCGGCACCTCGGCGATCGAGATCCCCTTCTTGATGGTGCGGTAGTTCATCTCGACCTGGAAGGAGTACCCGTTGCTGCGGATCGAGGCCACCTCGATGGCGCGCAGGGTGTCGCCCTTCCATGCCTTGAAGCCCGCGGTGGCGTCCTTGACGCCCAACCGCAGAATCAGGTTCACATAGAAGTTGGCCCAGGCCGACAGCGCCTTGCGGTACCACTTCCATTCGGCGGCGGTCGAGCCGCCCGGGACGTAACGGGAACCGAGCACGACACCCGCGTCGGTGGTCGTCAGCTTCTCCAGCATGGCGGGGATGACTTCGGCCGGGTGCGACAGGTCGGCGTCCATCTGGATCACCACGTCCGCGCCCTCGTCCAGCGCCCGCGTGATGCCCGCGATATACGCGCGCCCGAGCCCGTCCTTCTCCGTCCGGTGCAGCACACCCACCACGTTCGGCAGCTCGGCGGCGAGCTTGTCGGCCACCTCGCCGGTGCCGTCCGGCGAGCTGTCGTCCACCACGAGGACGTGCAGGTCGGGCACCGGCAGCGCGGTCAGCCGCTCCACCGCAACCGGCAGATTCTCCCGCTCGTTGTAGGTCGGCACAACAACGGTAACCCTCAAGGGTCGCCCTCCCTGCTGATCCTGGTTTTCCGCTCGCAGCCCACGCCAGGACCACCGAGCATTCGTCGAGTTCTGGAGAACCGTACTCGATACACCTGACCGGGAGCCGAGCGGCCGCACCCGGGGCGACGCCGTCCGGGCCCGCGACCTGCGGCTCAAGATCAACTTCACCGCTCGGGGGAAGGCTCGCCCCCTACCGTCTCAGTCCCCGTCCCGCCAGGATCGGTCCCGGGCGTCTTCGCGCTCATTGCGCGCATGTGCGATCTCGAGCGCCCGCTCCGCCGTCGCCTTGTCCGGGTACGGTCCCATCCGGTCGCGGAACCAGCACTGCCGCCCTTGCTCGGCCCGATTGTGCTTCAAGCAGTAATACCAGCGCTCAGCCATACCTCCAGCATCCCACCGAACACCACCGTTCAACCCCCTTTCCCGAGCGCCGATGCGGTGCTCCGGCGAACGCAATTCACCACGGACTACCAAAGGCTGCGGTAATGAACGAACGCGTCACATAGGAGAGCCGCGCCGAAGATCGCGAAGAGTATGCGGACCGAAGTCGGGCCGTGTGTGGTGATAATGCGAACAATGTTTCGATACATCCGTCGCGCGCCGGTCGTGCGCCGCATCGCGAGGGCGAGTATCACCAACGGCGGCAGCAATGCGAGCGCGCAATAGGCGACCACGATCAGCGGCCACAACGTCGGTAGCGGATTTCGCGCGGAGATCATCGCGAGTCCGGCGAGATACGGGACCGCCGTCGGCGCCTGTGCGATACCGATAGCCACGCCGATGCCGGCGAGCATCCATGGTCGGCGTCGCAATGTGTTCGCGCGCCGCGGCGCCGCCGTTCCGGTCATCCGAATGCTCGCGAGAACGATCAGCACCACTCCGGCGGCCAGCTCGCCCCAGTACCGCACCGCCGGAGTGATCCGGAAGTCGATCAGCTCGGTCACGAAACCGATCCCCAGGATCGTGCAGATCCCGAAGGCGGTGGTGACGGCGAAGACGCCCGCCAGCAGGCTCAGACCGCCCACCAGCGGCGAGCGGCGGCTCAACCTGCTGTCGTAGACCACCGCCGTGGTGACGCCGATCAGCAGCAGGTCGAGCGAGTCGAGGAAGGCGAACCCCGCGAGCGCGAGGAGAAGGGTCGACATGGCCGCGCCAGCCTACCCGCGGCCCGCGAACCGGCCACACACCCAGTTGCGAACCACCCTGCACGACTGTGGGATTCGACACACCAAGTCGAACGCCGCGCACGGAAACCGCGTCGCGCGAGACGACGACCAATCCCCTTGATAGGGGAAGAGCCCCGAAACGGTTCAACCACCGGACACGGGTCGACATGGGTCGACCACACGACACCGGCGAACTGGGTTGACCACGGTATCCGGAGGGCAGGGACTGACCGGCAAACACCGGCAAACATGGAATCAACCCGAACCGACACCCACCGAACGCAACCACAATCCTGGGGGTCCGGGGGCGCAGCCCGCCGGGCGGGGCGTGGGGGTTGCACCCCCAGAAAACATGACGAAACGAGACCGGCTCATGCTCTCCATGAGCATGAGCCGGTACGAGTGAAGTGGCCAGGGCCGGGATCGAACCGGCGACCTTCCGCTTTTCAGGCGGACGCTCGTACCAACTGAGCTACCTGGCCGCAGGCACCCGAAGTGAATGCCATACGCGAAACGCCGGATATCTCCGGCGCTTACTTGCGACCCTGACGGGACTCGAACCCGCGACCTCCGCCGTGACAGGGCGGCGCGCTAACCAACTGCGCCACAGGGCCATGCTGTGCTACCAACGATCCGAAGATCGTACCCCCTACGGGATTCGAACCCGCGCTACCGCCTTGAAAGGGCGGCGTCCTAGGCCGCTAGACGAAGGGGGCTCGTCCCGGATTTCTCCGGACCGGCTTTCAACGGCTGTCCGTTGGGAGCTGGGATAGCTTATGACAGACCCGACTCGAATCCCAAACCGGCTGGTCAGAGGCTCAAACCGAGCTCCTCCAAGCGAGCCTGCGCACGCCAGCCGTCGCTGCGGAACTTCTCCAGCCATTCCCCGGTCGCCATCGCCTCGACCACGACCTCGAGCGCCTCCTCGAACCGCGCCCGCAGATCGACCTGGCCGCCGAGCAGGTCCACCATGTACCGCTGACCGGCCAGCGCGGCGGCGAGTGTGCGCGTGAACCGGTCGGGATCGGCGTTCGCGCGCAGCTGCCCGTGGTCGATGGCCCGGACGGTGAGCACCCTGGTCGTGCGGCCCAGGATGCGACCGCCGCCCGCCTGCACGTCACGGTAGAAGTCCGGTTCGATGATCAGGCGGTACTCGGCCTGCACGATGATGTCGTGCTCCAGCCGTAGCGCGATCTCGTCGACCACTCCGTGCAGGATGTCCAGCGGGCTGAGATCCGTTCGGGCCAGCCAGCGCTCGGCGGAGGCGCGGTAGCGTTCCACCGCGGTCTCCAGCACCGCGCGTGCCAGATCTTCCTTCGAGTCGAAATGGAAGTACATGGCGCCCTTGGTGGCGCGCGACCCTTCCAGTATGCGGTTGAGCGATGCAGCGGCATAGCCGCTCTTCCCGAACTCAACGGCGGCGGACCTGATAATCGCCGCCCGTGTCCGGCGGGCCCGCTCTTGCTGCCGTGCCATGCTCGAAACGCCTCCGAAGCCTACTCGCCGCCAATCAGCCACCCCCAAAGGAACGGACCCTCGGCGCGAATTCATTAGTTTTATCGATACTTCAAACCCGGTTTTCGAGCGAATTCAAACTTTCGGTACGAAAACTCGGGAAATACCTGAAACACACCAGCTGGTATAGTTTGCCTGCCCGGGTGCGCCGCAGGGGGTGCGCATCCGGGCATTTCTTCGTCTCGAACGTGCCTCCTCCTGCGGCATCGAGTTCCGCCGAGCCGTGGCCGGCCGGACCGACCGCGACCCCTCCGGACACAGCAACGACAATCCGAATTCCGCGGCGCCGACCGAGTCGGCGATTCTTTCGGAATTCACCAAGGCGTCACCGTACCCGGAATCCCGATCCGACACGCGGCAAACTGACGAGTCGAGTAGCCATCCGATTCCGCTTTCTGTTACGGCAAATCTTCGGCAACCCATCCGGCTCGTCCGGCGGGGGTATGAATTCACCAGCGGCCCAGCATCGTTCACCCGAGCCGATCGGCAGGCCGGACAGCCGGCCGCCGCCCACACCTCGCCCGCCAACCCATCCCACGGGCCTCCCCCAGCTCGGGCCGTTCACCCCCTGCAAATCCAAACTCATTGCCAGCCAACATGATTGAATGATATCCAGATCGGGCTTAGATGAACAAAGCTGGGTACCAAATGTTTACCGCCTGCATCGCCCCCTGCGCGCACCGTGTTACCTTCCCCCACGCCGCCACGCGACGCACCCGGGCCGCCACGCCGACAGCACCCATCCATCCCGCCCCCCGACACGAACTCCCCCGATTGGGGCATCGGCCCCCACGCGCACTACACTGTTCCTCCGCGCGCCCCTATAGCTCAGTTGGTAGAGCTACGGACTTTTAATCCGCAGGTCGTAGGTTCGAGCCCTACTGGGGGCACACGCGTCGGGCGCCCGGGTCACTCCGGGCGCCCGATCTGTTTCTCCCGAGTTCCCGAGCGTGGCCATACCGGCGTGAACGCCGCCGGACAAGCTGTCGGCGCTCCGTTTCATTGCGATCAGGCTGAGCGAAGGTGGATATAGAAGCCTGCCGCGATGTGGGCGTGCTGGGACCGACAGATTCCGGGCCGACTGGCTACAACAGAGACATAGGCCCGAATGGGGCGGAGCACCACATGGACACCGGTCGGATTGTGAGGAAGGGAACAAAACGCTCGCGAGGTCAGCAGGTGCCGATCGAGGACATCGCGGCTCTTCGCGAGCACGCGCGGCTCGGGTCTACGCGGTCGGTCGAATCAGGCGGGGCGGGAAGTCGACGCTTGCACGGCGGGCTTCGGAGGTTCGTCGCGCGCAGTTGATGCACACGAATGATTCGCGTCGTGGGACAACTAATCGGGTGGCGGCCGCCGCTGGAACACCAATTGCTCACGCCGCATCTGCACGACCGTCCGGGACGGTGCCGGCGTTATGACTGGTATCGAGAAACTGGGCCGAGTGGCACGAGAGGTCGCGCCGGGCGTCGTCGGATCGGAGGTTGTCGTCGGCGTGCTCGGCGGTGCGCCCCCGCAAACGGACCCCATATCGCCGTCGCGATCTCCCCCGTGGCCCGGTCCGAGCGGCCGCCCGAACCACCGTCGCCCGGTCACATCGGCGAGTCGCCGGACGAAACTCATCAGCGTGGCTCGAGCTCGGCGGTCCGACACGCTCGAGCGCAGGTCGATCGCCGCATGACAGCCCGCGACCGGGGATTGTGTAGCCGAGCACGTCTGCTAACGCTTCGCGCCCCGCGTCGATAGTCCCCTCGCCACGGGTAGAACCCATACACTCGGGTAGATCACCGAACGGCGAAGGTGTCGTATGAGGTGGATCACCAGGGCATCGATCGTCTAACGGATGCGTTTCGCATCACACCTACGGTGCCGTAAGGTATGGCCGCATCGGTATCGGTCTACCTTGGGATGACCTGCACGACCGGAAGCACACACTGAAGGGTTCATACATGGCAAGGGATCTGACTCAACTCGAGCTTCTGACGGAGTTGGAGCCGGTTGCCGAAGAAAACGTCAACCGGCACCTCTCCATGGCAAAGGAATGGCATCCGCACGACTACGTCCCGTGGGACGACGGCCGCAATTTCGCGGCACTCGGCGGGGTGGATTGGGACCCGGAGCAGTCTCGGCTCAATGAGGTCGCGAAGGCGGCCATGATCACGAACCTGCTCACCGAGGACAATCTGCCCTCCTACCACCGGGAAATCGCCGAGAACTTCTCCCAGGACGGCGCATGGGGCACCTGGGTGGGCCGCTGGACCGCCGAGGAGAACCGCCACGGCATCGTCATGCGCGACTACCTGGTCGTCACCCGCGGCGTCGACCCGGTCGCCCTCGAAGAGGCCCGCATGGTCCACATGACCAACGGCTTCGCCTCCCCTGCCGAAGCCGATGCCGGGTTCCTGCATTCCGTCGCGTACGTCACCTTCCAGGAACTCGCCACCCGGGTCAGCCACCGCAACACCGGCAAGGTCTGTGACGACCCGATCGCCGACCGCATGCTGCAGCGCGTCGCCGCCGACGAGAACCTGCACATGATCTTCTACCGCAACATGTGCGGCGCCGCCCTCGACCTGGCTCCCGATCAGGCCATCGAGGCGATCACCCTGATCCTGGAGAACTTCCAGATGCCCGGCGCGGGCATGCCCAACTTCCGCCGCAACGGCGTGCTGATGGCCAAGCACGGCATCTACGACCTGCGCCAGCACCTGGAAGAGGTCGTCCAGCCGGTGCTGAAGAAGTGGAACGTCTTCGAGCGCACCGACTTCACCGCCCGTGGCGAAGCGGTCCGTGAGCGACTCGGCCTGTTCCTGGACAAGCTGGCCAAGGACGTCATCAAGTTCGAGGATCAGCGCGACCGGATGCTCGCTCGCGAAGCCGCCAAGCGCGACCGCCAGATGGCGGGCAGCTCCGTAGGCTGACCGCTGCGGCGAGAGCACACCGCCGCCGTCCGGGTCACTGGGCGGCGGCGCGGTATGAACGGACCGGTGTAGCGACCCCATGGCGACATGCCTGCTGGGCAAACGACCCGCTCCGGCCGACTCACGTGCGGAAATGAGACACTGGTCGGCGTGACGATGACTACCGAGGCGACGGCCGAGCTGCGGATCGGGCCGTATCCGGTCGATCCGCCGGTCGTGCTCGCGCCGATGGCGGGCATCACGAACCTGGCGTTCCGCAAGTTGTGCCGGGAATTCGGCAGCCCGACCTCGATCTACGTCTGCGAGATGATCACCGCGCGCGCGGTGGTCGAACGCAACGAGAAGACGCTGCACATGATGGCCTTCGACGCCGACGAGCATCCGCGCTCGATGCAGCTCTACGGCGTGGACCCGGCCACCCTCGGCGAAGCGGTGCGCATCATCGTCGGCGAGGGCTGGGCCGACCACATCGATCTGAACCTCGGCTGCCCCGTACCCAAGGTCACCCGCCTCGGCGGCGGCGCCGCCCTGCCGTACAAGCGGACCCTGTTCCGGCGCATCGTGCGCGCCATGGTCAGCGCGGCGGAGCCGGCGGGAGTCCCGGTCACCGTGAAGTTCCGCATCGGCATCGATGACGACCATCTCACCTATCTGGACGCGGGACGCATCGCGGAAGCCGAAGGCGCGCGTGCCGTCGCGTTGCACGCGCGCACGGCCGCGCAGCGTTACTCCGGCCAGGCCGACTGGACCGCGATCGCCCGGCTGAAGGAGACCGTCACCTCGATCCCGGTCCTGGGCAACGGCGACATCTTCTCCGCCGACGACGCGGTCCGCATGATGGACGAGACCGGCTGCGACGGCGTCGTCGTCGGTCGCGGCTGCCTGGGCAGGCCGTGGCTGTTCGCCGAGCTGCAGGCGGCGCTGCGCGGCGAGCCGCTGCCCGCCGCTCCCGATCTGGGCCGGGTCGGCGCGGTGCTGTACCGGCACGGCGCGCTGCTGGCGGAGCATCTCGGCGAGGACAAGGCCATGCGTGATCTGCGCAAGCACATGGCCTGGTATCTGATGGGCTTCCCGGTGGGCGCGGACCTGCGACGCTCGTTCGCCACGGTGGGTAGCCTCGCTCAGCTGGAAGACCTTGTCGAACAGCTCGATCCGACCGCGCCCTTCCCGAAGGACGCGGAGGGCCCGCGCGGCCGTCAGGGCTCACCGGGCAAGGTGGCGCTGCCGCACGGGTGGCTCGACGACCCGGACGATCCCGCGGTACCGCAGGCCGCCGATGTGATGCACAGCGGCGGGTGATCGGGCAACCGCATAGCGAACGAGAGCGCCAAACACTGCTGTGACCTGTTCGATTTCGCCGTGGGGTGGCCCGCTGTGGCGGAATCGTTATCATTGCGGGATCGGTGCCGCCGGTCCGGTTCGACCGAGGCGGAAAGCAAGACGAAAAGCGAGGTTCGTTGGTGGGTGACGATCGGCACGGGCGTTCGCCACGGCCCGGAGGTCGCGCCCCGTGGGAGCGGTATCCCGCGGAGGATTACCCGGAAGAAGACGCCACACGCACGTCTCGCCGTTCTCGCCATACCGACGCCACTCCCGACCAGGGTTCCGCCCCCCTGACGGTCCAGGATCTCGTCCAGCGGGTCGACAACGAACGCAGCGGTCGGCGAAGCCGCCGCGCCGAACCCCCGCCACCGGACCCGGCCGCCGCGCCGAACCGAGGACGCCGCGCCGAACCCGCCCCGCCTGACCCGGCCGCCGCGCCGAACCGAGGACGCCGTGCCGAGCCCGCGCCACCAGGTGCGGGCACCCCGCCGAACCGGACGCGCCGCCCCGAGCCGCTACCTCCGCAGGCAGGCCCACCACCACAACGGGGCAACCGCGCCGAGCCGCGGCAGGAAGCTCCCCGGCGCCCCGCCGACCCGGCCGCGAACCGCGCCCCGGAGCCCGCGAACGGCCGTGGCGCCGCGGCAGGTCCCCGGCGCGCACCCGAGGCCCCGCCGACCCGCCAGACGGGCAGCTCGCCGGTGGTCCAGGACATCACAGGCGCCACACCGGCCGCCCGCCCCGCGAGCCGCCGCACCGCCGAGCGCCCGGTAGCCGCCGCGCCTGTCGCGCGTCCCGAGCCGGAGCAGGCCGAAGAGGTCACCGACGTCCTTCCTCCGCTCGAAGAGCAGACGCGCGCCAAGCGCAAGGGGGTGGGCTGGCCGACCAAAGAAGGCAAAGACGCCAAGCCGAAGACCGTCGGCACGCCCGCGCAGACCCGACTGCAAGCCTCCCGGGAGCGCCGCAACAAGCGGCTGCGAGCCACCGGACGGGCCGGGATGACCGTGTGCGCCGTCCTTGTTCTGCTGACCACCGGCGGCGGCTGGAGCTACCTGCGCTCGACCAGCGACAGTTTCACCCAGGTCTCGGCCCTCGACGAGAACTCCGAGGACATCGTCGATTCCAATGCCCAGCTCGGCGACGAGAATTACCTGCTCGTCGGCACCGACACCCGCGCAGGCGCGAACGGCAAGCTCGGCGCGGGCACGCTGGACGACGCCGAGGGCGCCCGCGCCGACACCACCATGCTCGTCCACATCCCGAAGGACCGGAGTCGGGTCGTCGTAGTCTCCTTCCCGCGCGACCTGGACGTGACCAGGCCGCAGTGCTACGGGTGGGACAACGAGAAGAACGGCTACACCGACGAGAAGTTCCCGTCTGCCATCGGCGACAAGCTCAACGCCGTCTACAACCTCGGCGGCCCGATGTGCCTCGTCTCCACAATCCAGCGGCTCACCGGCGCGTCGATCAATCACTTCATCGGCATCGACTTCGCCGGTTTCGAGTCCATGGTCGACACCATCGATGGCGTCGAGGTCTGCGCGGCCAAGCCGCTCGTCGACGATGTGCTCGGCACCATCCTCGAGCACCCGGGCAAGCAGCGCGTCGACGGCGAAACCGCGCTGAAGTACGTGCGCGCCAGGCATGTCTACGGTGAGGAGCGCAGCGACTACGACCGCATCAACCGACAGCAACGCTTCCTCGCTTCGCTGCTGCGCGGCGCGCTGTCCAGCAAGGTGCTGTTCAATCCGGGCAAGCTGAACGACTTCATCCGCGCGTTCCGCGAGCACACCTGGGTCAACAAGGTCGAACCGAACGACCTACTGATGCTGGGACGTTCACTGCAGAAGATCGATGCCGGCGCGGTTACCTTCATCACCGTCCCGACCGCGGGCACCACCTCCTACGGCAACGAGATCCCCCGGGAATCCGACATCAAGGCGATCTTCAAGGCGATCCGCGACGATCAGCCGCTGCCGGGCGAGAAGCCGACCGTCCATCACGACGCACCCGCTCCCACCCAGGCCGCCCCGACACCGACGAAGTACACGGCGGTGGATCCCTCCACCGTCTCGCTGCTGGTGTCCAACGGCTCCGGAATCGAGGGGCTGGCGCGCACGGCCGCCGCCAAGCTCGACTACCAGGGCTTCACGATCTACAACACCGCCAATTACGCCAACGGCACCTCCACGACGACGAAGGTCCGCTACGCCGCGGGCCTGGAAGCCGAGGCCGCGACCGTGGCCACGGCGATCCCCGGCGCGACCATCGAGGCCGCCGACGATCTCGGTGGCATCGTCGAGGTGGTCATCGGAGCCGACTCGACGAGCGGCGTCACCGTGAAGGCGCCGACGCCGGTCGGTGACCAGATCACCAACATCGCGACGAGCACCTCGACGGACACCACGCCGACCGTACTGCCCTCGGACCTGGAACACGTCAACGCGGCCGACGAGATCTGCAAGTAACGCGGGGCCGCGCCTCCGGAAGCGCCGCGGCGGACGGTGCGATTCAAATCACATTTCGCTGTGCTGTTGCCGTCGTGTGGAGCGACCCGGGCGGAGGACCGGCTGCGGACACGGCCAGCGGCAACCGCCGCGCTAATGATGCACACCGGTCATTCACTCGGCGTTCGTGACTTGGTCAGCGCGGCGAACTAGTGTCAGCTTTCATGCGTGTCATCTACAACGAGCAAATGGCCGAACTCGCCCACCTGCTGGGTGAGATGGCCGGCCTCGCCGGCTCGGCCATGGAGCGGGCTACCCAGTCGCTGCTCCAAGCGGACCTCGCCCTGGCGGAGCAGGTGATCAGTGAGTCCGACCGGATCGCCGAGCTGATCCAGGACGCCGAGGAGAAGGCCTTCGCTTTGCTCGCGCTGCAGGCGCCGGTGGCCGGCGATTTGCGGCAGGTGGTGAGCACCATCCAGATCGTCGGCGACGTGAACCGGATGGGAGCGCTCGCACTGCACGTGGCCAAGGTCGCCCGCAGGCGCCATCCGAACCACGCGCTACCCGAGGCCGTCAACGGTTACTTCGCCGAAATGGGTCGCATCGCGGTGAACATGGGCGCCGGCGCACGGGAGGTGCTCGAGACCCGCGACCCCGACCGTGCCGCACAGCTGAACGAGGACGACGAGGCGATGGACGATCTGCACCGCCACCTCTTCACGCTGCTCATGGACCGGGATTGGAAGTACGGCGTGGCCGCCGCGGTCGACGTCACGCTGCTCGGCCGCTACTACGAGCGCTTCGCCGACCACGCCGTCGAGATCGGCCGCCGGGTCATCTTCCTGGTGACCGGCGTGCTCCCTCCTGACCCGGATGCCGAGGCGTAGCCGAAAGGGTTGCTGGGCTTGACGTTTCGCGGGCGGCAAATGATAGATTGGGCCGCACGGGGCGGGATTGCTCTGGTATAGCGTTACGCCGGAGGGGATCCGGTATGAAGGGGGGCGTTATGAACGTCGATCCAGCAGAACTGCGCGCATTAGCGGCGTCGATGGACAAAATCGGCGGCGATATCGGCGCTTTGACGGTGCGCGCCACCACAGACGCGCTCGGTGGCGTCCTGCCGGGTTCGGCGCTGAGCGAAGTGTGCTCGACGGCAGGTACGAACGTCGAAGACGCTTGGCAGCGAATGGCCATGCGCTGCAAACGAGTCTCGAACATCGCGAAGGGCGGCGCCACGAATTACGAGGTGTCCGATCAAGAGTTTCGCGACGGACTCGACGCGATGGGCGCACACCTGTGAGGACCACGAACGCGACGCCGACCCTGAGCCAGGTGCGGTCGGAATGGCAGCCGTGGAAATTGAGCGAAGCCGGGACGGAAATACGCACCCGCAATGGTGAATTCGTCACGCTGATCGATGAGACGGTGTCGCAGATCCGAGCCGCCGGTGCACATTGGAGCGGCGACGCCTATTACGCGGCTTACGACCGGATAGCCGGCGATCGCGACGCGGCGAACAAGGTCGCGCTCGATACCGAGGAACTCGCGCAGACGTTGATCGACAGCGGGACCAGCCTGGTAGGTTTCCGCCAGGCGTTGCTGGACAAGGTCGACCAGGCCGTAGCGGCCGGATTCACCGTCTCGGAGGACTGGCAGGTCACTCCGGGGCCGGGTGGCTCGGACGAGGACGGCGAAGCGCAGTACACGCATCAGACCGCCATCACCACCGCCCTGAACGAACTGATCGGCACCCAATCGGACATCGCCGCCAAGATCGAACAGGCCGGCGGAGACGTCCGTGCCCGCAGTGAGCAACTCGGCGACGGCGACCCGCTCGACAGCGGCCAGACGCCGGAGGGCGATCCGATCCTGGCGGTGTACAGCCAACCGTCCGACACCACCGACCAGCCCGCGGATCAATCCGAGCAGAACGATCAGGGTTCCCCGTCCACCACACCTGCGGGCACGCCGCAAGCCAGCCCGATCGCAAACCAGCAACCCGCGAGTCAAGACGGAGCCGATCAGTCCGGAAAACAGGACGGAGCCGATCAGTCGGGGAAGCAGGACGGCACCGATCAATCCGGAAAGCAGAAAGACGATAAGACCGACGACAGCGGTGACGGTGCGGACAAGAACAAGACGCAGTCACCCGCTTCCACCGGCGCGGCCAGCGACCCGAATTCGTGGAAGCCGTCGGATGTGACGAGTTTGATCACCGCGGTGGGCGGGATCACCGGAAATGTGCCCACGCTGATCGAATCCGTCAGCAAGCTCGACGACGATCTCGACGACATCATCAAGGCGGGTGGCGAGGCGAGCAAGGGTCTGATCGACTCCGCCGGTTCGGCGGCCGAGAAGTTCGCCAACGCGGCTGACACGGTGATCACCAGCGTCGACCGGGCGGCCGACGGCACATCCACGGACGCACCGGCTACCGGCGACCCGACCGAGTCGAAAACGCCGAAGTCCGACCCGGCGGGTACCGATCCCACGACGGGGCAGCCCGCTGCCACCGATCCGAACGCGAAAGCCACCGATCCGAAGGCGGATAATTCGGCGGCGGGCAATCCAGCGAGCACCGACGACAGCAAAACCGACAAATCGAAGACGGACAATCCGGCGAGCACCGATAACAGCAAAGCCGACAAACCGAACTCGCCGCAGTCCGCGGAATCCAAGGCGGACCAACCGGCGTCCGTCCGGCAGGCGAGCTACACCGGTACCGACTCCGGAAATCCGAGCAGTTCTCCCGCGCCCGCATCCAGTTCCCCGTCGACCGCTCCGGCGAGCACCGGTCTGCTCGGCGCACCGGGGGCGAGCAGGCAGTCGGACTCGGAGCACACGCGTCGGGTGCAAGCAACGCCGACTCCGCTTTTCGAAACTCCGCACGTCAACGATTAGCGGAGCCATATCCCGAAGCGCGGCGAAGGCCCTGGGCAGCGAATCGCTACCCAGGGCCTTCGTTTCGCTCAGCCGCTTGTGGAAAAGCGGTTGGCGCCGGGGTCAGCCGAAGCGGCCGGAGATGTAGTCCTCCGTCGCCTTCTGCGACGGGTTGGAGAAGATCTTCTCGGTGTCGTCGATCTCGATCAGCTTGCCCGGCTTGCCCTGGGCCTCCAGGTTGAAGAAACCGGTCTGATCACTCACCCGCGCGGCCTGCTGCATGTTGTGGGTGACGATGACGATGGTGAATTCCTTCTTCAGTTCGGTGATCAGGTCCTCGATCGCCAGGGTGGAGATCGGGTCCAGCGCCGAACAAGGCTCGTCCATCAGCAGCACGTCGGGCGACACGGCGATGGCACGCGCGATGCACAGACGCTGCTGCTGACCGCCGGAAAGGCCGCCGCCCGGCTTGTCCAGGCGGTCCTTCACCTCGTTCCACAGGTTGGCGCCGCGCAGCGAGCGCTCGGCGACCTCGTCGAGTTCCTTTCTGTTGCGCACGCCCTGCAGCTTCAGACCCGCGACCACGTTGTCCTTGATGGACATGGTGGGGAACGGGTTCGGCCGCTGGAACACCATGCCGATGGTGCGGCGCACGCCCACCGGGTCGACCTGGGTGCCGTAGATGTCCTCGCCGTCCAGCAGCACCGCGCCCTCGACCCTGGCGTTCGGGGTTACCTCGTGCATGCGGTTGAGCGAACGCAGCACGGTGGACTTGCCACAGCCCGAGGGACCGATGAAGGCGGTCACGCTGCGCGGCAGCACGGTCAGCGAGACATCGGACACGGCATGGAACTTGCCGTAGTAGATGTTCAGATCTTTGACGTCGATCCGCTTGGCCATTTTCGGTAATCCGTTCCGCTTCTATCGGTTCCGGGTGAGCAGGCGGTTGAGGACCGCAGCCGCCAGGTACAGGAAGGCGATGATGATGATGAGGGTCAAAGCCGCGCCCCAGACCCGCTCGCGTCCGGCAGCTTCGGGGTTGGCCAGCTCCTGGTAGATCAGCAGCGGCAGCGACGCCATATTGCCGTCGAAGATGTCCATGTTGATCGACTTGCTGTAGCCGACCAGCACCAGCACGGGAGCGGTCTCACCCATCACCCTGGCGATGGCCAGCAGGATGCCGCTGATCATGCCGGGCAGCGCGGTCGGCACGACGATCCGCAGGATGGTCTTCCACTTCGGGATGCCGAGCGCGTAGGACGCCTCACGCAGTTCGTCGGGCACCAGTTTGAGCATTTCCTCGGTGCTGCGGACGACCACCGGCAACATGAGCAACACCAAGGCCAGCGACACCGCGAACGAACTCTGCGGGAAGCCGAGCGTCGCGATCCACAGCGCGAAGATGAACAGCGCCGCGACGATCGACGGCACGCCCGCCAGGATGTCGACCATGAAGGTCGTGGTCTTGGCCAGCACGCCGCGGCCGTACTCGACCAGATACACCGCGGCCATGATGCCCAGCGGCACGGCGATCACCGTCGCGACCAGCGACTGCACGATGGTGCCGTAGATGGCGTGGTAGACGCCGCCCGCGACCTGATTGGGCAGCACGCCCTTGAGCGAGTTCTGCCACCAGGCCGCCCGGACCACGGCGCTGAAGCCCTTGGTGATCACCATGAGCAGCACCCAGGCCAGCGGCACGAGCGCGATGCCGAACGCCAGCCAGACCAAGCCGGTCGCGACGTTGTTGCGCACCTTGCGCGACAGGCTCACATCTCGGAAGGTGGGCGGCTTGATCGGCCGGTCCAGAGTCGAGGAGGTCATCACCCGTTCACCCTTCCGCCTGCGGCGAGTCGAGCCAGCGCATTCACGACGAAGGTCAGCGCGAACAGCACGAAGCCTGCCGCGATGTACGCGCCGGTCGGCAGCGGGTCACTGAACTCCGCCGCGGCCGAGGCGATTTTGGAGGCGAAGGTGTAGCCGCCGTCGAACACCGACCACTGTCCCGGCTGGGCGGCCGTCTTCAGCACGATGAGCACGGCGATCGTCTCGCCGAGCGCGCGTCCGAGACCGAGCATGGCGCCGGCGATCATGCCGCTGCGGCCGTACGGCAGCACCGTCATCCGCACGACTTCCCATTTCGTCGCGCCGAGCGCCTGCGCCGCCTCGATGTGCGCGCGAGGAGTGAGGTTGAACACCTCACGGCTGACCGACGTGATGATCGGCAGGATCATCACCGCGAGCACGACGCCCGCGGTGAAGATCGTGCCGCCGCTGGCCAGCGGGATGTTGCCGTCCGAGAACAGGAACAGCCATCCGAGGTTGTCGTTCAGGAAGTTCTGGATCGGCTCCAATTGCGGAGCCAGCACCAGGATTCCCCACAGACCGAACACGATCGAGGGCACCGCGGCGAGTAGATCGACGATCACCGAGAACGGCCGCGCCAGCGTCTTCGGCGCGTAGTGCGTCAGAAACAGCGCGATGCCGATGCCGATCGGAACGGCGAGCACCAGAGCGAAGATCGAACTCAGCACCGTCACCATGAACAGATCCCGGATGCCGAACATGAGGTTGTTGGCGTCCGAGGTGTTGAAGTCGGTACTGGTGAAGAAGTTCGCCTCGTTCGCCAGCACCGACGGCACCGCTCGGATCAGCAGGAACAGTGCGATCAGCGCGATGGCCGCGACGATGATCGCTCCCGCCGCCGTCGCCAGCGAACGGAAGATGATCTCCGCTCGCGGGCTGTGCGGGCGGCCGCTCTTGGCGGCCGGTTCGTTGCTCGGCTTGCTCGGCATGAGCGCAGTATCTCCGCCTGCTCGCTGGTCGGTCGAATCCGACTGATCAGCGGCGGCAACTTCGTCGTGCACGGTCATGTGGGGGCTGCTATCAGGAGATGGCGTTGATGGCGGTGGTCAGCTTGGTCTTGAACTGCTCCGGGATCGGGACGTACCCGGCCTCGTCCAAGCCCTGCTGGCCGTTGGTGACCGCCGAGGTGAGGAAGGCCTTCACCGCTGTGGCCGTGGCGGCGTCGGCGTACTTCGAGCACACGATCTCGTAGGTCGGCATGACGATCGGGTATGCCCCCGCCGCCGCAGGCTTGTAGAAGGAGGAGGTGTCGATCACCAGGTCGTTGCCCTGGCCGGAGATCTTCGCCGACTCGATCGCCTTACCCGCCGACTCGACGCTCAGCGTCACCGGGTCCTTGCTCGCCGAGGTGATGATGCGCGCGATCGACAGGTTCTGCGCCTTCGCGAAGGACCACTCGTTGTAGGTGATCGCGTTCTTGGTGCTCTTCACCGCGGCCGAGGTGCCCTCGTTGCCCTTCGAGCCCGCGCCGACGCCACCGTTGAATGCCTTGCCCGCGCCCTTGCCCCAGGCGCCGTCGGAGGCGGCGTCCAGGTAGAGCTGGAAGTTGTCCGTGGTGCCCGACTCGTCGCTGCGGAAGATCACCGCGATCGGCTCGGACGGCAGCTTGGCGTTCGGGTTCAGCGCCTTGATCTCGGGAGCGTCCCACGTGGTCACGGCGCCGTTGAAGATCTTGGCGGCGGTCGGGCCGTCCAGCGCGAGGTCGGTCACGCCGTCGATGTTGTAGGTGATCGCGACCGGACCGAACACGGTGGGCAGGTTCCACGCCGGCGAGGCGCAGCGGTCGGCGGCCTTCTTCGGCTCGTCCTTCTTCGAGCTCAGCGGCGAGTCGGAGCCGCCGAAATCGGTCTGGGCGCCGATGAATTCGCTCACACCGGCGCCCGAGCCGCTGGAGGTGTAGTTCAGGGTGGCGCCGTCGCAGTTCTTCTCGTACGCGGCGATGAAGCGCTCCATCGCGTTCTTCTGCGCCGAGGAGCCACTGGCCTTGAGGGCCTCCTTGCCGCCGCACGCCACGTCGACCTTGGCGACGTTGCCCGTGTCGGAAGAGGTGTTGTCGTCGCTGCCACAGGCGGCGAGCGTCATCGCGCCGACGGCCAGCACACCGACCAGGGCGCTACTGCGCTTGAAATTCACTTATTCCTCCGGAATCGCGTCCTACTCGTCCGGTCCCTCACCGGCCCGGACGGGTGTTGTGGTGCTGTTCGCGGGGAACTTGCGCACCAGGCAGCAGTGTGCTGCCCTCACACAACCTAAGGTCACGTGGTTGACAGTTGGACCGACCTGAGTGAACGGAGAGTGAACAGCCCGGCGCGATTGCACCTGGTAAATGTGACGTTTGCCCTAGTTTTACTCGGTGACACCCGGTCTGCCGCTTGCTATTCAACCTCGGCCGTGGCGTAGGCGACGTCGACGTGTGCGGGGGCGAAGCCGAGACGGGTATAAGTGCGCACCGCCGCTGCGTTGTCGGCCTCGGTGTAGAGCAACACCTCGGTCGATCCGCGATCCCGGAGGTGGCGCAGACCGGCCAGGGTGAGCAGACGACCGAGGCCACGCCCCTGCGCGACAGGGTCGATGCCGACCACGTAGACCTCACCCAGCGGCGGATCCTCCGCGTAATGCACTTTGGTCCAGTGAAATCCGAGCAGCCGGTCGGGGTGGGCGGTGTCGAACGCCAGGAACAGGCCCGCCGGGTCGAACCACGACTCGGCGCGGCGGACCTCGATGTCACGTTCGGTCCAGCCACCCTGTTCTGGATGCCAGGCGAAGGCCGCGCCGTTCACCCGTAACAATTCCGCGTCGTCGGCGGGACCGGCATAGGTGCGCACCGTGATGTCCTCCGGTACCGCCAATTCCGGTAGCTCAGGCGTTTCCAGCGACCTGCGCATCTGCCACAGTTCGCGCGCGGTCCGCAGCCCGAGCCGCGCAGCGACGGCTTTGGCCGCAGGCCGGTCACCGTGCGCCCAGACCCGCGCGCCAGGCCCGCCCGCGGCCAGGGCGGCGGTGACCAGATCGGTCCCGACGCCGTGGCCGCGGTGGGACGGGTCGACCGCCACCTCGGCCATCGCGGGGTGTTCGCCATGGGCCGGAACCAGATTCGCGTAACCGGCGATCGCGCCGTCGCGCCGCGCGAGCAGATGGCGTGCTCCGGCGCCGTCGGCCGCGGTCAGCGAGAGCACCGCTTGTTCGGAGACCGGGGCGACCCCGTCGGCCGCGGTGGCCCGCGCCAGCAGATCGGTGATCGCCTGCGCCGTGTCCGCGTCGGGTCGGTCGGTCCACTGTGTCGTCGCGCCGCTCATCGGCCTCCGTTCATCGAGCCGGCGGACCCCACAGGGCCCACTCCTGGCAACACCGCGGGGGCGTGCGGCATTTCGGCCGCGGCCGAGAACGATGCCCGCATTATCGGAATTCCGGCCGTCACTGGCGGGAAATCACTGTGCGGAGCCGTTGACCGGCGTGAGCGGGGAGTCGTCGGTGCCCTCGTTGTCGTCTTCCGGAAAGTTCACCGGCTCACCCTTGGCGGCCGTGCGTGACGGGCGCACGGCCTTGTAACCGACATTGCGCACGGTGCCGATCAGCGACTCGTACTCGCTGCCGAGCTTGGCGCGCAACCGCCGTACGTGCACGTCGACGGTGCGGGTGCCACCGAAGAAGTCGTAGCCCCACACCTCCTGCAGCAGCTGCGCGCGGGTGAACACCCGGCCCGCGTGCTGCGCGAGGTACTTCAGCAGCTCGAACTCCTTGTAGGTGAGGTCGAGCGGACGGCCGCGCAGCCGCGCCGTGTAGGTGCCCTCGTCGATCACCAGCTCACCGAGGGTGATCTTGCCGGTGTTCTCCGGGCTGGCCACGCCGCCGTTGCGCCCGACCAGCAGCCGCAACCTGGCGTCGAGCTCGGCGGGGCCGGTGCCGGGCAGCAGGATGTCGTCGAGTCCCCAGTCGGCGTTCACCGCGACCAGGCCCCCCTCGGTGAGCACCGCGACGACCGGCACGGAGGACCCTGTGCTGCCCAGCAGGCGGCACAGGCCGCGGGCGGCGGCCAGATCGGTCCGGGCGTCCACCAGGGCGACATCCGCGGTGCCTGCCTCGAGCAGTGAAGCCACCTCGGTGGGCGCGGGACGCACGTTGTGCGCCAGCAACGCCAGCGAGGGCAACACCGACTCGGGGTTGGGGTCGGAGGTAAGCAGGAGCAGCTCCACAGGCCCTCCTCCCATCTCGTAGCCACGCGGATACGGCAGCACCGCCGCGGCCGCGTCGCTAATCACAGGTAATCGGATGCAAGATTAGCGCGTAACAAGGCATGACCACGCATTCCGGGTCCGCGGCCGCACCCGCGGACACCCGGGAGCCCGGCTCGAGCCAACCGATATGGTGCCTACATGGGTTATGTATCGGGCAGGCCCGCCACCAGCCGGGCGCCCGGCGCGGCACCCGGACGTGCGCCGCGCGGCTCCCGACCGCCGCGGCCCGAGACCCGGAGAGACGGGGGAACATGCGCAAGCTGATCATCGGCCTGCTGTGTCTGGCGGGGTTCGCCGTCGTCGCCGACTTCAGCACCGCTGCCTATTCGGAGTACCGGGTGTCCCGTGCGCTGCGCGAAGGCGCCGATCTCACCGCCGATCCCGAGGTGACGATTCACGGTTTCCCGTTCTTCGGCCAGGCGTGGGACAGCCGCTACGACCACGTGGAGATCAGGGGGCGTGCCAAGCGCGCGGACATTCCCGGCGAGACCGCGCTGGAGGCGACGCTGACCGGGGTCCGGTTGCCGGTCGGCGAGCTGGTCGACGGCAGCCTGCGCGCCGTCCCCGTGGAGCGGGTGGACAGCAGGTTGCGCGTAGAGCCCACCGAACTGGGCCGGTTGTTCACCATTCCCGATCTGCAGGTGCATTCGCGGCCCGCGGACAAGTCCGACGGCACCGGCGGATCGGGCGGTTCCGGTATGACCACCACGGGCGCGCTGGTGCTCACCGGCACCCTGCCGGAGACCCCGGGCGCGCAGTACGGCGGTGAGAAGGTCAGTGTGCAAGCCGATCTGCTGCTCGACGGCGATCAGGTGAAGATCGTGGCGACCGGCTTCTATCGCGGGGGCCCGGGCACCGAGACCATGCCTGTGGCGGTGATCACCGAGGCCGATCGCCCCGCGGTGCTCGCCCGGTTCACCCGTACCATCGACACCAAGGAGTTGCCGTTCGGTGTCCGGCCCACCAAGGTCTCCGCCCAGGGCGGTCAGATCGTCGTGGAGGGCAAGGGCGTGAACGTCACGATCGACCTCGACCGATTGCAGCGACCATGATCCAGATCACCATCCTCGCAGTCGTACTGCTCGCCGCTTTGGCGGTGGGCGTCCTGCTGCGCAGGCACGACGGCAAAGTCCGCGCGGGCGCTGGCATCGACGTGTCCGAGTCGGCCCGCGCCGAACTGCTGGCGGCCGTCGGCGTGACCGGCGCCGGTCCCGCGGTGCTGCATTTCTCCGCCGAGTGGTGTGGGCCGTGCGCCGCGGTTCGCCGAGTGGTTGCCAATGTCACAGGGCAGCTCGCGGAATCACCGCAGCCGCCGCAGGACATCGAGGTGGACATCGATGCCGAGCCGGCGCTCGCACGGGAGTTGAACGTGCTCTCCCTGCCCACCACGTTCGTCTTCGACACCGCGGGCAGGGAACGGTTCCGGATCTCCGGCGTGCCGAAGGACTCGGATCTACACTCCGCGCTCGAGCCGCTCACCGCGGCGGCCTGAGCTGCGACGACAAGTCCCCTGGACGGATGTGATCCACCCCGGGTCCAATTCCCCCGCCGAATTGGGTAAACTGCTTGGCGTGCTTTCCAACCACGAGCTGATGCTCACCCGACGCCGCACAGTGGATCTGTGTCGGCTCGGTGGTTGTTGCTGCCTGTGCCGCTGATCGGTCGGCTTCCCCGGATTTCCTGACGCCGACCTCTGTCCGCCGCGCGAGTGATCTCACGATCCCCCGGCGAACTGGCAAATTTTCAGTCATCAGACTTATTCAGCGCAGGAGTACGCACAATGTCCACCGAAATCCGCAATATTTCCGGAACCCTCCCCTCGTCCACCGACCAGGTCGATGTGCGCGGACCGCGCTTCGTCGCCTGGGTGACCACCGGCGTGCTCGTCCTGGTCTTGGTCGCCGCCGCGCTCTCGACGGTCGCCGCGGCGGTTCTGATCGCCTTGCAGGCGGTAGTCTTCGCGCTCGGTGCCGCCCTCGGTCCGCGCCGCCACCCGTACGGGCGGATCTACGCGGCCTTCGTCGCGCCGCGCCTCGCGCCGGCCAGTGAGACCGAGCCGACGGCTCCGCTGCGATTCGCGCAGCTGCTCGGTTTCGTCTTCGCGGCCGTCGGTCTGCTGGGCTTCGCGCTCGGCTCCACAGTCGTCGGCGCGGTATTCGCCGGCTTCGCCCTGTTCGCGGCGTTCCTGAACGCGGCGTTCGGGATCTGCCTGGGTTGCCGGATCTATCCGCTTGCAGCCCGCCTCCGCCGGAGCCCGTCACCGGCATCGAACTGACCCTGCACGTCATCTCTGAAAGGAAAACAATGGCTCGCTCCGATGTCCTGGTCTCCGTTGACTGGGCCGAAGAGAACCTCAACGCCCCCGGCGTCGTCTTCGTCGAGGTCGACGAGGACACCTCCGCCTACGACGGTGGCCACATCGAAGGTGCCGTCCGGCTCGACTGGAAGAAGGACCTGCAGGATCAGGTTCGTCGCGACTTCGTGAACCAGGAGCAGTTCTCCGATCTGCTCTCGGCTCGCGGCATCTCGAACGACGACGAGGTCATCCTGTACGGCGGCAACAACAACTGGTTCGCCGCGTACGCCTACTGGTACTTCAAGCTGTACGGTCACAACAACGTCAAGCTGCTCGACGGTGGCCGTAAGAAGTGGGAGCTGGACGGCCGTCCGCTGTCCACCGAGCCGGTGAACCGCCCCGCCACCCAGTACAAGGCCTCGGCGCCGGACCTGTCCATCCGCGCCTTCCGCGACGAGGTCATCGCGGCCATCGGCACGAAGAACCTGGTCGACGTGCGTTCGCCCGACGAGTTCACCGGCAAGATCCTGGCGCCTGCCCACCTGCCGCAGGAGCAGAGCCAGCGTCCGGGCCACATCCCCGGCGCCATCAACGTGCCGTGGAGCAAGGCCGCGAACGAGGACGGCACCTTCAGGTCCGACGCCGAGCTGACCGAGATCTACAAGGAAGCCGGCCTGGACGGCGAGAAGGAGACCATCGCGTACTGCCGGATCGGCGAGCGCTCCTCGCACACCTGGTTTGTGCTGCAGGAGCTGCTCGGCCACCAGAACGTCAAGAACTACGACGGGAGCTGGACCGAGTACGGCTCCCTCGTCGGCGCTCCGATCGAGTTGGGAGAGTAATCGACATGTGTGCAGCACCTACTCAGGGTCAGGCCATCCCGGCCGGAGTCGACGTGGAGAAGGAGACGGTCATCACCGGCCGTGTCCTGAGCACCGACGGCCAGCCGGTGGGCGGGGCTTTCGTGCGCCTGCTCGACGGCAATGGTGATTTCACCGCCGAGGTCGTCGCGTCGGGCACCGGTGACTTCCGGTTCTTCGCGGCTCCCGGCTCGTGGACCGTCCGGGCGCTGTCCTCGGCGGGCAACGGCTCCGCCGAGGTGCGCCCCGAAGGGGCGGGCATCCACTCGGTGGACGTCGCGGTCGCCAAGTAAGCCACCGCACTCAGGCCAACGGCCCCGGTCGCTCTCCGCTCCGCGGAAGCACCGGGGCCGTTTGCGTGCCGTCGCAAGCGGGTCGTTAGACTCCAAACGTGGTCCTCTTCTTCGAGATTCTGCTGGTGGCCGTGGCCGTGCTGATCGGCTGGTTCGGCCTCTACGTCTTCTACCGGCTGTTCACCGAGTCATGAGCGAACTCGCGAGCGAAGGTTTCAACCCGGCCGAGCGAGCGAGTGAACAACTGAACGGTAACGCTCCGGCCGACGCCGCCGGTCGCCGTAGCGGTGACCAGGCCGTAGCCGACGCTGCCGAACGGGCGAAATCGACCGGTGCCCGCAACATCCCGGTCCTGCCGGATCTTCCGCTGCCCGAGGACACCGCCAACCTGCGGCTCGGCCCGGATCTGAGCGCCTCGATGCTCGCGCTGCTCCCCCTGGTGGGCGTGTGGCGCGGCGAAGGCGAGGGCAACGATCCCGAGCGCGGCGACTACCGGTTCGGCCAGCAGATCGTCGTCTCGCACGACGGCGGCGACTATCTGGCCTGGGAGTCCCGGTCCTGGATTATCGATGCCGAGGGCGGCTACGGCGGCCCCGACCTGCGGGAGAGCGGCTTCTGGCGGGTCGGCATCGACGGCAACGACGAGGTCATCGAATTGCTGCTGGCGCACAGCGGCGGCATCGTGGAGCTGTTCTACGGGCAGGCGCTGACCCAGTCGTCCTGGGAACTGGCCACCGACGTGGTGATCCGCAGCCAGTCCGGCGTCGTCGTCGGCGGCGCCAAGCGCCTCTACGGCATCGTCGAAGGCGGCGACCTGGCCTACGTCGAGGAGCGCGTGGTAGCCGACGGACCCCTCGAACCCCGCCTCTCCGCCCGCCTGCAGCGCTACATCGGCTGAGCCGAGTGCCCTTCATCGCCTAACCCGGCGAGACCTGCCCCGTCCGCTCGCAAGCACATGGGTAACTCACCGGGTACGGCGAAAAAAAGCCGCACCGCCCTCATCGGCTGCTGACGCAACACCTGATCTCGCGAGCACATGGGTAACTCACCGGGTACGCCCAAAACTCACCCTCACCCCCAACGCAAGACCTGTGACCACCCCGAGCACCACCCCACTAGTACGGCCTGAATCTTCGGAGGGGCGGAACGGAACAGCCCCCGAGCCGTACCGGTGCTTCTTGCGTCGCACGGGTCCGGTCGGACAGACCGGGACTCGGGGGCCGGGTGACTGCCTGGAATTCGCTCAGCGCTCGCGCGGGCGAAATCCACCTGCAGCGGTGGCGCTAGCGGACAGCCACCTCACGTGTCCTATGAATAACCATTCTTCGAACCACCTCCTTCCTCGTGTACGAACGAATCTAGCGATGCATCAGTAACTCGGCAACGGAATTTCTCGGTGGGCGGAATCGGCGGGGCGGCGCGGTGGTCGGTCAACCGCGAAATCCGTTGTGACCTCCCCTGATGCGGCGATCCGGAGCACCGCGTCGGCCTGATGGTTTTCTGGCAGTTGATGCGTGACGACGAGCACGACACGATCGGGTGCGACGAGGCCGCTGCCGACGTCCAGCAGCTCGCGCAGCAGCCGCGCCCCGGCCTCGGCCTCCAGGTGCTCGGTCGGCTCGTCGAGCAGCAACACCCGCGCCGGTGATACGAGAGCGCGTGCGAGCAGGATCCGGCGACGCTGGCCGCCCGACACGGCGGCCGCTCCCCCGGCCAGGCCGGTGTGCACTCCCTCCGGCAGCCCGTCCAGCCAGTCGCCGAGACCGACTGTCCGCAGCGCCTTCTCCGCCTCCTCCGCGGTCAGATCGCCGCGCGCGACCCGCAGATTCTCCAGCACGGAAGTGCCGAACAAGTGCGCGTCCTCGGCGAAGAAGGTGACGCCGGGGCGAGGCGCGTCGAACAACCCGGCCCACTTCATCAGCAGAGTCGTCTTGCCCGCGCCGCTGGGACCGACCACCGCGATCCGCCGACCCCGAGGTATTTCCGGCACACGCGCGTCGAATGGCCGGGCCGGGTCGGCCGGGCCGGGGATGTCATCGGACCGACGCGGGACGCCTTCACCGTCCACGCATTGGTCCGAAGCCTGCCGCGGCGCCACACCGCTGCCGGAGTGCGAGGTAGTTCCACCGGGCGCGGCGTGACCGGCCCGGCCGGCGGAAGAGACCGGGTCGGCCGCTCGGTCTTCCCCGGTCCGAGCGACCTCCTCCGCGTCCCTGCTGTGCGGGGGCCGAGTAGTCACTCGCGCCCAGGGGTCCGCCGACGTGCAGCCGGATTCGAACCCGTCCAGGCGATGCAGCGCCGCACGGGCGGTCGTCAGTGCTTGCGCCGCTGCCGCCAGTGGGCCGACCGCTTCGAAGGCCGACAGGGGCAGCAGAACCAGGATCACCAGGGCCATGGGTGTCATCGCGCCCGCCGTGCCGCCGTCGGGGCCGTAGAGGGTGATGCCGATCAGCAGGGCGCCGAGCACGGCGGCTCCGATCGACAGCGGTGTGGCGGCGGCCGACCACGCGCTGTGCGCGGCGGCTCGGTCCTCGGCCGCGACCGCCCGGCGGGAGGCTGCTCGGGCCGCGGCGAGGGCAGTGTCGAGCCGGCCCGCGACGCGCAGCTCGGCGGCGTGGTCGAGCACCGTGAGAGCCTGTGCGGTGAACTCCGCCCGGTCGGCGCGCACGGCGCGTTCCGCCTCG
>NZ_BAFP01000021.1 GCF_000308455.1 Nocardia abscessus NBRC 100374 | reverse complement strand
GCCGCCGAGGAGCCGGCGAAGCCCGCGAAGGCTCCGGCGAAGCCGAGTCGCGCCAAGCGGGGCAAGGCCCCGATGCCGTCCTGGGAGGACGTGCTGCTCGGGGTGCGCAGCTCCGGTCACTGAGCGCACGCTGGTCCGTCGCTGGCGTGTCTTCAGGACGTACGAGTCAGGACGCGGGATTCCGCCTACAGGGCCTGCGTTGAATGCCGCTTCAGTTCGAGCGTTGCCGGTGAATGTGAGTTACCCATGCGCTCACGAAATCAGTTGTCGCGATTAGAAGCTCGATCGCCCTCGCGAGACGGAGCTATTGCCTACACCGACGCCGGAACGGGTAGGAGGCGGTGGACGCGTCGCGGGTTCGCGACGCGAAGCCGCACCGCGGACGGTGCGGTGCGAGTAAATTTTCGGTGTGGTCGACGACGCGCGTCGGCACCGGACAGGCCACCTCAGCGGTGTGCCGGTCGACTCCATCGCGCGTTGCTCGAAGTTCGCGGAGTCCATTCGTGCAACTATCGGGAGGTGCCGGAATGCTATCCAAGGCTTGGTCGCTCTGGTACGTCGACACCCCCGACCCCGTGGCGGTCCTGCGCGCGAACCACGACCCGGATCCCCGAGCCGCACTGGCACTGGCGAGGCAACTGCACGAAGACCGCGATGTGCAGCCGATCATGGTCGGCACGCTGGCCGGTTGCGCGGGCCCGCAGAACGACGAGGTGTACATCGGTTGTTTTCCGGGCGTGACGGTGCTGTGCTCGCCCCAGGCCGCGCGGATCCACCCGACCGAGATCCCGGAGTTGCTGGTGCGCCCGCTGGCCTCCGAGCACACCTATCTGGTGTCGTTCGACATCGAGCACGGCTGGGGCGCGTTCGCCCATTGGGAGCGCGGCGAGTTCCGCCGAGCGTTCAGCTCGACCCGGGTGAACATCCTGGAGGACGAAGGACTTCCGCTGGTCTGGGAGCGTTCCTACTGGGCCGGCGAGCATCCGGTGCGGTGGCGCGCGGGCGAACTACCCGACCCGCAGGCGCTGCCGTTCGATCCGCCCGACTTCGCCGACGCCGCCAACGACGAATGGCTCGGCTTCCACTACCGCGGTCCGGTCGCTCCCGGCGCGATCGTGCCCGGTGACATCCCCGTCTGCGGCTTCGCGCTGTACCCGAAGGGCAAGCTGCCCGATCCGGCGATCCGCGGCCCCGCCGACGGCGGGGCGCATGCGACCTCGCGCAGGCGCGGCCTGTTCGGCTGGCTGCGCGGACCCGACCCGGTCCGCTAGGCGCGTCGCCGACCGGCGTGACCGGTCGGGCTAACCCGCCGATCCGCCGAGCAGCAACGCGATCCAGCCGAGCAGCACGCCCGCCGCGCCGCCGCCGATCACCCACCGCGTCACCGGCGCGAAACGCCAGCGCCACGCGGTGGGCGCGGCGCCGCCGACCGCGACGAGATTCACCGCGACCGCGAGCAGCGGGTGCACCTCGGCCAGCGCGGCACCGAAGGAATACACCGCGACCGCCGCCAGCAGCGCCACCATGATCGCCACGGTGAGGCCCGCGCCCCACGGCGTCGGGTCCTGATACGACGGATACGGTCGATACGGCCCGGTCATGCGGTCCGCACCCGCTCGTAGAACGCCATCGCGGCCGCGGTCGCGACGTTGAGCGAATCGGTGCCCGGGGTCATGGGAATGCGCGCGCGGACGTCGGTGGCCCGCATGGCCTCCTCGGTCAGTCCCGGCCCTTCGGCCCCGAGCAACAACGCCACCCGCTCCCCCGTCATCGCCGTCGCCAGATTCGCCGCGGCCGGGTTCGGAGTGAGCGCGATGATCTGGAATCCCTTGCGCCGCAGTATATCCAGTCCTGACGGCCAATCCGGCACGGTCGCGAACGGCACCCTCAGCACATGTCCCATCGAGACCCGGACGGCGCGGCGGTAGAGCGGGTCGGCACAGCGGTCGCCGAACAGGATCGCGTCGGCTCTGAGCCCGGCCGCGTTGCGGAACATCGCGCCGAGATTCTCGTGGTCGTTGACGCCTTCGAGCACCGCGACGGTCCGCGCTTTCTCGACCACCTCGTCCACGCCGAGTTCCGCGGGGCGGCGCGCGACGGCCAGCACGCCGCGGTTGAGGTGGAACCCGACCACCTCGGCCATCACCTCGGCCGTCGCGCGGTAGTACGGCACGTCCACGGCCACCAGGTCGTCGGCGAGTTCGCAGCGCCTGCGTTCCACGCCGAGCAGCGCGGTCGGCGCGAAGCGCGAATCGAGCATCCGCTGGACCACCACGACGCCCTCGGCGATCACCAGTCCCTTGCGCCCGGGGAGATCGGGCCTGCGGTCGGCCGACTTGAGATCGCGGAAGTCGTCGACCCGGGGGTCGGCGGGGTCATCGATATCGATCACTTCGGCCACCGCTCCATCCTGCCGGGCGGTCGCGCCCGGTTCCGAATCGGTGTTCGCCCGGTGGTCGCCGAGCGCGGGAAAATGCGGTGCGGGCAGGGACGCGAACGTGGGATGGTCGAGGCATGACCCTCCCGGGAATCACGATTCGGTCGGCTACCGAGGACGACGGGCCCGCGATCATGACGCTGGTGGAGACCTCGTTCGGCACCCGCTACGACCCGGCCGAGCTGCACCGGATACCGCTGCTGTTCCCTCCGGAGAACTCGATCGTCGCGGTCGAGGGCGGACAGGTCGTCGGGCACCTGCAGGCCACCACCATGACGGTGACGGTGCCCGGCGAGCGGACCGTGCCGGTGTGCGGCATCGCGGGCGTCGGCGTGGCGCCGACCCACCGGCGGCGCGGCATTCTCCGCGCCATGTACACCGAGCAGCACCGGCGCATCGAGGCGGCCGGGCTGCCCCTGACCATGTTCACCGCCAGCGAGGGCGGCATCTACGGCCGGTTCGGCTACGGGCCCGCGACGCGGGAGAACGCCGTCGGCATCGAACGCCGCCTCGCCGAGTTCCTGCCGACCGCGCCGGACCCCGGCGGTGTGACGCTCCGGACGCCGAACGAACTGCGCGCGGCCGCGGAACGGATCTACGACCGCTGGCGCAGACTGGTGCCCGGCGCGCAGGTGCGTCCGGCGGCGGCCTGGGACATCGTGTTCGACGACCCGGAACGCTTCCGGGAAGGCGGCACCACCCTGTTCGGCCTCCTGCACGCCGACGGCTACGCGCTGTATCGGTTCCACTCGGACGGCAGGGCGAGAACGGTCGAAGTCGTCGAGATGCGGACGGTCACCGCCGAAGCGCACGCGGCACTGTGGCGGGCCCTGCTCGGGCTGGATCTGGTCCGGCGGGTGGACGGCGTGCTCACCGACCACGACCCGCTGCCCTATCTGCTGACCGATCCCCGGCTGGTGCGCACGACCGCCCGCTACGACGGACTGTGGCTTCGCCTGATGGACGTTCCCGCCGCGCTGACGGCGCGCGCTTACGCGAGCGAGCTCGATGTGACCCTCGAGGTGACCGACCCCTTCCGGAACGCCGGCGGCACGTTCGCGCTGCGGGTGCGCGACGGTCAGGCGGAATGTGCGCCCACCGACCGCTCGGCCGATGTCGAACTGGGCATCGACGTGCTCGGCAGCATGTATCTCGGCGCGTATCCCGGCCGGGTGTTCGCCGCGGCGAACCGGCTGCGGGCCAAGGATTCCGCGCAGGTGCGTGCGCTCGACGACGCCTTCCGCACGGAGCGGGACGCGATGCTCGGCTGGTTCTTCTGACGACGCGCACCGCGCCCCGCCGCCGGGAAGGAAGAAATGTCCGAATCGGCGCGCGGCTGGCATGCTGGTCTCATGAAGCCGATTCAGTTGGTTCTCAATATCCTGTGGCTCGTCCTCGCCGGGTTCTGGCTGGCGCTCGGGTACATCGCGGCGGGGATCATCTGCTTCATCCTGATCATCACGATCCCCTTCGGCATCGCGTCCTTCCGGATCGCCGCCTACGTGCTGTGGCCGTTCGGCCGGACCACGGTGGAGAAGCCGGGGGCGGGCGCGGGCTCGTTGATCGGCAACATCATCTGGTTCATCGTCGCGGGCTGGTGGCTCGCGCTGGGCCACCTGATCACGAGCATCCCGCTGTTCGTCTCGATCATCGGCATCCCGTTCGGCTGGGCCAACCTGAAGTTCATCCCCATCTCGCTGTTCCCGTTGGGACGGGAGATCGTGGACAGCGACCAGCCGTTCGGAACGCGGTAGTCGTCGGCACATCCGGCCGGATCGGCCGCCCTTGTGCAGGTCACGCTGTGCCCGCCTGCACGGCGCCGTCGCGATTCTTCTGTGATCTACGTCACAGAGTGTTAACGAAATCACACCCCTGTGCGAATGTTAGCTAGAAGGTAACTGACGTTTTCCAGTGCCCATCGCGCCCCGAGCGGGTGCCGAGCCGACCGCACAGGAGGGCTCCACATGACCGACCGCACTGCCCCGGACACCGCGCCACTCGCGCCGATCGCGGCGGTTCTGGGCCTGCTGCTGATCGTCGTCGCGGCCACCCAGCTCACCCGCCTCCCCCGCTGGGCCGCCGACTACGGGGTCCTGGTCTATCCTGCCTTCGTCCTCTGCCTGACGATCGCGGGCGGCCTGCTGTGGTGGGGCGCCGGAATCCTCGTCCGACTCGTCCGGACGAACCGCTGAACCTGCCGCCGTCGACGGCATCGGCATCGAATGTTGTTGCGGCAGAACGGACTACTCGGACTCCGCGACGATCTGCTTCATGATCGCCACGGCCCGGGTGAGCACGACGAGTTGCTCTTCGGTGAGCGTGGACAGCTGCTCGGTCATCCACGCCTCCCGCGCGCTGGCCTCGTCGGCGATGAGCGCGCGCCCCGCCGGGGACAGCGAGACGATGATCTGACGGCCGTCGGTCGGATGCGGGTTGCGCTCCACCAGATCGAGATCGGTGAGCGAGGCGATGACGCGAGTCATGGACGGGGGCTGGACGCGTTCTTTCGCCGCGAGCGCACCCGGAGTCATCGCGCCCTCCCGCGCGAGGGTGGCGAGCGCGGAGAGTTGGGTCAGCGAGATCTGCGAGTCGGCCCGACGGCCGCGCAGGTGCCGCGTCAGTCGAACGACCGCCAGCGAGAGCTCACCAGCGAGGGCTCTGACATCCGATGGCGTTGTCACAGTGGCAAACGATACGGGACCGCGCGCGGCCGGTCGCGGGTTCCCGCGCTCCGGGACGGCCGCGCTTCCGCTCGGCCGACGGACTTCGTCTCGCCGGGCCGATTAGGCTGAACCCGTGACGCAGAATGTCCCGCAGCTCCCGCCGCGCCTGACCGATCCGCGCCCCGTGCTCGCGGTCGGCAGCGCGCTGTGGCTGGTCGCCACCGTGGTGGTGTGGGCGGGCGGGGACCGATGGGCGTCGGCCCGCCCGGTCTGCCTCATGGGGCTGGTGGTCGGCCTGATGGCCCTGGTGATCTATCTCGTCCAGCGCCGCGGCGCGCGGCGCGGGGACAAGGGCGCGCAGACCGGTTTGTAGCCCGCCTGGTTACGGTCGGCCCACCTCGAATTCGTCGGTGGCGCCGGTGAACGGGTGGAGTGCGCCACTGGGATCGAGACGGGTCGCGTAGTGCTGGAAACGGTAGCGTCCCGGCTCGGCGTCGAGTGGGATGTCCCAGGTGAAGCGGGCCACCGACGCGGCGGGCCCGTGCTTGCTCCAGTGGTATCGCACCGCCCACTCGCCCTCGTTGGCCACCCGCACCCATTCTCCGGAAGCATTCCGGCGCTGCACCTCCAAGAATGTCCCGTTGCGGCGGTTGTCGTGTTTCGGATGCGCCGAGACGAATTCGGCCACTACGCGGCCGCCCGGCCCATAGGACGGGTGCGGCTGCACCAGCACGTCGCCGAAGCCGCGGCCCGGCGCGGCCGCGTCCGGACCGGCGCCCGGCTGGAAGTTCGGCTGCAGCTGGGACACATCGCGCGGCGCCGGGCCGCGCGGCACCCGGCCACCGGCGGCGAAGGCCGTGGCCAGCCGCGTGAACTCCTGCTGATAGGCGCACAGGGTGTAGCGGCCGAACAGTGTCGAAGCGCCCTCGTACTGCTGGGAGTCGTATTCCTCGGGCGTGGTGACGTATTCGTGGTAGGCGTTCGCGTAGCCCTGCATGAGCACCTGATCCAGCGGGACGTTCAGCGCCGCCGCGACCGCCTGGCGGATCCGCAAGCCGGCCGTGATGGTGAATTCCCCACCCGCGGCGGCCAGATAGAGTTCGCCGATCCGAACGAGCTGAATCGGCAGCACATTCGGCACCCAAGCCAGCGGGGGCAGCATGCCCAGCGGCACCGCGATCGCCTTCGGCGCCTGCGCGTCCGCCAGCCAGGCCGGTGCCGGCTGGGCCGGGTCACCGAGCGCCTCGAGAAAGGGATTGCGCACACCTTCCGGAATGGGGCCGCCCGGCAAGCCCGGACCGTCCTCGACACTGCCCGCGATCAGCGAGACACCCGCCGCGGCCGGTGCGGTGCGCCGCGGCAGGCCGTCCGGTGTGAAGCGACCGTCCACGGCGATGTCGGCCAGGTCGATGTAGCAGAGCAACCCGTCCACCGGACCGGAGATCGAGCGCGCCTGGGCCGCCGCGTCTTTCGATGCCGCGTACTGCCGCTCGCCCAGGATCCGGGTGTTGTCGAACTCGTCCTCGGTGGGGCCGGAGCCCGGACGCAGATTCAGGTTCGGGGACATGTCACCGGCGTTGGTCTGCGCGAAGGCGGCCACGAACGCGGGCTTGCCGTCCAGGTAGCGCACGCCGTGCTCGATGTGCTCGCCGGAGAACGAGGCGTAGCCCTTGTTGTCCGAACTGATCAGCCGGTTCGCGTTGGTCATCGAGGTGTTGTGGGTGGCGAACCAGGTGATGGTTCCGACCGACCGGCCGCCCTTGCGCAGGACGAGCGTGGTCACCGCGGGATCGATGGCGTCCGGGAAATGTTGCCTGTCCGCGAGCGGATTACGTTCCCAGGCCACCCGCGAGCGGTTCACGCTCGCGTTGTGCAGCTCGGTGTGGCCGACCGCGAGCGAGCCGGGGCCGAGATCGGCGTGCGCGGCGGCGATCGCCTCGACGATCCCGTTCACCTCGGCGTCGTAGACCTGCTGCTGGAAACCGAGGATGGACAGGTTGTAGGCGTAGTCGTGGCTGGAGCCGCCGCAGGTCGCGTGCGAATGCGTGGAGGTGAGCAGGACGTTCTGCTCGGTGTACAGATCGCCGAACCGCCGGGCCAGTTCGGTCAGCACGCCACGGTGCACGGACTGGAAGATCATCCCGTTCTCGGCGACCACGAAGACGATTCGCCGCCCCGCGCTGCCGATGACGAACGCCCGCGCCCGCGGGCGCAGGTGGATGCCCGCGGTCTGCTGCTCGAGCTGGGAGTAGCCCATCATGCCGCATTCCGCGGCCGGGCCGGTGATGTCGGAAAGCCCGACGCCGATCTCGTAGCCGCCCGAATCCGGGGCGGCGGCCGCCGGAACGCCGAGCACGCCACTCATCCCGGGCACCGTCGCGGCCGCGAGCGTGGCCGAACCGATCGCGGTCCGGGCCAGAACAGTTCTGCGCGACACCGACATACCCGTCTCCCTTCTGTCCCGATGCAGCGAACCACACAACTGGTCACTCGTCCAGTCGAATTTTTTCCGCCCGCGAATTGACTGCGCGGGCCGTGCGCGCTTAACTCCCTTGGGTGTCCTCCCGATTGAGCGTCGAAGAACGACGGGCCCACCTTATCGAGGCCGCGATCGGCCTTGCCGAGAAAAAGGGCGTCGCGGGCGTGACCACGCGCGATGTCGCTCAGGCGGCCGGTGTCTCGCTCGGTGTGGTGCATTACTGTTTCGAAAACAAGGACGCGCTGATGACCGAGCTGGTCAAAGCGTTGTCGATGGAATTGCGCGATTCCGTGGACGCAAACGAAACGGTATGGCAGGACGTCGGAAGTGGAAAAGAAGCCCTTCAAAAATTGATCCGTGCCGGACTCGAACTCATGTGGCTCAACATTGAAGCCACTCCGGAACGACAGCTGCTCACTTACGAAACGACCACTTACGCGCTGCGGGAAGGCGAACAAACCCCGGCGAAACTGGCGATCGCGCGCGAACAGTACAACTTCAACGACTCCACCGTCGCCGACATCCTGGAGCACGCGCGCGACGCGACCGGCACCAACTGGTCGGTCCCGGTGCAGACGTTGAGCCGCTTCACGCTCAATGTCATCGACGGTGTGGTGCTGCGCTGGCTGGTGGACAACGACAGCGAGAGCGTGCGCGTGCAGCTGGATCTGTTGAGCGAGATGATCACCCAATACGCCGCGCACTAGCCGCGGGCTCAGCTGCGCGGTTGCGGCGCGCGAACGTGTACGGCCGCGCCGGTCCGCCACCAAGGCACCGCCACCGTCGCCTCGATCGCACCGCTCAGCCGCACCGTCAGCTCTCGGTGCACGATCAGCTCGCCCGCTTGGGCGGGCAAGCCGAATACCTGGCGCAGCACGACGCCCAGTGGCTCCGCCGCCCAGGTCGTGCGGCGTCCGGTCTCGACCACCTCGGCGGTGACGGCCTCGGACACCAGCGGCAGATCGAGCAGAGCCGCCAGGGCCGAAGCGGTTTCGGTATCGCCCGCCACCACGCGGTCCGGTGGCACCGCCAAACCGAACCACGGTTGATCGAGGACGAACGCGTCGCCCGGATCGACCACGGCGCCGGAGAGCGCGCGCACACGATCGGGTGGTCGCAGCTCTTCGAGATCGAGCAGACCAGCGGCGACGGCGGCCGCCAGACGCGCGTGCGTCCGCGAGACGACCTCCGGCGCGGGCGTTCTCGATGGATCGGCGAGCGCGTCCAGCAGCGCGGCGGCCAGCTCGTCGGTGATCGTCCCGGGGTCGGCGAGAACCGCGCGATAGGCGTCCGGGTCCACGCCGGCGACGGTGAACGCCGGTAGCAGTCCGTCGAACTCGGTATCGGCGGGATGACGGAACAGGCCCAGCGCGGTGCTGTCGATCCGCGCATACGTGCGCAGCCACCACGCGGTGTAGCCGCCGGCGTCGGCGAGCAGGCGGCGGGTGCGCGGCGTCGCGGCCAGCTGCCGCAACGCTTCCGGCCAGGCCCGATCATCGACCAGGTCGAGGTCGCGGACGGCGATCAGCTCCGGCGGATCGTCCGGCAGCGTGGACCACCACTGTTCCTCGTCGGCCAGATCATGATCGGGGCCGGTCGGATCGGCCTCGACGATCACACCGAAATCCCAGCCGACGCCGACCGCGCGCAAAGCGTCCGCACCGTAGCGTTCCACCAGCTGGGGGTCGAGCGTGCCGAACGGCGCATCCGGCACGAGCAGTTCGCGCAGCGGCGCGCCGGGCAGCAGCAGTTCGTCGGCGGACCGCGGTTCGCCATCGACGTCGGGCAATTCGAGCAGTCCGAGCCAGGACGGCAGCGACTGCGGGTCGGCGTGCGCGGCGAGACGCAGGACGGCGTCGGCGGTGTCGGGATCGCCCGGATGATCCTCCAAGTCGGCCCGCAACCCCGGGTCGTTCAGGAGATCCTCGGCGGTGGCCGACCGCGCGCCGAGCCGAGCCAGCAGCGGATGCGCGGCTTCGGGGTGCGCCAGCCTGGCCCAGTGCACGGGGATCGCGACCTCGAGCTGATCGTCCAGCACCACGGTGCGCGGCCCGGTGACCAGTCGGCCGTCGGCCAGCGGAACCGCCAGCGCGCCCAGCTCTTCGGCCGCGAGCGGATCCACCACGAACGGTTCCAGCGCGGCGTAGAACTGCCGCCACCAACTCGGCGGCCGCTCCAGGCCCCCGGACAATTCCGCGAGCCGGGCCAAACCGAGCCGGTGCACGTCCAGCACGCCCATGGCCTCGGCCTGGGCCCGCCCGGAGAGGTCCGGGATCACCAAAGGGCCGACCACGTCGTCGAGCAGCGCGGCCAACTCCGCGGTCAGACCGGTGAAGACATATGCGCGGGTGGGGACGGCGACTTCCTGCGGCGGTGCCCCGACGGCTGCGAACGGCGCTTCGGCGAAGGGGGAAGCGGCACCGGGCTCGCCGACGGGGATCGATGGAGCGCTGGATATGTCGGTCGGTTCGGCAGGCCATTCCTGCTCGTCCGCAGCGGCGGATTCGTCGTGGAAACCAGGCTCACGGCCTGGTTCAGCGTCGCGGGAATCTTCCTGCGGAGCGCGCCGTGGGGTGGCTACGACCGGCAGCCAAGGATGGGATCGCAACTCGTGCAGCAGGGCTTCGCGCAGCAGACCGTCGGCCTCGCTGCGAGCGAAACCAGGCGCGGGAACCAGCACGAGACGGTCCCGTGGCGCAAGGGCGCGGGCGAAATCGGCGTAGCCCGACGCCAATTCGGCGAGCCGGGCGCCGGGCAACAGCCTGCGACGATCCGGCTGCATGGGGATGTCGGCGATGAGCAGCGCGGGCAGCGACAGTTCCTCGTCGGAGCGGGTGGGCGCTCGCAGCACGTCGGGAGCGGCGGCCACCGGCTTGCCGTCGCGCACCGGCAGCAGCCAGCGGGCGCGCGGTGTGCGGTACTGCCACCAGGTTCGCTGTTCGCTGCCCGGACCGTCGACATAGACCTCGTGCATGCCGCCGCCCATGTCTTCCGCACTGCCGACGAATTCGTCCGCGCCGACGCGGATGCGGTGCAGAGCGGGCAATTCCAGCAGCAGGTCGACAGCTTCGGCGCGCATCGCAGCCAGGAGCGCGTCGGCGTCGACGTCCGCGCGCAGGCGCAGCACCACCTCGGTGTCGAGACCCTCCGACGGTCGCGCCTGGCTCGGCCAGGCCATCCGCAGCACCGGCGGGGCGAATTCGCCGGTTTCGACGGCGGGAATCCGGATCTGGTTGCTACTCAGGTTTTCCCGGGTCCGGTCGCGGGAGAACCGCAGGGATCCGGAGGTGGACCGCAGCTCGATGTCGTCGCTCACCGCGAGCACCGCGGTGAATCCGACGCCGAACTGGCCGACGGCGCCGTCGCCGGATTTCGCCGACGCACGCAGGGCGGTGAGCGCGTGCACGCCGGAGACGTCCAGCGGCGCACCGGTATTGCCGATGGACAGGACACGACCGTCGAGCCGGACGACGAGATCACCGTGCACGCCCGCCTTGCGCGCGGCGTCGGCGGCGTTCTGCGCCAGCTCGGTCAGCAACCGGTCGCGATAGCCGGCGCGGACCAAGTCGTGCTCGGTCGCGGCGTCCTCCCGCAACCGCGTCGGCGAATCACGCCATGCGGCGAGCACTCCCGCCCGCAACGCCGCCGTGCCGAACGGATCGGCGGCCTCGGTCAACTCCGCGGCGATGACTGGAACCCCGGCCGTGTCTCGGACTCCGGCTCGTCACCGACCGTGGAATCGGCCGGCGCACCTGCGTTCTCGGTTCCGGTCTGCACCGGCGAATCCGTAGCGCTGGTCGCCGGGACGCCGGGCGCGGCGGCGGAGGAAGCTTCCGCCTCGGACGCACTCGACCCGGTGCCGGACGGCTGGACGGGATCCGAACCAGCCGCGGGCTGCTCCACGTCGGTCACCGCATCCGACTGCGTGTTCACCGAACCCGGCTCACGGTCAGCGGTCACCGGGAGAGCTGCCTCGTCCACGCTCGTACCGGATAGGCCCGATGCGGCGGTGCGCGGCTCGGCGGGCCGGGACTCCGACGAGCCCGACTCCACCGCGGACTCGGTCGGGACGGTCACCTGCTCGGCCGGACTCGACTCGGTACCGACCGAACTATCCGAGAAGTCGCCGGTGCTTTGCGTATCGACCGACGCGGCAACCACAGGGGCCGATCCGCTTTCACCGGTGGCCGCGGGGGTGTCCGCCGCGTCGCCCGTGCGGAGCGCTGGGCTGGGGTCGTTGTCGTCCTCCGTGCTGCGCGGCTCGCCCTGCGCGGCTGCGGAACTCGCGTCGGTGGCAGCAGACGTGGTGTCGTGCACCGTCGGCGGCTCAGCGACGTCGTCCGTGCTGGGCACCTCCCGCCCGGCGGACGGAACGATCGATTCCGCAGCCACGGCGGCAGAATCGATTTCACCGACCCCGGCGGCATCGGGCTCGGTCACCTCAGGACCCGCAGTCGCCGTCCGGTCGGCGGACTGGCCGATGCCGGGCACACTCGGAGCCCCGGCAGTGGCGTTCACTTCCGGGACAGCCGCGTTCTCCGAGGCCGCCCCGCCAGCCGCAAGCCCCTCCGCGCCGCCGACGTGCTCGGCACCGGCAAGGTCGTCGGTTGCGGCATCGTCTTGGGCAGGAGGAACCACGCTCTCGGCCACCGCAGCGCCCTCGGCCACCGCAGCATCGTCGGTAAGCGCAGTGGCTTCAGGGACCTCCGCGCTCTCACCGACCGCAGGCGCCGTGGCAAGCACAGCATCGTCCGCAACAGCAGCGTTTCCGGCAGCCGCAGTCGCCTCGGCGACCTTCGCGTCCTCGCCGACCGCAGGGGTCTCGGCAATCGCAGCTTTTTCGCCCACCGCAGCGTTCTCGGCAATCACGGCATCCTGGGTAACCGCAGTGGTATCGGTGACCTCCGATTCCTCGCCGACGGCAAGCCCTTCGGCAGCCGCAGCTTGCTCAGAGAGTCCCGCGGCCTGAGCGACCGCACTGCCCTCGGCAACCGCAGCGCCCTCGGCGACCTCCGCCTCTTCGACGGCCGCAGCGTCCTCGACAGCCACAGCGTCCTCGACAACCGCAGCGTCCTCGACAACCGCAAGGTCCTCCGCGACCGCCGCGTCCGCACGGACCTCGGCGGTCCCCATTACGTCCTCCGCCTGTTCCGCCGCCACGGACGCACTGCTCGCCTCGGCCGCACGGTGCCGACCACCACCCGCGGGCTTATCCGCCTCGGCGCGCGCGCGTCCCTTTTCGGGCGGGATCACCTCGATGGCCGCGTCGTCGTATGCCTCGTAGAGCGGGGAGCCGCCGCCGGTGGGGGCCTCGGTGTCGGAGTGCGCGCCACAGCCGTACGCGACGTGGACGACGCGCCCGTCGGCGCCCATGGCGTTGCCGCAGACGCCGAACGCGGTGCGCAGCGCTCCGGCCAGTGGCAGG
>NZ_BAFP01000022.1 GCF_000308455.1 Nocardia abscessus NBRC 100374 | reverse complement strand
AGACCGCCCAGGGCATCACGCTGCGGCAAACCACCAGAGGCAGAATCGCGCTGCGGCAAACCACCCAGCGCATCACGCTGCGGCAAACCGCCAGAGGCAGACTCACGCTGCGGCAAGCCGCCCAAGGCATCGCGCTGCGGCAGATCACCGGAGGCCGATTCACGCTGCGGCAGACCGCCCAAGGCATCGCGCTGCGGCAGACCACCGGAGGCGGACTCCCGCTGCGGCACACCGTTCGTACCCGGCTGGCGCTGCGGCAGACCCGTGCTCGACTGCGGCACACCGTTCGCGCCCGGCTGGCGAACCGGCAGCTCACCGGAGTTCGGCTCACGCGGCGGCAGGCCGGACCCGGACTGTTCCGCTGGACCACCGGGCTGACGCGGCGGCGGACCGCCGGGGCTGAGGTTGCGCTTGGGCAGATTGGCCGCGGCGAGCTTGCCGCGCTGCGGACCGCTCGGCGAGGGCTGCCCCGGTGCGGGACGCAGACTCGCGGCCGACTGCTGGGCGTCCGAGCGCATACCGGACGACGACATCGCCGAACCCGGCTGCCGCTGCGGCAGTCCGCCCGGGCCCGTGGCCGCGGGTGCACTGGGGGTGGGCCCGCTGGGGGTCGGCGTGGAACTCGTGACCGGGATCGGGCCGCTCACTCCGGGATCGACAGTGACCATGACATTGCCCCCAGGGGTCCGCGTGACGGCCCGCATCTGCATCGATGAGGGCGCCGACGGACGCTGGGGCGCGGCGGCCTGCGGCGAGGGCTGCGGGGTGACGGGCTGCCCCGCGCTCGGCTTGCCCGCGACGATCAGTCCGACCGGCACGTGCACGGTCACCGTCACGCCCGGATCGCGCGCGGTGTCGAAGGTCGGGCGCAACCGCACGGTCAGGCCGTGCCGCTCGGCGAGCCTGCCGACCACGAACAGACCCATGTGGCGGGCCGTGTCCGGTCCGGGCTCGGCGGTCTGCTCCAAGCGCCGGTTGATGTCGGCCATCTCGGCGGGCGGCATACCGATGCCGCGGTCGGCCACCTCGATGAGCAGGCCCTGGTCGTGCGCCTGCGCGAAAGTGAACTTGACGTCGGTCTCCGGCGGCGAGGCGCGCAGCGCGTTGTCCAGCAGCTCGGCGAACAGGTGCGCGAGGTCGGAGGCGGCGGGCTCCTTCAGCGAACCGCGCGGCGTCGCGCCGAGCTTCACGCGCTCGTAGTCCTCGACCTCGGAGATCGCGGCGCGCAGCACGTCGGCGATCTCGACGGGGGCGGACTTGGCGCGGCGCTGCCTGGTGCCCGCGAGAATCAGCAGGTTGTCGCCGTTGCGTCGCATACGTGCGGCGAGATGGTCCAGCCGGAAGAGGTTTTCCAGCAGGCGCGGGTCCTTCTCGTCGTACTCCATCGCCTCGATGAGGGTGAGCTGATGGTCGACGAGCGACTTGGACCGGCGCGCCAGGGTCTCGAACATGTCGTTGACCTGCGAACGCATCTTCGCCTGGTCGCTCGCCAGGCGCAGCGCCTGGCCGTGGATGTCGTCGACGGCGCGGGCCAGCTGACCGATCTCCTCGGTGCTGCGCACCGGCATCGGCTCCAGCGGCACTTCTTCCGGCGAGGCGCCGTTGCGGAGCTGGGCGACCTCGTGCGGCAGGTCGCTCTCGGCCACGCGCAGCGCGGCCAGCCGCAGACGGTGCAGCGGGACGATCATCGAGCGGGCCACGAAGACGGCGAGCAGCAGCGCGGCGAGGATGGTCGCGATGACGACCGCGGTGTAGGTCCACGCGTCACGCTGGGCCGTGGACACCAGCGACTGCATCGCGGAGTCGATGTCCTTGGTCGACTTGCCGACGACGTGCTCGTAGACCGCGAGACTGTCGGTCAGCGACTTCTTCAGATCACCGATCGGGAGCTGGCCCGTCTGGGCCTGCGGGCTGGTCAGCAGCGCGACCCTGGTGTCGATGCCCGCGCGCAGATCGGCGATCGAGGTGTCGCCGTCCGGGAAGCGGTGCGCGACCACGTTGAGCAGCGCGCGCTCCGTGCTGGACGCGATGAGGAAGCTCTGCACGCCGGCCTGCTGGGAGCGCAGCACCTCCGGGAAGGAGGCGACCACGCTGACCAGCGCGGCACGGGTGTTGAGCGAGTCGACCAACCGCAGTTTGGCCGCGTCGACCCCACTGTCGCTGACCTGGCCGACCGTGGTTTCGACGATATGCACGCTGTCGTTGCGGACGCGGTCGATCAACGCGACGGTATCCGAGGCCGGACCGGTGGTGGCGCCTTTGCCCTGGGCGCGGACGGCTTTGGCCTGGTTGAGCATGCTCTCCAGCGACGCGCGCGCGCCCGGGACGCTGCTCAACCGGTCGACCGACTTCTCCGCGTTGGCGATCGCCTTGTCCAGATCCGCCAGGTTCTGATCGGTCACGATGGATGTGTTCGGCGCCAGGGTGACCATTTGCGAACTCGCAGTGGTCGCCGTCTGCGCGCTGAGGCCGGTGACCACCGGGATGGCGGCGATGTTCTCGGCGATGTCGGCGAGCCGGTTCGATTCCGCGAACTCCGATGAGATCCTGGACACGCCGAGCCCGACCGCGACCGCCAGAGGCACGGCGAGTACCGCCGTCACCTTCCAGCGCAGGTCCCAGTTGCCGAGCGCCCAGCGTTTGTTGCCGGACCTAGCGGCGTCACGCATCTCCCACTCACTTTCCAAACTGGCCTCTACCACGCACCATCAGCCGAACCTCCACAATCGCGTGCATGGCTCGACGGGTGGAGCTGGCCGAGAACTGCGGCTGGCCGAGAAATTGCGTCTACGACGGCCCAAACAAGTGACATCAGATTCTAACGGATCAATAACTTCTTGGGTGACTCCGCGTAAGTTCGCAACCGATGACCTGCCGATTCCAGGCAAAACCAATGGTGGCGGCACCCACCCGGGCGTCGCGTGAAGTCTGCCACAATCAACCAGATCTATCGAGGCGGGCATCGAGGCGAGGCTAGGGAGTCACGGGGTTGAACGTGCGGCAGGAGTATCGACCGGCCTATCAGACCAGCTTGGTGGATCCCGCCGAGTTCTGGGCCGCCGCGGCCGAGGCGATCGACTGGGACGTGCCGCCGACGCAGATCGTCGACGCCGGCGCCCGACCGGTGGCCAGGTGGTTTCCCGACGGCCGCCTCAACACCTCCTTCAACGCGCTCGATCGGCACGTGCACCCGACGACCCCCGATGCCCCCAGCCGCGCCGATCAGCCCGCACTGATATACGACTCCGCTATGACCGACGCCACCGTCGTCTACACCTACGCCGAGTTGCTCGACGAGGTATCGCGGTTCGCCGGCGCGATGGCCCGGTTGGGCGTCTCGGCGGGCGACCGTGTGGTGATCTACCTGCCGATGATCCCCGAAGCGGTGATCTCGATGCTGGCCTGCGCCCGCATCGGCGCGGTCCACTCGGTGGTGTTCGGCGGCTTCGCGGCCCCGGAGCTGGCCGCCCGCATCGACGACGCGGAACCGGTGTTGATCATCACAGCCTCCGGTGGCCTGGAACCGGGCAAGAACATCGAATACCCGCCCATCGTGTTGCAGGCGCTCGACCTGGCCGAGACCACCGCGCCGCGCACGGTGATAGTCAAGCAGCGGCCGCAGTTCGACACCATCCATTTCCCAGCCCCGCAGCCCGCCACCGAGTACCTACCGAGTTCGGCGCAAACCGTGGCCGCGCAGTGGCTGGACTGGGACGACGCCGTCCGCGACGCGCCCCCGGCCGACCCGGTGCCGGTCGCCGCGACCGATCCGCTCTACATCCTGTACACCTCCGGCACCACCGGTAAGCCGAAGGGCGTGGTCCGGGACAACGGCGGGCACGCGGTCGCGCTCGCCTGGTCCATGCGCAACATCTACGACGTCGGCGCGGGCCAGGTGATGTGGGCCGCCTCCGACGTGGGCTGGGTGGTCGGTCACTCCTACATCGTCTACGGGCCGCTGCTGGTCGGAGCCACCACGCTGCTGTACGAAGGCAAGCCGATCGGCACGCCGGACGCGGGCGCGTACTGGCGGGTGGTCGACCGGCACAAGGTCGACGTGCTGTTCACCGCCCCGACCGCGCTGCGGGCCATCCGCAGGGCGGATCCGCGAGCGGAGCTGGCCCACCGCCACGACCTGTCCTCACTGCGCGCCCTGTTCTGCGCGGGCGAGCGCCTGGACCCGGCCACTTACGCCTGGGCCGACGAGACCCTGCTCGCGGGCCGCCAGGACTGCCCGGTCGTCGATCACTGGTGGCAGACCGAGACCGGCTGGCCGATCTGCGCGAACCCGCTCGGCCTGCAGCGGCTGCCGATCAAGCCGGGCTCGGCGTCGGTGCCGGTACCGGGGTATCGATTACGGGTGCTCGACTCCTCGGGCAACGCGGTGGCACCCAACACCGAGGGCAATATCGTCATCGGCCTGCCGCTGCCGCCCGGAACGCTGACCGGACTGTGGCGAGACGACGCCCGCTACGAGCGCTCCTATCTGTCCGCCTACCCCGGCCACTACCTCACCGGCGACTCCGGCTACTTCGACGAGGACGGTTATCTGTTCGTCCTCGGTCGCAGCGACGACGTGATCAACATGGCCGGGCACCGGCTCTCGGCGGGCAGCATCGAGGCGGCCATCGCCGGGCACGAGGCGGTCGCCGAATGCGCCGTCATCGGGCTGCCCGACGAGCTCAAGGGCCACCGGCCGCTGGCCTACGTGGTGCTGAAGGCCGGCGTCGAGATCCATCCGCGGCAACTGCGCGACGAGCTGATCGAGCGGGTGCGCACCCAGGTCGGCGCGATAGCGACGCTGCACGACGCCATCGTCGTGACGGCGCTGCCCAAGACCAGGTCGGGCAAGATCCTGCGCAAGACCATCCGGCAGATGACTTCCGGCGGGCCGTTCGAGGTGCCGTCCACGATCGAGGATCCGGGCGTGCTCGCGGCCCTGGAACAGCAGATCCGCGCGGCGCGCCCGGAGTGGCGCGAACCCGCGCACAGCGACCCCGAGAACACCGACGACGTGGTCGCGCCCGACGTGGATCCGGTTGTGCCGTCCTGAGTTTCCGCACGAACCGGGATGTCCTCAGAGTTTCCACAGAGGACGTTCAGATCCGTGCCAGCAGTTCGAAATAGCCTCGAGACCGCCCCGAAACCCTTCGATGATCTGGAGGCAACACATCATGAAACGTTCCGTAGGCCGCCCCGCCGTCGCCGCTCTCGCAGCTGGTGGATTCGCCACGGTCACGTTGTTCCTGAGCCCCGCGATCGCCGCCGCGGGCCCGATGGAATACGCCGAGCCGCTGCTGACCTCGGACTGCTCGTTCGCTCAGGTCGATGCCGCGCTGCACGACAAGGCGCCGCAGCTGGCCGCGATGCTCGACGCCAACCCGAACCAGAAGGCCGAGTTGCAGCGCAAGTTCGACCAGCCGGTCGAGCAGCGGCGCGCCGAGCTGCGGCGGGCCATCGACGAGAACCCGGATGCCGCGCGCCAGGCGGAGAACGACCCCCGGACCGCGCAGTTGCGCGACACCATCCGCGCCGTGGCCGAGTCCTGCCACAACTACTGATCGCGCGAGGACAGGGGTGACTCGCCGGGGCCGAGGCCCCGGCGAGTCACCCATCCCGGGAGCTGGACGCATGTCCGGCATCCCCCGACCTGCACGGATCGAAGAACCGGAGAGGAGGGGGAGCAGAATGGACGACGTGACGTCGACCCCGACTCCCACGGTTCTCGTCGTCGACGACGACGAGGACGTGCTCGCCTCGGTCGAGCGCGGGCTGCGCCTGTCCGGCTTCCAGGTTCTCGTGGCCAGGGACGGCGCGCAGGCGCTGCGCAGCGTGAACGAGAACGCGCCCGACGCCATCGTGCTCGACATGAACATGCCCGTGCTGGACGGCGCGGGCGTGGTCACCGCGTTGCGCGCGATGGGCAACGACGTGCCGATCTGCGTGCTCAGCGCCCGCGCCTCGGTGGACGACCGCATCTCCGGACTCGAGTCCGGCGCCGACGACTACCTGGTCAAACCATTCGTACTGAAAGAGCTGGTGGTACGGATCCGGGCTCTGCTGCGCCGCCGATCCGACGCACCCGCCCCCGCGACCCCGGGCGCGCTCACCGTCGGTCCGCTGGAGGTGGACGTCGCGGGCTACCGCGCGCTGCTGCACGGCCGCGAGATCGAGCTCACCAAGCGGGAATTCGAGCTGCTGTCCACGCTGGCCAGGAATGTGGGCGTGGTGCTGAGCCGGGAGCGGCTGCTGGAACTGGTGTGGGGCTACGACTTCGCCGCCGACACCAACGTGGTGGACGTCTTCGTCGGCTACCTGCGCCGCAAGCTCGAGGTGGGCGACACGCCCAGGCTGCTGCACACGATCCGCGGTGTCGGGTTCGTGCTGCGAGCGCCGAAATGACCGTGTTCGCCACCGACCGCCCGAAGATTCGTCGGCGCCGGTCGTTTTCGCTGCGCACCCGGGTCGCGGGAGCGGCGGCGGCGGGCGCGATCGTCATCGTGACGCTGATCAGCCTGATCAGCATCCGCGCCATCGAACGCAACAACCTGCAGCAATCCGACCAGCAACTCGCCGTCGCGGCGCGGATCGTCCTGATCGAGCCGCAGATCGCGGTCCGGTTCATCAGCTTGACCGGGCTCAACAACGACATGGCCGTGACCGTCCGAGACAACGGCGAGGTGGTCGCGAGCACGCCCACCGAACTGCCCGCGCTGCCTACCGGTTCCCGCACCGTCACGGTGCGCGGCATCCCGTACCGGATTTCGACCACCATCGAGAATCAACCGGCGGGCCGGGTGGTCTCGCTCGGCATCCCCGCCGCGGGTGCGGCCGAGGCCACCGCCGAACAGCAACGTTGGGTGCTCGGCGGCGCGCTGCTGGCGATCGCCGCCGCGGCGGCGCTCGGCTGGCTGCTCGCGGGCGCCGCGGTGCGTCCGATCGTCCGGCTCACCCGGCAGGTGGGGGCGCGCAGCGCGTTCCCCGATCCCCGCGATCCGCAGACGCCGGTGGAGGGCGCGGGCGTGCACGAGGCGGAGAAGCTGGCCGAGGCGGTGAACACCATGCTGCAGCGGGTGGATCAGGCCCACGCCCAGACCGCGGCCGCGCTGGAGACCGCGCGCGACTTCGCCGCCGTGTCCGCCCATGAGCTGCGCACTCCGCTGACCGCGATGCGCACCGACCTCGAGGTGCTGCGCACCCTCGATCTGGACGAGGCGCAGCGGGCCGAGATCCTCGATGACCTGCAACGCAGTCAGGGCCGGGTGGAGAGCACGCTCGCGGCGCTGGAGCGGCTGGCCACCGGCGATCTGACCAACGAGCGCGACCACGTCGCCACCGACGTCGGCGACCTGTGCGATCAGGCCGCGCACGACGCCATGCGGCACTTCCCCGGCCTCACCGTGCGCATCGATTCCGACGCCGAACTGGTCACCCGCGGCCTGCCCGCCGGGTTGCGGCTGGCGGTGGACAACGCGCTGGCCAACTCCGTCAAGCACGGCGGAGCCACCGAGGCGCTGGTCTCCGCGCACCGGGGGGCGGGCGGCCACATCGTGATCTCGATCGACGACAACGGCCGCGGCATACCGCCGCAGGAGCGGGAAGCCGTCTTCGACCGCTTCTTCCGCGGCAGCCAAGCCAGCAAGGGCGGCTCCGGCCTCGGCCTGGCGCTGGTCGCCCAGCAGGCCCAACTCCACGGTGGCCGGGCCTATTTCGACGCGGGCACCCTCGGCGGCATCCGGCTTGTCCTCGACCTGCCCGAGCGGTCGGCAACTTAGATATCTCTCAGAGAAACGCCAAGGAGCGCACCATAACTCGCGTTTAGGGTGTGCGGACGTGATCGGAAAATGCGCCCGCTGGGCCCTTCTCGTTGTTGCCCTCGTCTCAGCGGGATTCCTCGGCGCCGGAATCAGCGCATACACCGGGTCCGACCGGGGGCCGACGGCGATCGCGCTGGTCGATGTCGATATGGGCCCGACCGGTGCGCGGGTGGTCGAGGCGTTGCAGGAGGCGGGTGGCTATGAGTGGCACGCCGTCGCCGCGAGTGCGCTGGACACAGACGATTACGCCGCCGTCATCACCCTGCCCGCCGATCTGACCGAGTCGATGGGCACCCTGGCCGGCGCGGAGCCGAAGCGGGCCAAGGTCACCGTGGCCACACACGAGGACGCCGACGCCGATCTCGTGCACGGCGCGGTCACCGCGGTGACCCACCGTATCGGCGCGGTCGGCGTCGACGCCGCTCTCACCGCCGTCGCGCAGGCCCGGTCCCAGATGTCGCAGGTGCAGTTCACCGCCCAGTTGCTCAACGCGGGCGTCGCCGCCGCCGCCGCGGGAGCCGATCAATTCAGCTCCGGCGCCGATCAGCTGCTCGGCTTCCTGGAGTTCGCGAAGAACGGTTCGGCGCAGCTGACTTCGGCCATCGCGCTGCTGAACTCCACCGTGGACGGTGCCGCCGCGCAAGCCGACCAGCTCGCCGCCGCGCTCGATTCGACCGGCATCACCATCGCGCAGGTGGAGCGGACGGCGAACACGGTCAGCAGTGGACTCGATCAGATCCTGCCGCTGTTGCGCGCGCTGCCGTTCGCGAGCGATCCGGCACTTGCCGACATCATCGGGAAACTGGACGCGCTGCGCGGCGTGTCCGGCCAGGCGGGCTCGCAGTTGACCGGACTGGGTTCGCTCGTCGGCGGCGCGGTGGACCCCGATACCGATCTCGGCACGCTGCTTCGCACCGTCGTCGACCGCCTGACCAGCGCGAGCGCGCAACTGTCCGAGGGCGCGAAGCTCGCCGAGGGCCTGCCCCAGCTGGCCGAACAGGGCGGCGCCCAATTGGTCGACGCGATCGGCCAGCTCACCGGCGGTGTGAGCCAGCTGCAAGGCATCGTCCACAACCTGAGCGCCCAGACCGACAAGGCCGTCGCCGCCATGCCGCAACGCAGCAGCGCCCAGCAATCGGCTCTGGCCGCGGCTCTCACCGATCCGGTCGAAATCGTCAGGCAATAGCCGGAATACGAGAAGTGGCCTGTGTTCCGATTCGGAACACAGGCCACTCGACGCTGAAATCAGTTGGCGTTCAGCAGGTCGATCACGAAGACCAGCGTCTTGCCGGACAGGGGGTGGCCCCCGCCGACCGCACCGTAGGCCAGCTCCGGCGGGATGGTCAGCTGACGACGGCCGCCGACCTTCATGCCGGGGATGCCGTCCTGCCAGCCCTGGATCAGGCCGCGCAGCGGGAAGGTGATGGACTCACCACGGTTCCAGGAGGAGTCGAACTCTTCGCCGGATTCGAATTCGACGCCCACGTAGTGCACCTCCACCGTGCCACCGGGCACGGCTTCCTTGCCCTCGCCTTCGATGATGTCCTTGATCACCAGCTCGGTGGGCGCGGGCCCTTCCTGGACCTCGATCTCCGGTTTGGTCATTCGGCTTTTACCCCTTCGATAGATGGTGGATGGATGTCGTCAGCGGTTGGTGATCTCGCGGTAATCGCGGGCGCCGTAGCCGGTGTAGATCTGCCGCGGACGGCCGATCTTCAAAGGCTCGCTGTGCATTTCGCGCCAGTGCGCGATCCAGCCGGGGAGCCGGCCCATCGCGAACAGCACCGTGAACATGCGGGTCGGGAAGCCCATCGCCTTGTAGATGACGCCGGTGTAGAAGTCGACGTTCGGGTACAGGCGCCGCTCGATGAAGTAGTCGTCGGTGAGCGCGGCCTCTTCCAGGGCCTGGGCGATGTCGAACAGCTCGTCGTGGCCGCCGAGCTTGCTCAGGATGGCGTCGGCGTGCTTCTTGGCGATCGACGCGCGCGGGTCGTAGTTGCGGTAGACGCGGTGCCCGAAGCCCATGAGCTTCACCCCGTCTTCCTTGTTCTTGACCTTGCGGATGAACTCCTTGACGTCGCTGCCGCTGGCCTTGATGCCGTCGAGCATCTCCAGCACGGCCTGGTTCGCGCCGCCGTGCAGCGGGCCCCACAGCGCGTTGATGCCACCGGACACCGAGGTGAACAGGTTGGCGTCGGACGAGCCGACCAGGCGAACGGTCGAGGTGGAGCAGTTCTGCTCGTGGTCGGCGTGCAGGATGAGCAGCATGTCCAGCGCCGCCGCGACCTCGGGGTCGACCTCGTAGGGCTCGGCAGGGAAGCCGAAGGTCATGCGCAGGAAGTTCTCCACCAGGCTCAGCGAGTTGTCCGGGTAGAGGAAGGGCTGGCCGACCGACTTCTTGTACGAGTAGGCCGCGATGGTGGGCAGCTTGGCCAATAGTCGGATGGTGGACAGCTCGACCTGTTCGGGGTCGCGCGGGTCCAGCGAGTCCTGGTAGTAGGCCGACAGCGCGTTCACGGCCGAGGACAGCACCGGCATCGGGTGCGCGTTGCGCGGGAATCCGTCGAAGAACCGCTTCAGGTCCTCGTGCAGCAGGGTGTGCCTGCGGATGCGGTCGGTGAAGTCCTCGAGCTGGGCCTGGGTCGGCAGCTCGCCGTAGATCAGCAGGTAGCTGACCTCGATGAAGGTCGAGGCCGCCGCGAGCTGGTCGATCGGGTACCCGCGGTAGCGCAGGATGCCCGCCTCACCGTCGATGTAGGTGATCGCCGACTTGGTCGGGGCGGTGTTCATGAAGCCCGGGTCGTACGTCACGTACCCGGTGCTGGCCAGCAGCTTTCCCAGCTCGATCCCGTCGTTGCCCTCGGCGGCCCTGGCGACCGTCATCGGGAACTCGCCGCCGGGGTAGGAAAGGACCGGCTTGGCGTCGTCGTCGACGTTGATGATGTTCTCAGCGGGCACGGAAGGATCCCTCTCAGGCTAGAACCACAGGCACCGGCGCGGTCGGCGCACGATGCGCTTGCCTCAACGCTAGCCGTTCACCGACGCGGACAATACCGGAGGGTAGTCCTGCGGAGGCTCACAAACACGTCCTGGCGCGGTGAGGTTCCGCGCCCACGGCGGAACCCGGTCGCCGGGTGTTCGCGGTGCACGTCACACGGCGATTTCGGCATGAGCGCGAGCGACACGGTAACGCGTGAAGGCCGGAAACGCGACCGCCGCGATCAGCACGCCCGCCACCACCAGCGCGCCTCCGCCCGCCGCGGCTACAGCGGTACCCAGGCTCGCTGCCGCGAAACCGTGGGCAACATCACCGATCCGCGGACCGCCCGCGACCACCACTGTGAACACCCCTTGCAGCCGCCCGCGCAGTTCGTCGGTGGCCACCGTCTGCAGCATCGTGACCCGCAGCGCGGCCGAGACCATGTCCACCGCGCCGCCGAAGGCCGAGCAGGCCAACGCGATCCACAAACCCGCGCCGAGGCCCAGGCCGTGGCCGGTGAAACCCACGGCGAGACCGAAACCGACCATGGCCAGGCCCCACAGCACGATGCAGACCAGCACCGCGAGGCCCTGCCTGCGGACGCGTGGAATCCAGCCGGAGAACACCCCGCCGAGCACCGCGCCCGCCGACATCGAGGCGAACAGCAGGCCGAGCGCCACCCCACCGGTGGCCGGGTCGCCGAAGGTCTCATGGGCGATCTGCGGGAACAGCGCGCGCGGCATCCCGAACACCATGGCGATCACGTCCACCGCGAACGACGCGAGCAGCACCCGCTGCGTGGCGAGGTAGCCGAAACCGTCGAGCACCGTGCGGAATCCGGCGCGGCGCACGGTTCCGGTCGGCGGCAGCGCGGGCAGCCGCCAGACCGCCCAGAGGGTGGCCAGCAGCGCGACGGCGTCGACGAGATAGAGCGTGGCGAGCCCGACGACGGGGATGAGCGCACCGGCGAGCACCGGCCCCGCGATGGCGCCGAACTGCATCACAGTCATATTCAGCGAATTCGCGGCGGCCAGTTGGTCTTCCGGCAGCAGGCGCGGGATGGTGGCGCTGCGAGTGGGCTGATTCACCGCGAAGAACGCCTGCTGCACCGCGAACAGGCCGAGCACGACCCAGACGTTGTCCAGCCCGGCCGCCGCTTGCAGCCAGAAGGCCAGCGCCGTGAGCCCGGTGCCCGCATTGGTGAGCAGGAGGAGCCTGCGCCGGTCCAGCACGTCGGCGAGCGCGCCGCCCCACAGGCCGAACACGATCAGCGGCGCCAAGCCGAACAACCCGGCCAAACCGACGTAGCCGGAGCTTCCGGTGATCTGGAAGATCTGCTGGGGCACCGCGACGACGGACAGCTGAGCGCCGATCATGGTGACGATGCCCGAACTCCACAGGCGTCGGAAGTCCGGATCACGCAGCGGAGTGGTGTCGGCGAGCAGTTTCACCGGGCGCAGCGTATCCAGTCGGGCCCGTCCGGCTCGACGCGAGAATTCTCACGCGGGGGCCGGGAATACCTCAGGGTTGCAAGCGGTCGACCGACGTGGCCCCGTGCTCGATCCGCACCCGGATCCGGTTGTGCAGCCTGCCGCGCCGCCCTTGCCAGAACTCGACCTCGTCGGGGCGGACCAGGAAACCACCCCAGTGCGGGGGTACCGGGATCTCGTCCACGTCGGCGAACCGCTCGGTCGCCTCGGCCAAGGTGCGATCCAGTTCCGCCCGCGAGCCGATCGGCGCGGACTGCCGCGAGGCCCAGGCGCCCAGCTGCGAGTCCCGTGGCCGGGACCGCCAGTAGGCCGCCGTCGTCTCGGCGGGGACCCGCTCGACCGCGCCGCGCAGGTGCACCTGCCTGCCCAGCGCGGGCCAGACGAAGGTGACCGCCGCGTACGGGACCGCGGTCAGCTGAGCGCCCTTGGCGGACTCGTAGTTCGTGTAGAAGATCACACCGTCCGGCGAGAGCCCTTTACACAGCACGGTCCGCGCGACCGGCCGCGGCGTTCCGTCGGCCAGCGAGACCGTGGCCAGCACCATGGCGTTGGGTTCGGCGATGCCGACGGCGGTGGCCTGTTCGATCCAATGCCGCAGCAGCGGCTCCCACCCACCGGCGAGCCAGGTCTCGTCCAGGTCGACGTCCTCGTTGCCACCGTGCGGCAGGCCGCCGTAGTCGACCCGCATGGCGGCGAGATCCGATGAATTGTCCAGGTCACGCATGGGCCAGACGTTACTCCGCAGTAGCGGCGAGCTAAGGTTTTGATGATCGGCATGTGCTCGTCAAATCCGGCAACTTCCCATCGACGAGAACATGCGACCCAAGTGCAAGGAGAGTCGCAACATGACTACCAGCCCCGCGGTTTCCGGTGGGCAGGCCACCGTACCCAGCGATTTCGTCAGTGGCCTGGAGGGCGTGGTTGCTTTCACCACCGACATCGCCGAACCGGACAAGGACGGCGGCGCGCTGCGTTACCGCGGAGTCGACATCGAGGACCTGGTCGAGAGCCGGGTGACCTTCGGTGACGTGTGGGCGCTGCTGGTCGACGGATCTTTCGGCCGCGGCCTGCCGCCCGCCGAACCGTTCCCGCTCCCCGTGCACACCGGTGACGTGCGCGTCGACGTGCAGGCCGGGCTGGCCATGCTCGCCCCGATCTGGGGCTACCAGCCGCTGCTGGACATCGATGACGAGACCGCTCGCGAGAACCTCGCCCGCGCCTCGGTCATGGCGCTGTCCTACGTCGCGCAGTCGGCGCGCGGTATCTACCAGCCCGCGGTCCCGCAGAAGAAGATCGATGAGTGCACCACGGTCACCGAGCGCTTCATGACGCGCTGGAAGGGTGACCCGGACCCGCGTCACACCGAGGCCATCGACGCCTACTGGGTCTCCGCCGCCGAGCACGGCATGAACGCCTCCACCTTCACCGCCCGGGTGATCGCCTCGACCGGCGCCGACGTGGCGGCCTCGCTGTCCGGCGCGATCGGCGCCATGTCCGGCCCGCTGCACGGCGGCGCCCCCGCGCGCGTGCTGCCCATGATCGAAGAGGTCGAGAAGACCGGCGACGCGCGCGCTCTGGTCAAGGGCATCCTGGACCGCAAGGAGAAGCTGATGGGCTTCGGTCACCGGGTCTACCGGGCCGAGGACCCGCGCGCCCGCGTCCTGCGCGCCACCGCGAAGCGGCTGGCCGCTCCGCGCTACGAGGTCGCCGCCGCACTGGAGCAGGCCGCCCTGGCCGAGCTGCGCGAACGTCGTCCGGACCGCGCCATCGAGACCAACGTGGAGTTCTGGGCCGCGGTGATCCTGGACTTCGCCGAGGTACCCGCGCACATGATGCCCGCCATGTTCACCTGCGGCCGCACCGCCGGCTGGTGCGCGCACATCCTGGAACAGAAACAACTGGGCAAACTGGTCCGCCCAGCGGCCATCTACACCGGCCCCAGCCCCCGCAAGCCCGAAGAGGTCGAGGGCTGGGCGACCATCGGGCACACGTAGTCGAACCACAGCGCTAGGTCTGCGAGCCGGGCGTGACAGCGGGAGACGGTGCCCGCAGTCACGCCCGGCTCGCGAGCATCCGGCGAAAGCTAGAGGACGCGAGATTGCTTTCTCGGGTGGTTTCGGCGTCGCGACATCAGTGCGATCGGCGGCAGACGGTAACCGGCGGGCCGAGGTGCCCCGAACGATGTTCCGCAGGTCGCCCACCGATCGCCGTCGGGGTGGACGAACACTATGTAAGCGGCCCTGCTCGACCTCGATGACGACAGCGGCGATCCCGTCGTGGACCAGGGCGTTCCACACCTGCTCAGGCCACGAGTGGTCCCGCTGGCACCCGCCGGCCGTCGCGGGTGTGCACGTAGACACGTGGGTCTTCGCTTGTCCGTGCCCGGACGATTGCGAAGGCCAGCCCGTCGGTGCTGATGGTTGTGGTCTGCTCGTCCAATTCAGAGGTCACCGACACCCGCACAGCATCCAAGGCGGCGAGCCCGGTGACGGCGAACCAGCTTTCGTCTCGAGGTGTGCCGTCAGGATTGGGGAGGGTGAACAGCTTGGCCGACTTCCGGTGCAGCGGCCGGTGGTTCGGGGTGCGTTCCGCACGGGGGCCGTCGGGTCGGGGAGAACCGGTGATCATGCTCGGCGCGATCCAACGCCCATGATCAAGCCGCACGAAGCTGACGTACCGCCCTCGCTCACCGTCGATGAGCACCGCGACGACCTCATCCCTCACGATGACGCTGACCGGGGTGAGAGCCCGGTCAGCGCCCGACAGGGCATCAATCGCCACGGTGACCGCTGGATGGTCCAGTGCGCCCATTGGCGTGCCCTTTCCGTTCAGGTCAGCACAGAGCCCCGATGGTAATGCTGTCGTCGTACTCCCGGTCCCAGTTGCCGTGGAACGCGGACATGGTCGCCTTGGTGTGGAACTGGTAGAGGATTCCCGCCGCCGAGCATGACGCGCTGTAGAGCGTTTCGACATCTGGGTCGGTGGTGTCGTCGTTGCGCTCGGAATGCACATAGTATTTGCCGTCTGCCGAGTCGTATCGGTACAGCTTCGTGTTGACGCTCCGCAAAGAGGGCCTGCCGGTGCAGTGCACCTTGAACCCGAAATTGATGGAGGCGATGCTTCCCGCGCCGGTCTTGTACGGCGGGATAGCGCTGATGAAGCACACCACATCATCCTTCGTGGTGTGGTTGGGTTCCGCGTGGGCGATCGTGTCTGCGCCGAGCACCAGTGTGCTGGTGAGCAGGGCAGCACGGATCGCAGTGGCGATGGTCATTTTCTCCCTCCCGTTCCGGCGGTGTATCACCACTCATTTCTGGACTGTTCGTACTGGTAGCGGACCTGCACCCACAGTTCGCGCGGTATCAGGTCGATGCACTCGGCCAGCGTCGGCGGAACCCTGAAAGTGGTGCTCGCACCGTCCGCTTGTCGCACCCGAAACACGCGGACCACACCCGCCTCCACCAGCCAAACCACCACAACGCCATCGAGTTCCGTGACGCGATGCGCACCCATCGGCTACCGCCCCGGCCTCGGCCGCAGCCGCGCACACGCCCGGATGGCTTCCACAACCTTCAGCCCCGACGGCCGGTAGCAGTCACGCGGCGCCTGTGCCCACACCCGAAACCGGCCAGCCCCAGCGTCGTCCGCAGGAGAGGGAAGAGCGATCTGGGCACCGTAGGGCGCCAAGGTGGCATTGAGCCGGAACAGTTCGGAGAACAGCGGCATGTCGTTCGGGACGTCCGGGGCTATAAGAAAGGTCCAGCGCTTCGAACGCGGGTGCGAGATGATCGGCCCGGCCGGTGCGCCGCCGTTCTGCATCCGGATCTTCACCTGCGCGCCGAGCTGAGCGGGCACGGTGATCGCCCCAACACTCCCCGATGGCAGCGAGATTCGGCCCATCGACGGCTCGATACAGGCGGGCAGCCCGCACACCTGGCGGTAGAACCGGCACCGCGCCATCGGAGTCTCCAGAACCATCGTGACGTCATCAGAGCGAGTCGTCTCACTCATCCCGGCCACCGCATCCGGTCGATACCGGTCACGGCACCGAGCCCGATCAAGTATTTCGACGGGATGTCGTGGCGGTCATCGATGACCTCGGCCCCCACCCACCCGCACCGGCCCGGAATATTGCGGACGTGCGGCCCGATCTGCCCATCCTCATACGGAGCCAGCCGTAGGCAATGGTCGGTATCGGGGCACCGCACACGGGATAGCGGCCCATACGGTGTGCTGTCCACGGTTTCCCACTGCCCGGTCTTCGACAGCCGGAACTGGTCTGCTGCCTTTCCCATCCCCGCGGCGCTCCCCTCTTCGATGATTGGAAGGCCCGGCGCAGGGGATTCCCACCCGTTCAGTTGGGTGACAGAAACGGGTGGGACGCCCGGATGAGGTAGCGGACTTCACCCGGCGCCGGGGCCGTCTTCCAGGGTTCTTGCTACGAGGATTGGGGAACAGCGCAAAACTGTAGGCAAACAAGCCGCTTCGACCAGGGGGCGAAGACGAACGAGCCATTCAAATCACACCGGCTGGCACGCGGCTGGACACATGCCGAGCTGGCCGAGTTGGTGTGCACCGAGATCGAAGGCGCCACCGGGCACCGGCCTGCCGTAGACGCGCAGGCGATCAGCCGGATCGAGCGCGGCGAGATCCGATGGCCTCGCACTGCGACCCGACAGGCGCTCATGGCACTGTTGGGGGCAGGTTCGGAATCAGAACTCGGGCTGTACCCGAAACGAACCCACCGCGACGCCGAGAAGGATGAAGCCACGAAACGCCGGGATTTTCTAGCACTGGCCGGGATTTCCATCCCGCTCACCACCGCTATCGCGCCAAGCCGGGTCGGTGCGATGGAGTTGGGCGAGATGCGTCACAGGTTCACCCGCCTGCAAGACCTCGACAATTTCATCGGTGGCGGCGACACCTTCCACCTGTACTTCTCCGAGCTCGCCAGAACTGAACATGTACTGCGGCACGCCAACTACAACCCGACGACACGCGTCGGCTTGACCGAACTAGCGGGTGAGCAGGCACAGCAGGCTGGTTGGGCAGCGTTCGACGCCGGATTCCGCGATCACGCCCTGAGCCTGTACAGCTACAGCCACCGCGCCGCAACCGAGGCCGGAAATCTGGAACTGGCTGCCAACGCGCTCATCCAGACCGCCTACGCCACTGGTGACCGCGACGCGGTGTCGGCGGCAGACGCCGCCTGCATCGCCCTTGGCCCGGACGCTCCTCCACAAGCTCGAGCTTTGCTCGAATCTCGGCGAGCATGGTCTCTGGCGACGATCGGCGATCGCGACAACGCGGCCCGCGCCCTCGATGCTGCCGCGGACGCGCTCGACCGCGAAGCGTTCCGGCCGGCGGCAAAGTGGTTTGCGTGGATGAACCGCGACGAGTTGGACATTATGATCGGCCGCGTCTGGTCCCTCCTGCACAACCCGGAGAAGGCCATGGCGCCGCTGCAACGCGCACTAGACTCGTATCCGGACCCCTGGACCCGGGACAAAGCTCTGTACATGACCTGGCTCGCTGATGCTCACCTCGACGTAGGCAACGTCGAGGAGGCGCTGTCGATCACGCAGAACGCGCTCACGCTGGCCGGGAAGGTGGCATCAGTGCGGCCCCTTGCACGAGTGCGGCAGGTCGCGCGACGGGCTGCCGGGCTACCTGGTGGCGACAGTCTGTGGGCGCGGGCCGCCGTGGTGCAGGTTCCTACTCCGGCGCAGCTGTAGAGCGCTCCACCCAGTCTGCGTACGCCTGCGCGCACCATTCAATGGGCTGGCCGGTCAGCTCGGGGTTATCCCAGGGGTGCAGTTCCTTGATCCGGTCAGCGAGTTTGTCCCGAGTGGTGGCGGATGTTCGCAGTTCGACGCGCCACTCCTGGCCTTCACCGGACTCGCCGAGATGCCAGAACACCGACTTGATCGGCCCGGTGATGAACGCACCCGCCGCCAGCTTTTCCGTGACAGCGGCACGAGCGATCGTTTGGGCGGCTTCTTCGGTGGGGGTGGTTGTCGTTATGGACCACACACTTGGGGTTGCCATTACGACAGCGTAGGGGACTGATTCCGTCAGGAGCAGGAGTCAGTGGCCGTCCGGCAGCGTGCAATCCGCACCGTCCGCAGCGTCACGGCTGCGAGCCACCGCGATTCTTCCGCACGGGCACCGCGCATTACGACGACGTCGCGGTTGTCCATCGTCGAACGAATCAGGCGAAGTATCGGTTTGCACCGGCCACATTCTGCAACAGCGGCGGACATGATGGCGTCGCCGCGCAGGCGCTCGACCCGAATTCGCCCGCGGTTCACTCCTCGAGCGACGCGAGCCAGTCGACGGCGACCGTTTCGCCGTGGTCGACCTCGAAGAAGGCGACCTCTAGATGCTGACCCAGGTCGACCAGGCGGATGGCGTTCAGCGGCACCGGCTGGACCAGCCGGACCAGCCACGGTTTGGATTCGTCCCAGGCCCGCAATTCGAGGTCCAGCCGCAGCACGGGGTCGTCGCGACCGGAGTAATCGGCCGCGATCGGCGCGGCGGCGAGCACGGTGGCGTCCGCGCGGCGCCCGTCGGCGAGGATCTTCGCGATGCTCGCCCGACCGGATTCCTCGGCGTCGGGCACGTACAGCACCAGGCGATCGCGGTCGCACGGGTCCACCCGGCAGCACACCACGTCGCCCGGGCGCATCCATTCCAGGTCGGCGTCGGCCACCCGCTGCCGCACCCGGCTCTCGTAGGGGAACTCCCCGGCCAGCTGCACCCGGACCCAGAACACGTGCCCGGGTTCGGTGCGCCGCGGACGCACGCCGAGGATCGTCGCGGTGCCCGCTTCCCCGCGGATCAGCAACTCCCGCCGCATCGCGTCCGAGACCGTCGCGCCGCGCAGGCGGAAGTTCCGCGCCCGCTCGCGCAGTCGCCATCCCGAGTTAGCTGACCGCATGCTCATGGGCGCTTACGTTAGCCGGAGTGTGGGCGTCGCCACAGCAACACCACCGACTACCCTGTTCGCCATGACCTCTGCGTTTCCGACGATTCCCGACGATCTCAAGCCCGCCGACGGACGGTTCGGTTGCGGCCCCTCCAAGGTGCGCCCGGAGCAGCTGCAGTCGCTGGTGAACGTCGGCGCCTCGGTGTTCGGAACCTCGCATCGGCAGAAACCGGTCAAGGACGTGGTGGCGCGGGTGCGCTCCGGCTTGCGCGAACTGTTCGGCCTGCCGGACGGCTACGAGGTGGTGCTCGGCAACGGCGGCACCACCGCCTTCTGGGATGCCGCGGCGTTCGGCCTGGTCCGGGAGCGCTCGCTGCACCTGACCAACGGTGAGTTCAGCTCGAAGTTCGCCGCGGTGACCAAGGGCAACCCGTTCATCGGCGACCCGATCGTGGTCTCGGCCGAGCCGGGCAGCGCGCCGGAGCCGGTGTCGGACCCGTCGGTGGACCTGATCGGCTGGGCGCACAACGAGACCTCGACCGGCGTGTCCATCCCGGTACGTCGTCCCGCAGACTCGGAACACGCGCTGATCGCCATCGACGCCACCTCGGGCGCGGGCGGTCTCCCGGTCAACATCACCGACGCCGACGTCTACTACTTCGCCCCGCAGAAGTGCTTCGCCTCCGACGGCGGCCTGTGGGTTGCGCTGATGAGCCCGGCCGCGCTGGCCCGGGTCGAGGAGATCAAGGCGTCGGGCCGCTGGACGCCCGATTTCCTGTCGCTGCCGATCGCGATCGACAACAGCACCAAGGACCAGACCTACAACACCCCGGCGCTGGGCACCCTGCTGCTGTTCGCCGACCAGATCGAGTGGCTCAACGGCAACGGCGGCCTGGACTGGGCGGTCAAGCGCACGCTGGACTCGTCGTCGCGGCTGTACTCCTGGGCCGAGTCGAGCGAGTACGCGACCCCGTACGTCACCGACCCGGCGCACCGCTCGCAGGTGGTCGGCACCATCGACTTCGCCGACTCGGTCGACGCGGCCGCGGTGGCGAAGATCCTGCGCGCCAACGGCATCGTGGACACCGAGCCGTACCGCAAGCTGGGCCGCAACCAGCTGCGCATCGGCATGTTCCCGGCGATCGATCCGGACGACGTCAGCCGGCTGACCCGCTCGATCGATTGGGTCGTGCAGAATCTCGGCTGAGCGCCGCATATTTCGACCATTTACGGTCGCAACACGCCCGGGATCGACACGCCGCGAAATTAGGCATAGCGGATCGAACAGAGCAGATTAGCGGGGCGCGGACGTCTCTCCGGAGATTTCCGTGCCGCGTGTCCTGCCCCAGGAATCTCAGATGTGCACTACTGTTTCGGAAAGTGGGCGGTGTCGCGAGTCGACGCGATAAGGAGGTAACGGTGCGTGAACTTCGAGTGATCGGGGTGACGCCCGACTCCACGCACATCGTGTGTATCGACACCGAGTCCGGTCAGAAGTTCCGGCTGCCCGCCGACGACAAACTGCGAGCCGCCGCGCGCGGAGACCTTGCCCGATTCGGCCAGATCGAGATCGAAATGGAAGCAACTATGCGTCCCCGCGATATCCAGGCCCGTATTCGTGCAGGGGCCTCCGTGGAACAGGTCACCGAGGAATCCGGAATGCCGGCCAGCCGCGTCGAGCGGTTCGCCTATCCGGTGCTGCTGGAGCGAGCGCGCGCCGCCGAACTCGCCCAGAAGGCCCACCCCATCCGTCCCGACGGTCCCGCCGTGGACACCCTCATCGATGTGGTCACCGCCGCGTTCACCGCGCGCGGGCACAACATCGAGGGCGCCGAATGGGACGCTTGGAAGGACGAGAAGGGTTACTGGGTCGCCCAGTTGCAGTGGCAGAACGGGCGATCGGAGATCGCCGCGCACTGGCGCTACCAGCCGGACGCGCACGGCGGCTCGGTCTCCCCGCTCGACGACCCGGCCTCCGATCTGATCGATCCGGATTTCGGACGCGCGCTGCGCGGGCTGGCGACGATCGTACCGCCGGAACCCGAACCGGCCCCGCCGCAGCCGGAACCGGTGGCCGAACCGCGTCCTGCCCCGGCCGCGCCGCCCGCGCGCACCGCGAACCGACAGAGCCAGCCCACGCTGGACGAGTACTACGAACAGCGTGCCGTCGCCGGTGGTGGCAGCGCCGCGGCGATCCCGCCGGGCAACGGCGCCCCGGCTGCCAACCCG
>NZ_BAFP01000023.1 GCF_000308455.1 Nocardia abscessus NBRC 100374 | reverse complement strand
GACGCCCGGCTCACGCTGCGGCAGACCACCCGCCGCCGACTCATGCTGCGGCACACCGTTCGAACCCGGCTGCCGCTGGGGTAGGCCGGTGGAGCCCGGCTCGCGCTGCGGCAGGCCACCTGTCGACTCACGCTGCGGCAAACCGCCCAGGGCATCACGCTGCGGCAAACCACCGGCAGCGGACCCGCGCTGCGGCAAACCGCTCGAGGGGTCACGCTGCGGCAGGCCACCTGTCGATTCACGCTGCGGCAGACCA
>NZ_BAFP01000024.1 GCF_000308455.1 Nocardia abscessus NBRC 100374 | reverse complement strand
CGATTCCGGCCGGGCGCGCAAGGCGGCCAGTTCGTGCGCGATCGCGGCGACCATCCGGCGAGCGAAGTCCACCGGCTCGTCCGCCGCATCGGGGAACTCGGGCACGATCCGGTCGACCACGCCGTCGGCGAGCAGGTCGGCGGCGCTGATGCGTTGCGCGGCAGCCAGTTCCGCCGCATGGTCGGTGTCGCGGAAGACGATGGCGCTCGCCCCCTCCGGCGGCAGCGGGGCCAGCCAGCCATGCGTGGCGGCGAGCACCCGGTCGGCGGGCAGCAGCGCCAGCGCGCCACCGCCGGTGCCCTGACCGAGCAGCACCGAAACGGTCGGGGTGTCCAGCGTCACCAGATCCGCGATGCAGCGGGCGATTTCGGGGGCGAGCCCGCGCTCCTCCGCCTCCTTCGAGAGCGCCGCACCCACCGTATCGATGACCAGGACCAGCGGCAGCCGCAACTCCTGAGCAAGCGCCATACTGCGTCGCGCCTCGCGCAGGGCGGCCGGGCCCATGGTGTTCTCGCCCTGCTGGCCACGCCGGTCGTGCCCGAACACCACGCACGGCTGCCCTCGGAAACGTCCGAGAGCGAGCACCGCCGTGCGATCGGACTCGCCCTGCCCGGTGCCGCTGAGCGGAACCCGTTGTGTCACATGACGTAAGAGATCCCGAAGGCCGGGACGCTGCGGGCGGCGCGAGATCAGGACCGACTGCCACACCGCATTGCCCTCGGAACCGCTCTCCGGCACGCCGAGTCGAATCCCTTCTGCCTCAGCGTCATTCGAATCATGAGTTCGCGGCGGCGTCGACCTCGGTTCGAGTGCCGCAGGCTGGTCCGAAACCGGCCGTACGGCAGTGGAATCGGGTAACGCGACGCCACTGAACACACTCAGCGCGCGGTGAGCGATCCGGCGGAAAACCGGAATCGTCAGAACACCGTCGATGACGCCGCGACGATACAGGTTCTCCGCGGTCTGCACGCCCTCCGGAAACGGCCTGCCGTACAGGGCCTCGTAGACCCGCGGGCCGAGAAACCCGATCAGCGCGCCGGGTTCGGCGAAGGTGATGTGCCCCAGCGAACCCCACGAGGCGAAGACGCCGCCCATCGTGGGATTACGCAGGTACACGAGGTAGGGATGGCCGGCCGACTTGTGCGCCGCCACCGCACCGGCGATCTTCACCATCTGCACGAAGGCGACGGTGCCCTCCTGCATCCGGGTGCCGCCGGAGGTCGGTGACGCGACCAGTGGCAGCCCGAGTTCGGTGGCGCGCTCGACCGCCGAGACGATCCGCTCCGCGGCCGCCACACCGATCGAGCCCGCCAGGAATCCGAACTCGCAGGCGATGACGGCCACGCGCCGACCGCGCAGCAGTCCTTCGCCGGTGAGCACCGATTCATCGATGCCCGCCGCGACCGCCGCCTTCTGCAACGCATCGCGGTATTGCGGGGATGCGGCCACCGTCACCGGCGGCCGGTCCCAGCTGACGAACGAGCCCGTGTCGAGCAGTTGCTCGAGTAACTCTCGCGCCGAGGTACGCACCGGGCGAGCCTATCCGGCCCTACCCGGCGCCTCGGCAAGCCCCACGAGCACTCAGTAGCCCTGCATCACCTTGCGCAGCGCGTACTCGGTGAGCGCGACCAGTGCCTGCTTGGCCGGCTCCCGGCGACGGGCATCGATGGACAGGATCGGCACGTCGGCGGGCACCGCGAGTGCCTGCCGGATGTCCTCGATCGGGTACCGCGGCGCGTCGTCGAATTCGTTGAGCGCCACCAGGAAAGGCAGGCCGCGCGCTTCGAAGTAGTCGACGGCCGCGAAGCTGTCCTCCAGCCTGCGGGTGTCGACCAGCACCACCGCACCGATGGCGCCGCGGATCAGGTCGTCCCACATGAACCAGAATCGATACTGGCCGGGCGTGCCGAACAGGTACAGCACCAGATCGTCGGCGAGGCTGATCCGGCCGAAGTCCATCGCCACGGTGGTGGTCGACTTCATCGGAATGCCGGTCAGGTTATCGATCCCGGCGCTGGCATTGGTCACCAATGCCTCGGTGCGCAGCGGAACGATCTCCGAGACAGCACCGACCAACGTGGTCTTCCCGACGCCGAAGCCACCCGCGACCACGATCTTCGCCGATGTTGGCTTGCTGGTACGAGTGTCGACCTGCGCCGTCGAATCAAATACGCCGGAGTCCACTGAGAACCCTTTCGATCAGCTCGCGACGCTCATCGTCGCTGGAATCGTCTTTCAAAGTCGCCGAAACGCGCACGTGCCCGGCCTCGATCAAGTCGGCCACGAGCACGCGCGCCACCCCGATAGGAATACCCAATCGGGCTGCCACCTCGGCGACGGACGGCGATTCTCTGCACAACTCCACGATTGACGTCTCGATGTTGGTCAGTTCGAACTGCCGCTCGAGGGCGACCGGATGCGATGCGACGAGAGCTTCCAATGCCAACTCGACCGCGGGCCTGGTGCGGCCTGCGGTCAGCGAGTACGGACGGACGAGGCTGGGCTCGGCGCTCCCCACGCGGTGATCTTCTATGTCCATCCCACCATCAGGAACCCATCGTGACGCGTGGTGTGGCCTGAACAGTCTGGCCAACACGCTCGACCAACAGAGCCATCTCGTAGCCGACCTGGCCGATGTCACACGACGTGTTGGTCAGCACCGCGAGGTAGGAACCGTCGCCGACAGCCATGAGTAGCAGGTAGCCGTGCTCCATCTCGACGACGGACTGCAGCACGGTGCCGCCCTCGAACAGGTTCGAGACGCCGACTGACAGGCTGGCGAGACCGGCCGTGACGGCCGAGAGCTGTTCGGCGCGGTCGACGGGCAGCTGGGCACTCGCGGCCATGAGTAGGCCGTCAGCCGAGACCAGGACGGCATGGGCTACGCCAGGAACCTCGTTGGCAAAGTTCGAAACCAGCCAATCCAGCTGACGGTTCGTACCACCTAGATCGGGGTTCATCGGTCTCCTTTATCTCCGGTTAGGTTCATTGCTCTCATTGCGCGGCCATCCCGGACGCCCTGCTGGTGACGACTCAAGCTGGACCTGATCGTTTCTGGGTCACGGCGCGGCGCCCGATCCACCGCACCGGTCACGCCGCCGGGGACAAGCCTTCCGCCCGGATTGCGTTGCGGCAAGCCCGCCGCCGTTTTCGTCTCGGTCTGCGCCTCGCTGGCGCGGCGAGCGGCTTGCCAACCCTCGTCACCCGGCGATTCGAAGGAGGCGGCGACCTGAGACCTATCAGTGCTGGGATCCGACAGCCACGCCGACATCATCTCGGCGAAGATCGGGGTTCCGCCCATCGACGCCCCCGACTCTTCCGCGGGCTGCAGCCTGGTCTGGAAGAACGAGGCCGTCTTGGCCGGGTTGGACCGGAAGCTGTGCTTGCCTGGATCGCGCCCCGGCGGGGTGGCCTGCTGATCTTCGCTCGCGGCGTGCTGGCCACCGCGATCCCGCTGCGGCAGTGCGATGCCCGGCGGCACGGGCTGGCGCTGGGGCGCTTGGGCGCCCGGCTGCCGCTGCGGCAGACCGGTCAGCCCGCTCTCCCGCTGCGGCGGGCTCGACGGCGCGGGGGGACGCTGCGGCAAGCCGTTCGCGATACCGGGCTCACGCTGCGGCAGACCGTTCGAAGAATCCCGTTGCGGCAGGCCGTTGACGGCGGGCAGCGCACCGGAGCCCGGCTCACGCTGCGACAAGCCGTTCGCCGACTCACGCTGCGGCAGATGGTGGGCGCCGGTATCCCGCTGCGGGAGGCCGCTGCCCGGCTCACGCTGCGGCAGACCGCCCGAAGCGGACTCGCGCTGCGGGAAGTTCGGCGCAGGCTGCCGCGGC
>NZ_BAFP01000025.1 GCF_000308455.1 Nocardia abscessus NBRC 100374 | reverse complement strand
AGCCGTCTTCCTGCTCGACCGCTTTGGTGCGGCCCGCGCCGACGTCGGAACCGGCGTCGGGCTCGGTGAGCACCATGGTGGCGCCCCAGCCGTGTTCGGCCATGAACCTGGCCCAGCGCTGCTGTTGCTCGGTGCCGATGCCGTGCATGATGTCGGCCATGATGGGGCCGGTCAGGTACATGTAGGCCGCGGGCTGCGCACCGAGGACGAATTCGCTGATCGCCCAGCCGACCATCAAGGGGGCGGGCACACCGCCGATCGCCTCGGCCTTGCCGACCCGCCACCAATCGGCGTCGTACCAGGCGCGCACGGCCTTCTTGAACGAGTCCGGCAGGCTGACCGAGTGGGTGGCCGCATCGAAAACCGGGGGATTGCGGTCGGTTTCGGCGAACGGCTCGGCGACCGGCCCTTCGGCCAAGCGCGCAGCCTCCGCCAGCATCGACCGCACGGTGTCGCCGTCCAGGTCACCGAATGCTCCGGTGCGGAGTATGTCGTCGAGTCCGTACACCTCGAACAGGTTGAACTCGAGGTCACGCACGTTGCTCTTGTAATGGCTCACGAGCCAGGGCCTTTCGGGGAAACGGCCGGTGTACCGGCATGGGATTCGGCGGGCGCACCCACAGGTGATCGCCCACGGCACACTGTGCGGCACCGGGAACGCGAAATCAATCCGATGTTAATGACCATTAAGTAAATGGTCGGATGTCCGATTGCGTTCTCTCCCCTGATAGCGGGAAATTGGCCGGTCTAAGTTAATTGCGACTAAGTGGCATAAATCACTGGGCGGTAACTCGGCCATGGCCCCGGGCCGTTTCGATCCGCTCTCCGATCGCCACGAGTACGTCGACGAGGTCGGCGCGACGCCGGAAGCGCGGATTACGGACGGCATCGATGACCACGGTGGTGACGGCGCGGCTGAGCACCCGGGCGGCCGGAGCGGACAAGTCCGGTCGTACGGCCTGCAACATGCGGGCCCACTGGGCGATGCCGTCCAGGCGCACCCTGCGGTAGCGCTGTACCGCCTCACCCGGCAGGTGCCGGGTCTCGCTGACGGTGATGGCGAGCAGGTCGGGCTCGTCCACGCCCAGCTGGGCGAAGCTGCGCATGAGTGAGCGCATGGATTCCTCGGCGCTGCGGCCCTCGGCGATCGCCCGGGCGAGCAGTAGCCGAAGCCACTCGTCCTGGCGCCGGACGATCTGGTCCAGCAGCTCGGCTTTGCTCGAAAAGTGGTGGTACAAGGCGGGCCCGGTGACGCCGACGGCCGCACCGATGTCTTCGATGCCCACGGCCGCGTAGCCGCGGGTGCTGAACAATCGCGCCGCTTCGGCGAGCATCCGCTCCGACCGCAGTGCTCGGTCCAGCGCGGTGTTGCCGGTCTCCGTGCGCGGTGGCCGATTCGGCGGATGGCCCGCCGAGTGCTCGGGCATCTCGGTGGCGATCACCGCCGCGACGGCGGCGTCGAGCACCTGCGCGGCCGCGGGCGCGGGCAACTCCGCGCGGTGATAGGAGGGGCTGACGGCGATCGACAGCACGCACCAGCTCAGCAGCTCGACATCCGCGGCGCTCAGCTCCGGTCGGCGCAGGTGGATGGTGTGGCGCAGGTACCGGGTGATCCGCGCGGCGCGCACCAGTACCGCGGTCTTGTCCGCGGCGGTCAGGTTGCGGAACTCGAGTTGCCACAGTCGCGGCAGGCCGCGCAGTTCGAGTGCGACCCGGACCAGTTCGGTCAGTACCGCGCCGCCGGAATCGTCGGAGCGAAACGCGGCGTCGAGCCGGCTCGAGGTGTCGTCGAGCCCCACCAGCAGGCACTGCCCCAAGAGTTGCTGCTTGTTGCGGAAGTGCCGGTACAGCGCCGTCGCCGAGATGCCGACCGCCGCCGCGATATCGGCCATCGTCGTGCCGTAGTAGCCGCCGTGCGCGAAGGCGTCGACCGCGGCGTGCAGGATCATCTCGCGCCGATGAGGTGGTCTTCGCCGTGGCCGGCCGCCGTTCGCCTGTGTGCCCATCGCGGTCAGTGTCGCGCATCGGAACGTCCACGGCGAGGTCGGGCCGCGTCCGATTCCCCGGCACGCCCCGGGGCGCTTCCGTAGTGGCGCTCGGACCGGTATGACGATTCCGTCATAAACGACGCGCGGGTCCTACTGTCGAGTAGGCTTCCCGCAGCTATCACCACCCGGAGCGCGTGGCATTACCCGTGGAGACGCGCGGCGAGTTGGTCGCCCGTTCCGGATCGCCCGGCCGGTGAAATCCGCCGCTGTGGGCGCGCACCTGAACATGTCGAGCGGCTCGTGATGCCGTCCGTGTGCGCCCCGGCGAGGTAGGTAAGGTCTGAAGCGTCGTGGAACGGACTCCACGATGCAGCCGCCGAACAGCTTCGCGCGGACGCGCCGCCCTGTCGAACGAAGAGAGCTGATTGATGTCGACCTCTACAGCGCGTGCACAGATCGGTGTCACCGGTCTGGCGGTCATGGGTAGCAACATCGCACGGAACTTCGCCAGGAACGGCTATACCGTCGCGCTGCACAACCGCTCCGTCGCCAAGACCGACGCACTGCTCGAGGCACACGGCGACGACGGCGACTTCGTGCGAACCGAGACGATCGAGGAGTTCGTCGGCGCGCTGGAGAAGCCGCGCCGGGTGCTGATCATGGTCAAGGCCGGCGCCGCGACCGACGCGGTCATCGAGGAACTGGCGGCCGCGATGGAGCCGGGCGACATCATCATCGACGGTGGAAACGCCCTCTACACCGACACCATTCGGCGGGAAGCCGCCATGCGCGAGCGTGGCCTGAACTTCGTCGGAGCGGGCATCTCCGGTGGCGAGGAGGGTGCGCTCAACGGCCCCGCGATCATGCCGGGCGGACCCGAGGAGTCCTACGCCTCGCTCGGTCCGTTGCTGGAGTCCATCGCGGCGAAGGTGGACGGCACGCCCTGCTGCACCCACATCGGCCCGGACGGCTCAGGACATTTCGTCAAGATGGTGCACAACGGCATCGAGTACGCCGACATGCAGCTGATCGGCGAGGCCTACCACCTGTTCCGCGACGCCCTCGGTTTCGACGCCAAGCAGATCGCCGACGTGTTCACCCAATGGAACTCCGGCGACCTGGAGAGCTACCTCGTCGAGATCACCGCCGAGGTGCTCAGCCAGGTCGACGCGAAGACCGGCAAGCCGCTGGTGGACGTCATCGTCGACGCGGCCGAACAGAAGGGCACCGGACGCTGGACGGTGAAGTCCGCGCTCGACCTCGGCGTGCCGGTGACCGGCATCGCCGAAGCGGTGTTCGCGCGGGCGCTGTCGGGTTCCCGCGATCAGCGCAGGGCCGCGGAGGGACTCGCGTCGGGCCGGTTGGCCGAGAAGCCCACCGATGTCGAGCAGTTCACCGAAGACATCCGTCAGGCCCTGTACGCCTCGAAGGTGGTCGCCTACGCGCAAGGCTTCGACCAGATCGCCGCGGGCAGCGCCGAATACGACTGGGGGCTGCGCCCCGGCGACCTCGCGACGATCTGGCGCGGCGGCTGCATCATCCGGGCCCGGTTCCTCAACCGGATCAAGGAAGCCTACGACGAGAACCCGGCGCTGCCGAGCTTGATCCTCGCGCCCTACTTCCGCGAGGCGATCGAGACCGCCATCGACAGCTGGCGCCGCGTCGTGTCCACCGCCACCCTGCTCGGAATCCCGGTGCCTGCGTTCGCGTCCTCCCTGTCGTACTACGACGCCCTGCGCGCCGACCGCCTTCCCGCCGCGCTCACCCAGGCGCAACGTGACTTCTTCGGCGCCCACACCTACGAACGCGTCGACGCCGAAGGCAAGTTCCACACGCTCTGGAGCGGCGACCGCAGCGAGGTTCGCGCCGACTAGTCCGTCGCGGTGCCGCAGTGCGGGAATCGCTCCCGCACTTGCGGTATTGATCGTTTCCGCCTGCGTCAGCCCCGGATCCCGGCGGCCCGCTCCCATGCGGCGCGGCGGAGTAGGCGTAACCCGTTGAGTCCGACGATGACGGTGGATCCCTCGTGTCCGGCGACGCCCAGCGGCAGCGGCAGGTTTCCGGCGAGGTCCCAGACGACCAGCACGCCGATGAAAGTGGCGGCGATGGCCAGGTTGGCGGTCACCACCCGGCGCGCCTGCCGGGACAACGCGATCACCGCCGGGATCGTGGTCAGATCGTCGCGCACGACGACGGCGTCCGCGGTCTGCAGGGTCAGGTCCGATCCGGCTCCGCCCATCGCGATGCCGACCTCGGCCGCGGCGAGGGCCGGGGCGTCGTTGATGCCGTCACCGACCACGGTCACTGCCCGCCCGTCGGCTTGCCACTGCCGCACCGCCGCCACCTTGTCATCGGGCAGGAGGTCGGCGCGCACGTCGGTGATGCCGACCCGAGCGGCGAGCCGGTCGGCGGTGGCGCGGTTGTCCCCGGTCAGCAGCGCCGGCTCGACGCCGGTCAGCTCGGTCGCGGCGCGCACGGCCGCGGCCGCTTCCGGACGGAGCTGGTCGGTGAGGGCGAGCACCCCGATCGGCTGGTGCTCGCAGGTCACGATCACGGCGGTGTAGCCGTGGGCCTGTACGGCGTCGACGGTGGCTTGCCCGGAGGCGAGGCCGGGTCCCGCCGTGGCGGGGGAGCCGACCCCGATGAGGCGGTCACCGACGAGGGCGGTCACACCGCGGCCGGGATGCGCGGTGAACTCGGTGACCTCGGGCAGGCGCAGATCTCGGCCGCGGGCCGCGCGCACGATCGCCGCGGCCAGCGGATGCTCGCTCGGGAGTTCGGCCGCCGCAGCGAGCCGAAGCACCTCGTCGTCGGTGAACCGTTCGTCCAGGCAATGGATTTCGGCGATTTCGGGGATGCCGCGGGTCAAGGTGCCGGTCTTGTCGAAGGCGACGTGCGTGGTGGCGCCGAGCTTTTCCATGACAACGGCGGACTTGACCAGTACGCCGTGGCGGCCCGCGTTGGCGATGGCCGCTAGTAACGGTGGCATGGTGGCCAGTACTACCGCGCAGGGGGAGGCGACGATCATGAACGTCATCGCTCGCAACAGCGCCCGCTGCAGCGTGTCGCCGAGCAGCAGGGGGATGGCGAACACCGCGAGGGTGACCACGACCATGCCGATCGAGTAGCGCTGCTCCACCTTCTCGATGAAAAGCTGTGTGCGCGCCTTGGTTCGGGCCGCCTGCTCGACAAGGGCGGCGATCCGCGCGACCACGGAGTCCTCGGCGCGGCGATCGACCCGGATGCGTAGCGCGCCGGTGCCGTTCAGGGTGCCTGCGAACACCTCGTCACCCGCGGTCTTGTCCAGGGGCAGCGGTTCGCCGGTGATCGTGGCCTGATCGACCTCGCTGCCGCCGGAGAGCACCGTCGCGTCCGCGGGAATCCGCTCACCGGGCCGCACCACCGCGACATCCCCGACACGTAATTCGGTGGCGTGCACCGTCTCCTCGTCGCCGTCGCGGGCGATCCGGGTCGCGGTGTCCGGCGTGAGGTCGAGCAGTCCGCGCACCGAGTCCTCGGTCCGGGCGGTGGCCAGCGCTTCCAGGGCGCCGGAGGTGGCGAAGATGACGATCAGCAACGCGCCGTCGGTGATCTGGCCGATCGACGCGGCGCCGATCGCGGCGACGACCATGAGCAGGTCGACATCGAGTGTCCTGTCCCGCAGTGCGCGCAATCCCGACCAGCCCGGCTCCCACCCGCCTGCGGCATAGCAGGCCAGGTACAGGCCCCACCAGACCCACTGCGGGCCATCGGCCAGTTGCGCCGCCAGACCGGTCAGGAACAACAGCACAGCCGCGGCGGCCCACCGCACTTCCGGCAGGGCGAACAGCCGGGTCCGGCGCGTGGGCACGAGACCGGATGACGGAGTCGGACGGGTCGGCGCGAGAGTCGGCGCGGCCACGGGTCACCTCCAAGACAGCAGCGAACGGACGGTCCGACCATATCAGAAAACATGAACATGTCTTCATTTGTTCCTAGAGTATGCTTTTCCCTTATGGGACACGGCGTCGAAGGCAGAGACCGCCCTGTCGCACGCCTGGATCCGGAATCGGCCGCCCACGTGGCGACCACCTTGCAGGCGCTGGCCACCCCGAGCCGGTTGATGATCCTCACCGAACTGCGCCAGGGGCCGCTGTCGGTGAGTGCGCTGGCCGACGCCATCGGCATGGAACAGTCCGCCGTCTCCCACCAGCTCCGGCTGCTGCGCAACCTGGGCCTGGTCACCGGAACGCGGACCGGCCGCAGCATCGTCTACACCCTCTACGACAATCACGTCGCTCAATTGCTCGACGAGGCGATCTACCACAGCGAACATCTCCGGCTCGGACTGTCCGACCGCCCCGAGACCGTCGGCTGACCGCCCGCGCGGCGAGGCCGGTGCGCCCCTTCGAGGTGGGTCAGCGCGGGGTCCGAGGAGGGCTCGACTCCGCTGCTTGACCTGGAGTGCGCTCCAGCACTTAGTGTGCGGTCGTACAGGGTTTACCAGCAGAAGGGACCACGTCATGGAGCTCGGTTTCCACATCCCCATCTTCGATATCGACGGTGGTACGACCGCCATCGCCGGTGAGCTGGCGCGGGTGGGAGCGGCGGCGGAGGAGTCCGGAGCGACCTGGTTGTCGTTCATGGACCACTACTTCCAGATCGAGCCGACCGGCCTGCCCGCGGAGGCGAACATGTTGGAGGGTTACACCACCCTCGGCTACCTGGCCGCGCACACTTCGCGCATCGACCTCGGCCTGCTCGTCACCGGCGTGACCTATCGCCACCCCGGCCTGCTCGCGAAGATCGTCACCACACTCGACGTCCTTTCCGGCGGCCGGGCGGTTCTCGGAATCGGCGCCGCCTGGTTCGAGCGCGAACACCGCGGGCTCGGCGTGGCGTTTCCCTCGACGGCCGAACGGTTCGAGCGGCTGGAGGAGACGCTGCGCATCTGCCGCCAGATGTGGGATCCGCAGGACAACGGATCCTTCGACGGAAAGTACTACCAGTTGGCCGAGACACTGTGCTCGCCACAGCCCATCAACCGACCGAAGGTACTCATCGGCGGTGGCGGAGAGCGCAAGACGCTGCGGTTGGTCGCGCAGTACGGCGACGCCTGCAACCTGTTCGGCTCCGCGCCCGCGGATGTCGAGCACAAGCTCGACGTGCTGCGACGGCATTGCGACGACGTCGGCCGTGACTACGACGAGATCCGCAAGACGATCATCGCCAACAACCCGCGGCCGAGCCCGGACAACCGCGACGATTTCGTCCGGCAGATGGCCCCCTACGCCGAACTCGGCATCGATGCCGTCATGGTCATTCCCACCACCGGTTCGCCGGCCGCGTGGATAGATGGCATGGCGCCTGCCGTCCCGCAACTGGCGGAACTCGGCTGAGGCCGCGGGCGACCAGCTCACCCAGGTCGGCTCGCAGGTTCGTTGACCGCGGCCCTACAGTTTGTAGCCGATCTGGCGCAACAGCTGCCTGCGGGCCGCCTGGTCGTCGGCATTCTCGACACCGAGCGGTACGAATCCGTCGACCACTCCGACGATGCCTCTGCCGAGTTCCGTTTCGGCGATCAGGACGTCTACCGGATTGGCTGTGGCGCAGAAGATTCCGCAGACCTCCGGGACCTGCCGCACGGCGTTGAGCACGTTGACCGGGTAGCCCTCGCGGAGGAAGACGACGAACGAGTGTCCCGCGCCGATGTCGAGGGCGTTCTTGGTGGCGAGCTCGACGAGGGAGTCGTCGTTGCCGGAGTGGCGGATTAGGCGCGGTCCGGAGGCCTCGCAGAACGCCAGCCCGAAGCGCAGGTGGGGGCTCACCCCCACCAGCGCCTCGTGCAGGTCCTCCACGGTTTTGATGAAGTGGGACTGTCCGATGACGACGTTGAGTTCGTCCGGTTTGTCGATGCGCACGGCTGTCAGCTCCACAGCGACATACTGCGCCCCGGCGAACTCGATTCATAGCATTTCGACATTTATTTCGCTCGCGTCGTGGGTGGCCTCGGGGTCCACCCGACGCGGGGACATCCGGGCTCAACCGTCGGCAGTGCGGAAAGGCAGGTCCACGACCAGCGCGGTGGCGTTGTCTCTTCCTCCGGCCAGGAGGGCGTCGTCCACCAGGTTGTTCGCGATCGCGTGGGCTGTATGGCCCTGCGCGAGGATCGCTTTGACGGTGGCGATGCCCAGCGGCTTGTGTACGCCGTCGGTGCTCAGCAGCAGCCTGCCCGTGCTCGATCCGGTGGCGGCGTACCCGATGTCGTCCGGGCGGACCGTGCGCGCCGAGGTGGTGACCAGATGCCCCATTCGCGGCGTGGGAACGAGCCCGCGCGCTCGGTACAACTCGGCGACGGTGTGGTCGGTAGTGATCTGGTGCAGCGTCCGCCCGTTCCAGCGATACGCGCGACAGTCGCCGACCCAGGCAACTTCACAGGGGCCGTCGGGTCGACCGGCGGCAGGCGCCACCGCCACCACGAGCACACTGTCGGCCGAGGGTTCCGGCACCTCCCGCAGCAGTTCCTCTTGCGCCGCGAGAATTCCCGCTCGCGCTCCGTCGCGAGCTCCGGCGCGTGCCGCCGCGGCGGCCACCGTGCGGGCCGCCCGGGCGCCGAGCAGATGATCGCCGATGCCGTCGGCGACGACGTAGGCGGTGACTCCGGTCGTCGCGTTCGTCTCGATCGCGACCGCGTCGGCGTTGATGGACCGTGCCGAACGCCGAGTGGCCGACGCTCCCATGGCCGCGCCCAGCCACGATGTCTCGATCCGCGGCATGCTCGCGGTGGTGCCGGTGTGCATGGGCTGGTCTCCTCGGGGCTGGGGTCTGAGTGCTGCCGACCAGCACCCTTCAAGGAGACCGCGTCAGTATTTGGGCTTCGCCAGAGTCAGCCGTGTGAACGCTGAGAATTCGCTCTCGATCAGGTCACGGCCGTCATCCCGGTCCGCCGCCGCGGACCGGCAATTCACCGCACAGGCTGATATCGCGGCGCATTAATCGATCACCGCTGTACCTTGTGCCGCACTCCACACGTCGAAATGCGTTTCGCAACATTGTTTCCGGGTTCTGGCAATCAATCGGCTCACTGCACGTTGCCCGGCCCATTTACGTTCTCCGGCTGTGAAGCATGGGCGCACGCAGCGAACGACTCATCGATGCCGTCCACCTTCGACCGGGTCGGCTGGTCCGAGCCGAAAATTGTGCCGGATGCCGTGACGGCCGCAAACCCGGAGCCGTCGGCTCGCTATGTCCCAGCACGGTTGCCGTACGCGTGCGCGCTCACCCGTACACCGTGCTGTTGCAACCGAAAAACCTTCTCGCACACATGAATCGAAGCGTCGGCTCGAACTCGTGCGAACGATTCTGCCTGCGCACAACTTCGCACGCCGCTCCCGGGTGGGTCGCGGGCGTGTTCAGGAATGGAGCACTACGTGGTCATCGGTCCCGCCCAGGACGCTTCCCTACGCTCGGCGCCGATGCCGAGCCCGCCACGCGCGGGCGGGCCCACCTGGCTCCTGGTGGTCGGCGCGATGATCAGCATTCAACTCGGCGCGGTCATCGCCAAGCACTTGTTCTCCCTTGCCTCGCCCGTGACGGTCGCGTGTGCCCGGATCGTGCTGGCGGGGGCGTTCGCCATGCTGTTGTGGCGGCCCGCGCTGCGGATCGAGCGCACAGCGCTGCTTCCCATCGCCGGACTCGGGGTGTCCATCGCAGGCATGAACCTGTGTTTCTATGCGGCACTGGATCGCATTCCGCTGGGTATGGCGGTGACGATCGACTTCATCGGTCCACTCGCCATCGCCCTGATCGGGTCGCGGCGCCTACGCGACGCGCTGTGGGTGGCTCTCGCCGGAGCAGGTGTGTTGCTGCTGGTCGACAGCGAAGGGCCGGTGTCATGGAGCGGGGTGCTGTTCGCGGTGGCAGCCGGCGCGGGATGGGGCGCCTACATCGCCTGCAGCGCTGTGGTCGGCAGGCATACCGCCGGACACGACGGATTGGCGTTGGCGATGGGTCTCGGCGGGCTGCTCGCCTTACCGGTGGTGATCGCGGACAATGCTGTGGTGCTGGCGGATCCGACCTTCTTGCTGGGTGCCGCGGCGTTGGCCGTGCTCTCGTCGCTGGTGCCGCACGCCATCGAGATGGCGGCCCTGCGCCGGATCACTCCCGCGGCGTTCGGCGTCATGATGAGCTTGGAGCCCGCAGTGGCCGCGGGGGTCGGATTGCTCCTGCTCGGCGAGGACATGCGCGCGGCGCAGTGGCTGGGCATCGGCCTGGTGGTCATGGCGTGCGCCGGATCGGCGCGCGGCCCCCGCGGCGGCGGCTCGAACGGCACCGAGGTCAGGTGCGCTGAAATGGCGGTGTCCAGCACCGTGGACAGAGCGATATGAGTTTTCCGGGTGTCCATATCGCTGCCATGATTCCGTCGCCACTACCGACAGCATGATGACTAGGCACAACGCATTCGGCGAACCGGATTTCCGGTAGATCCCCGAGTTGTCGGTGACACAGACAACATTCGAAACTCGGTGGAATTCACCGCCTTACCGGCGGGTACGTGATCAAATGCTGAACAACTGTCGTCTCGAACCGCGGTGCCGCGCGCGGGTCCCAAGAATTCAGGAGGTTGTGACTGTGGTCGACGCAAGCGTGCCCACGCTGCGTCCGTCCGAGCTGGAAAGGTTGGCTCAGCTGGACGAACACAACGAACTTTCGGCCGAACATGTGCGAGCGACCTCGCAGCGGCTCGGCGTGCCGGAGGAAAACCTGTGGCGATGGCTGACGGACCGTCGCGGCGCCTCCGCGCCCACCACGCGGATCGATGTCCCCGAGCCTGCGACCACGCGGATCGATGTCCCGGAGCCCCCCACCAGGCACGTCGGCTACGGGCAGGGCAGTAACCGGCCATCCCGCATCATCACGCTCTCCGAAGCGATCGGGGGCGAGTTGCTGCCGCAGATCCCCGATGGCGACGTCACCACCTTCCGGGCGGATGCCTACCGAAGTCTGCCGTCGGCGGAGTTCGAGCGCATCGACGCCGTCTATTCCGACGGAATCCAGACGGCATGCCGGTGGCTTGCCGAACACACCGGGCAGCCGTGCAGGCACAACCTGAACCAGAACGGCGGTGGAAGCTGGCTGGGCCCCCGAGGGGCCGGTCTCGCCGAATACATGCTCGCGGTGCTGCAACCACGTCTCACCGCACCGGATCGCTTCCATCACGGCCGTGGCGCCGGTGTGGTGGACGAGTGGAGCGACATTCTGAGCCTGTACAGGTTCCTCGGCGGGCTGGTTGCCGACAGCCCCAGCCGTGGACACACGATCACCCGCCTGCGGGGCGCTCAAGCGGCGTTCCTGCTGCATGGTCTGCGACTCGACCTGCCGACAGATCTGCCGTACTCGGTCGGGCCGGGGCTGACGACGGTCCCGATCGACCACGACGTCATCGCCCGTGTCCGTGCCAGGACCACCGATCCGGTCGACGCGGCGGCGATCACCACCGCGCTCTTCACCGGCGCCACCGCGATGGAACTCAACGCGATTCCCTGTGTCGCGCTCACCGCGGACGCACTGATCTTCAACGGCCCGATCGGCTACACCCGTGCGTCCGACCTGTACGTGTGGGTGGTACCGCCGGTGGCGCGCCCGCTGCTCTACGAAGCCCGCGCCTACCAGGAATCGCGTGACACACCCAACGACAAACTGTTCGCCGGCGCCATCGGCGGAGCCGGTTTCCGCCTCCGCAGGCTCGCGGCGGCGTGCGAGGTGGTTCTCCCGGATCTGTACCACTGGCACCACAGCTGGATCCGCCATGCGGGACTGCTCCGGACGTCCGAGCAACCGACCCCGGCCCGGAATACCGATCTGCTGTTCGGATTGAAACTCGCACCCCGGCCCCGCCGCCGCCGAGCACGCTGAGCGAGAAGCCCACCCGAGCAGCCTCGGTGCGCAGCGCGAGGTCAGCCGACGTCGTCGAGGAGATGCCGGGGTGCGGCCTGGCGCCAGGAGTCGAGCACGATGGCTTCCAGCTCGTCTCGGTCGTCCAGGGCGGTGAGACGCGCGCGGACCCAGGCGTTGTTGGCTTCGTGAGCCGCGATCCAGAACTTGTCCGGTTCGGCGGCCACGAGTTCGTCGCGCTCGGCGATGGGGCACCGGACCGCCATCGAGGTCTCCGCCTCGGGGAGGGTGAGGAACAGTTTGCCGCCGACCCGGAAGGTCGGCATGCCCCAGGTGAACTGTTCGGACGTCTCCGGCAGCGACAGCGCGAACGTTCGGACATCGTCCCCGGTGAAACTCATGGACCGAATCTTTCCAGGCCGCAACGGAACTTCTGTACGCGGTCGAGGGCGCAGCGAGGTCGCCCGGGCGCCGCCGGGCACTGCGACCGTGGTTTTCCTACTGCTGGGCTGGGTATGCGGCCAGGAGGGTAGGAACGTCCGCGGTCGGAGGAGTTGCGGGCATGGAGTGGTTCACGGCGTCCGAATACTGGTTGAGCAGGCAGCTGCTGACCCGCGGCGTCGCGGCCGTCTACCTGATCGCCTTCCTCGTGGCCGCTCGGCAATTCCGGGCGCTGCTCGGTGAGCACGGCATGTTGCCAGTGCCGCGATGGCTGGCCCAGCGGCCCTTCCGGCAGACGCCGAGTATTTTCCATTTCCACTACTCCGACCGTTTCTTCGCCGCTGTGTGCTGGATCGGCGCGGCGCTGTCCGCGGCGATGCTGGCCGGCGCGGCCGACCTGGTGCCGCTGTGGGCGGCGATGCTGATGTGGGCGGCGTTGTGGGTGCTCTACCTGTCGATCGTCAACGTGGGCCAGGAATGGTACGCGTTCGGCTGGGAGTCGCTGCTGCTGGAATGCGGGTTCCTCGTGATCTTCCTCGGCAACGACCGGACGGCACCACCGGTTCTGGTGCTGTGGCTCGCGCGCTGGCTGCTGTTCCGCGTGGAGTTCGGCGCCGGACTGATCAAAATGCGTGGTGACCCGTGCTGGCGCGACCTGACCTGCCTCTACTACCACCACGAGACACAGCCGATGCCCGGGCCGCTGAGCTGGTTCTTCCACCACCTGCCCAAGCCGCTGCACCGGGCCGAGGTGGCGGGCAACCACTTCGCCCAGCTCGTCGTGCCCTTCGGGTTGTTCGCACCGCAGCCGGTGGCGAGCATCGCGGCGGCCCTGGTCATCATCACGCAGCTGTGGCTGGTGCTGTCGGGCAATTTCGCCTGGCTGAACTGGCTGACGATCGTGCTCGCCTGCGGCGCGATCAGCCCGCCCGCGGGAGCGGGGCTACCGGTGCCCGCCGCGCCGCCTCTGCCGGGACCGCCGCCGTGGTTCGTCGGCCTGGTCATCGCCTTCACCGTGCTGGTGGTGGTCCGCAGCTACCGGCCCGCGCGCAACCTGATCTCCCGCGACCAGGCCATGAACCGGTCGTTCGATCCCTACCACTTGGTCAACACCTATGGAGCGTTCGGCAGCATCGGCCGTACCCGCTTCGAGGTGGTCGTCGAAGGCACCGACGAGGCCACCGTCACCGACCGGACGCAGTGGCGGGAATACGACTTCAAAGGCAAACCCGGCGACCCACACCGCCTCCCACGGCAGTGGGCGCCATACCATCTGCGGCTGGACTGGCTGATGTGGTTCGCCGCTGCCTCGCCGCGGTACGCACAGCCGTGGCTCGGTCCGTTCCTCGCCCGACTGCTGGAGAACGATCCAGCCACACTGCGCCTGCTGCGGCACAACCCCTTCGACGAAGCCGCACCGCGCTTCGTCCGCGCGCAACTGTACCTGTACCGCTTCACCACCCCCCGCGAGTTGGCCCGTACCGGGGCGTGGTGGCACCGCACGCTGGTGAGTCCCTATTTCCCGCCCGTTTCCCTCGATGAACTGCGATATCGCAGCCATGCCCGACCGCAATGACGCGCGCTGGGCGCCTATGAGCGAAGGCCGCCCGGGTGGCGAGCCGCGCGGTCAGGGGCGGTGGCATTCGCCACAGTGGCGTGGCGACGATCGGCGGCGAAAGCGGGTATGCGATCGAGTGACGCAACCGACCGAAGGAGGATGTATGTCCATTTCGGCCTCGCGCTCGCAGTTTCGCGCCGACCGACGCGGTGACAGCGGAGATCCCGGCACCGAGGGTCCCGTCGAAACGACTGTCGCGGCATGGATCTTGATGCTGATCGTGCTGAGCGTTGCACTGGTACTGCTGTAAGGCACCGCCCCGCAGCGTGTTGCGCTGCCGTAACGGCGAAACGTGCGGCAGCGCAGCTGGTCCGGGTGGACGAAGAGAAGGAGTTCGATCTCTTGGAGGAAGTACTACGGCCGCTCATCGTCGTGTTCGGTACGGTCGCGATCACCGTTCTCGCCGGTCTGCTGATCGATCGACTCTTGCGGTACAGCGCGCGCAGACGTCCTGGTACCCAACTCCCCATGCTGTTGCGCCGGGTGCAATTGCCCGTGCAGGCATTGCTCGGCTCACTGGCATTGCACGCCACTTACCCACTGGCACAACTCGATCTACGCCAGGACGCGATGATCCGAACGGTCCTGGCCACCGCCGCGATCATGGCGGCGGCGTGGCTGGTCATCCGCGCCGCCGACGCCTTCGCGGAGAACATGCTGCGCTCCTATGCCCGGCGTACGCAGGAGATCACCCGGGTGCGGCAGTTGCGCACCCAGCTCGGTCTGGTGCGCCGCATCGTCACATCGGTCCTGGTGGTCACGACCGCCGCCGTGGCGATCCTGCTGCTGTTTCCCAGTCTGCGGACCCTGGGCACCTCGTTGCTGGCCTCGGCCGGGGTGATCGGAATCATCGCGGGCGTCGCCGCGCAGTCGACGCTGAGCAATCTGATCGCCGGTTTGCAGATCGCCTTCGGTGACTCGGTCAAGATCGGGGACACCGTCGTCGTGGAGGGGGAGTGGGGCATCGTCGAGGAGATCACCCTCGCGTTCCTGACAGTGCGGATCTGGGACGACCGGAGGCTGACCATGCCGGTCTCCTACTTCAACAACAAGCCGTACGAGAACTGGTCGCGTGGTGGCCCGGAGATCACCGGCACGGTCTTCTTGTACCTCGATCACAGCACTCCGGTGCCGCTGCTGCGCGAACACCTGGGGGAGTACCTGCGCGAGCGTGCGGACTGGGACGGCCGCGACTGGGGTCTGGTGGTCACCGACAGCACGCCCACGAATATCGTAGTGCGCGCGACGATGTCGGCGGCCAATGCCGACGACGTCTGGAACTTGCGCTGCGCGGTCCGGGAAGAACTGCTCGACTGGCTCGGCCGCAACCATCCGTACGCCCTGCCGAAGATCGCCACCGCGATCACCGAGCCCGCCACCGGCGACCGCCACTTGGCGCTGGCGGGCGGCCCTTCCGGCGACGATGGCGACGGTTACCGCGACTGACCCCGGCACCGGTCGATAGCCCCGCCCTGCTCTCGGCGTGACCGGCAGCGGGCGCTGGCCGCAAGAAGGGCGACCGCGGCCGAGGGCAGGGAGTCGCACGAGGAGATCTTGGCCGCTCGCCGTTCCGCCGGGTGCGGCGGACCGTCCATGAATTCACCCGTTCCTGGACGATCGAGCAGGCGATCGGTTATCTCTACTCCACCTCGCTGCCACTGCATCGGTTGCTCGGCGACCGGCGCAGCGCCTTCGAACAAGCGGTCACCGATGCCATGCTCGCGATCGACCCCACCGAATGCTTCCTCGAACCGGTCGCGTTGGAAGTGCTGACCGCTACCAAGAGCTAGGCCTCGTTCAGCGAGTCTGCACCGGTCCCGGCTGAGCCGGACAGGGTACGGCGCATCGATGGGTCAGGGCCTCGGGAGCGTATGCAAATTCACCCGGCTCAGCTGACCCGCCCGTACCTGCGCGGTCAGATACGTGTGCTCCGGTTGCCTGCGCCGATCCGTCGGAGAGCCGGGATTGAGCAGGCGCAATCCGGTGTCGGTGACACTGTCCCAGGGGATGTGACTGTGCCCGAAGACGAGCACGTCGGTGTCCGGGAACTTCCGGGCGCAGCGTTCCTCCCGGCCCTTCGCAGGCCCGGTCTCGTGCACGACCGCCAGCCTCAGCCCGTCGAGGTCGGCGTGGGCGATCTCGGGTAGCCGCGCGCGGAGTGCGGGACCGTCGTTGTTGCCGTAGACGCCGATGAGGCGTTCGCTGCGTGCTTCCAATCGGTCCAGCAGGGCGAGCTCCACCCAGTCGCCCGCGTGCACCACCACGTCGGCCGCGTCGACCTCGCGCCAGAGGGGCTCCGGCAGATCCCGCGCCCGCTTGGGCACATGCGTATCAGCGATGATCAGCAACCGCATGGTGACCGGTCTACCACGCGCCTCGGCCCACACCGCAGCGGTAGGTCGGGCAGGCGGGGATTATCCCGGCTGCCCAGCAGGCGCCGCGGCGCATTCCAGGAGTGAGATCAATCACATCTACTGTGCGGCTCGGTCGAGATTGGACGCCCGATCGTGGGTATGCCCCGGCGTGACGGTGGCGCGACGCGGCGCTCCGGTACGACAGATTCCATCGCGTAGTCCGGGAGGGCTTGTGTCTTCGATGATTTCGTTTCTCATGCTGATGCTCATGCTGCCGGGGATGGCGACCGTCGCGGCGTACGCGACGGTGGCGGTCAGCGTGTGGCTCGAGGAGCGTCGTGAGGCCGGCGACTCCGCAGTGCGTGTCGAAGCCCGCCGCTCGTAGGAAAAGCCGAGCTCAACGCTTTCGCGAGGCGCTGTCGCCACCTGCCTCGGCGAGGTGCGGCGCTCCAGTCGATACCCGTGGCCGCGGCGAAGGCGGCCGCGTCGGCGGAGGTCGTCGTCTTCGGGTTCTGCCGCGCCCAAGTGGTGAAGGCCGTGGTGAAGTCGCCGTCGCAGGCGTGCACCAGCAGGGGGAACCGACGCGCGATCTCGCCGGCCCGCTTGGACAACAGCGCGTTCGCCGCCGCGCCGACAGCCTCGGCGTCGAAACCCGCGGGTACCGGGGCCCCCGCGACCAGCGCCCGCACCAGCGCCGCTTGCCGCTCGGCCAGCGGCGCCGCGCCCGGTCCCGACAACGCGCTCACGCAGGTACCGCCCTGGCGCGGGTGGTGATCCGCGGCCGCCCGGCGGCCGCGGCGATGGCGTCCAGTTCGTCGAGCAGCTCGGAGGCGGGCGGGTAGTTGCCGTCGCGCTCCAGCATCAACGGCGCCGGGTGCGACGCGGCGAATTCCGCGACCAGCGCGAGAACTTCGGCGGGGAGGGGGTCGGTGTGGGTGTCGTGGTAGCGGCCGCCGGATTCGTGACCGCCCGCCACGTGGCAGTACGCCACGTGTTCGGCGGGCAGGCGCATGAGTTCGGCATGTGGGTCGCGCCCTCGGTTGCGAGCGTTCGCGTAGACGTTGGCGAGGTCGAGCAGGAGCAGAACACCGGTCCGCTCGACGAGTTCGGACAAGAATTCCGCTTCGGTGTACTCGTCGTCGGGCCAGTCGAACAGCGTGGCGATGTTCTCCACCGCCAGCGGGACGTCCAGGGCCATCCGGGTCCGGGCGATATTGGCGGTGAGTACGTCCAGCGCTTCCCTGGTGCGCGGTACCGGCAGCAGGTGGCCGGCTTCCAGACCACCCGCTCGGACGAAAGCGACATGTTCACTCACCAGTGGCGCGGCGACGGCCGAGGCGCAGGCCGCCAAGTGCTCGACGCGATGAGCCGCGACCGGCTCCGCGCCGCCGAGGGACAGTGATACGCCGTGCGGAACCACGGCGACGCCCCGCGCACGCAACGCCGCCAGTTCCTCGGGGACGGTGACCCGCCCGGCGCGGCGGGTATCGCTGGGCAACGACTCGGCGATGACCTCGCAGAATCCGAGCCCGTCCAATTCCGCGATCACTCCGCAGATTTCGGCCCGCCACCCGATGCCGAGCGCATTCGGCGGCAGCGGCCCGGACCGCTCAGCCACCACAACCGCCGCAACCGCCGCAGCCCCCGCCACCTCCGCCGCCGTCGCCACCGCTGTCACCACCGCCGCCCGAGGAGCTCGGCGGCACGACCGCCTGGGCGAGTCCGGGATCCAGCGCGATGAGCGCGCCGATGCCGAAGACGGCCGCCGCGAGCGCCGCGCTCTCGGCGCCGTAGGTCGCATAGGACGGTGAATTGCCCGGCCGCAGATGCCCGTTGCGCGCCGTCGCGGCGTCGCGGGCACGGACGCCGAGCGGGGTGAGCCGGGGCTTGCGCACCACCAGCCCGTAGCAGATCACCTGTGCGATCACCAGCACGACCAACAGACCCACCGGGTTGCCGTGCGAGGCGCCCGCGATGACGCGGACAATGCCGAGCGCGCCCGTGACCAGGATCGGCATTCCCGCATCGCGCAGCCCGTGGCGCATCGCGGGTCCCGGGAGGTACCCCAGGCCGACCATTCGGGTGCGCAGGGCGTCGACGGCGCCGGGCGATCCGTCGATGATCGCGCGGGCCGTCTTGCGCTGACCCGCCGCGAGCCGGTCGTACACCGACACGGTGAACGGATCCAGCCGCGCCCGCTCCTGCGCGGTGAGCGCGTGAACCGGCGCGGCCGCCGAATCGATCGCCTCGATACCGCGCAGCCGTGCCATCGCGGCCAGCGCGGCGTTCTGGTCGCCGAACAGCATGCCCACCTCGGGCAACGTCAGCTCCGCTCCCGGCGCGGTGACCGCCTCGGATTCCGGGTCCGCACGCGTGACCCTCGACCGAAGCCAGAACCCGGCGACCACCGCTACCAGCACCAGCGGCAGGTAGACGGACAGGAATTCCGTCCCGGAAATCCCCCAGGTATTGCCTGCCGCGACAAGCCCTTCCGAGCCCACCCCGTTGATCACGCTCATCGTCCACCTCGGAATCGGTCCAACCTGCCCTCAGTATCAGGCCCTATCGGTCCGCGCGCCATGGCGAATCGGCGCCGCGCGCACATGTCGCCGAAAGTTACGCCGACGCTCACCCACGACCGAGGCCGAGTTGCTCGGAAATCATCAGGGCGACCTCGGTCTCCAGCCGGTTGACCGTCAGCGGGTGGCCGAGCACTTCTTCGGCTCGGCGTATCCGGTAGTGGACGGTGTTCTTGTGGACGTGCATGCGGGCCGCGGCATCGGTGAGACTGCCGCGGGCGTCCAGGTAGGTCTGCACCGTCTCGCGCAGACGCGCGGTCGTCTCGTCGTCACGCATGAGGTCGCCGAGTACCCGGTGCACCCATGCCCTCGCGTCGGGCAGATGGTCGACCAGCAAGCTCGCAAGTGCGACTCGGGAGTGCAGCGTCAGCGCGCGGGTGGGATCCGCGACCAAGGCCAGGTTGCGGGCGCGCTGGGCGTCGCGGAAGGTCTGCCGGAAGCCGGCGAGTCCCGCTCCGGGATCGCCGACCGCGACGCGAATTCCGGGCCTGCGGCGCATGTCTCGCTCGAGCCGGTCGGCATCCAGCGACGGTTTGCCGACCGAGGAGATCCAGGCCCAGCAATTCTGTTCGTCGACCAATACCATCAGCGGGTTCTTCCCGGTCGCGGCGGTGAGCATCGCGGCACCGGCGTGCAGCAGGTCGGTCGTCGCCGATCCGGGTTTGCCCACCCAGATGATCGCGGCCATGTGCCACCCCCGCAGGGATGCGGCGAGCATTTGCTCCGCGGCGGCCAGATCGAGGTTGTCGGTGTCGAGCACCGCCCGGATCTGCGCCGCGCGGGTGTTGTCCGACCGCGCGTCCCAGCGGCGGCGTTCGCTTTCGTAGATGTCGATGACGCCTTCGATGACCTGATCGATGTAGCTGTTGACCAGCAGCGCGATGCGACTGGTGGTATCCAGTGCCAGGTCGGCGGGGGTCGCGGAGTGCCGGAGTAGGGCGATGGTCTGCTGCGTGAACATGTGCTCGCCGAGGCGATACGCGCGCAGAAGGGCCTCCAGGGACATTCCGTGCTGGGCGAACCGCCGGGCGTACTCGGCGGCGGCCGGTGGCACGGTGATGTTGTCGCGGGAGATGCTCAGGGCGAGCATGTCGAGGATCGCGGTGAGGTTGGACGCGGTGCTGGCGATCATCAGGCGGCGCACTTCGTCGTCGTGGCGGAACTCCGGGATCACCTCGGCGAACATCGAGGTCATCTCCGCGGTCAGCCGGTCGAGGTCGGCTTTGACGCGTGCGGCGACATCGCGGATGGTCGTGTCCACGTCAGCGCTCATGCCCGGACCGTACCGGAATCGGCACGGCGGCTCGGACGCATTCCTTCCGTTTGTGCCACCGGTACAAAGCCGGGCGAAAACTCTGGGATGCGGGCCCGTAGCCCTGCCCCGATATCGGACTTACCTTTGCAATGTAATTCACATCACACCATATCGGGTGAGGCTATCGTGCAGCAGGTTGTTGATTTACCGGATTTCCGCGCCACCTGGAATCCGTCGGGCCCATGTATTGCGGACGACCGTGCGCAGCTCGACAATGCGACATTCGCGAAACGCGTTCGCCGGGCAGCGGCTGTCCTGTACGCGCACGGGATTCGCGAAGGCGACGTCGTCGCTCTCGTTCTTCCGAACCGGATCGAATTCGTCGTTATTCTGTTCGCGGCGTGGCGGCTGGGCGCTGCCGTGACCCCGGTGAAGCCGGACGCCACCTTCGACGAGATCCGCTACCAGGTCGAAGACTGCGCGGCGAAGGTGGTGGTGACCGAGGGCGGGCGCGGAGCGGGGACGCTCGATTCGGCCGAGGTGGCCGGGCCCGAGGGCGAGTACACCGCCCCGGAAGCGGTGGCGCTCGATCCGGCCGCGCCGGCGCTGATCATCTACACCAGCGGCACCACGGGGCAGCCGAAGGGGGTTGTTCTCGACCACGCCAATGTGGCCGCGATGTGCGAGATGCTCGTCGAGGTCCTGGCGTTGAACGACACCGACCACAGTCTGCTGATCCTGCCACTGTTCCACGTCAACGGAATCGTGGTGAGCGTTCTGTCGCCGCTGCTCGCCGGTGGCCGGGCGACGATCGCGGGCCGCTTCTCGGCCTCGGCGTTCTTCGACGTGGTCGAACGGGTACGCCCGACGTACTTTTCGGCGGTTCCGGCCGTGTACGCCATGCTGGTCGCACAGCCGGCGAACCGGAGGCCGGACACCTCGTCGCTGCGCCGGGTGATCTGCGGGGCCGCGCCCATGCCCGCGGAATTGATCGCGCGGTTCGAAACCCGTTTCGGCGTGCCGATCGTCGAAGGCTACGGACTGTCCGAAGGTACCTGTGCCTCGACGCTGAACCCTCCGGGCGGCCCGCGCAAGCCGGGGACGGTCGGACTGCCACTGCCCGGGCAGACGGTGGCGATCATGGACGCCGAGGGCAGGCTCGTGGCCGACGGCGTGAGCGGCGAAGTGGTGATCCGGGGCGCCAACGTGATGCGCGGCTACCTCGGCAGGCCCGAGGCGACCGCGCAGACGGTGGTCGACGGCTGGCTGCACACCGGCGACGTCGGCTACTTCGACCCGGACGGATACCTCGTCCTGGTCGACCGGATCAAGGACATGATCATCCGGGGCGGCGAGAACATCTACCCCAAGGAGATCGAGAACGTCCTGCACACCCACCCCGCGGTACTCGAGGCCGCGGTGGTCGGGGCTCCTGATCCGGTCCTCGGCGAGGTCCCGGTCGCCCATGTGGTGACGATGCCCGGCGCCCGGGTCGGCGCCGATGAACTCGCGCAGCACTGCCGGAAGTCGTTGGCGCGTACGAAGGTGCCGGTGTCGATCGAAATCGTCGAGGCACTACCGCGGAATCCGGTCGGGAAGATCGACAAACGAAAACTTCGCGCACTCGTGGCCGAGCCGGTCACCACCGCATAGAAAACATCCGTTCGATCGCGAGCGAAATACCGCGCTCCGAACTCGTCTCCGTACGGGTTTCGCCTGCGCTCGACGTACTGGATAGGAAAGGTCCGGACAATGGGTTTCAAAACGGCGGATTTCCCGCCCGTGAATGTGGAGACATTTCTCGACCAGCCGCTGCGGGAGCGGATGAGAACGCTGGCCCTGCACTGGGTGGAATACGGTTTCGGAACACCGAAGATGATCCACACGATTTATCTGCTCAAGGTCGCGTTGGTCTCGGTGCTGGCCGGCGTCGCCCTGGCGACCTGGAGTTCGGGCGTCGGCCCGTTCTGGGAGGTCTCGGCGTGGTGGAACCAGCCGGTGGTCTACCAGAAGCTGGTGCTGTGGACCGTCCTGCTCGAAGCGCTCGGCATCGCCGGATCGTGGGGACCGCTCGCGGGCAAGTTCAAGCCGATGACCGGCGGCATCCTGTTCTACGCCCGGCCCGGCACGATCCGCCTGCGGCCCTGGCGGCGGGTACCGTTCACCGGAGGAGACGAGCGCACTGCCGTCGATGTGCTGCTGTACCTGGCGTTCCTGGCGACGCTGTCGGCGGCGATCGTGCTGCCCGGCGTGCCGAGCGCCTCGCTGAGCGCGGCGCTGCCGGACAACACATCCGGCTTGGTGAATCCGGCTCTGCTCGTCGCTGCGATCGTGCTGTACGTCCTGTGCGGCTTGCGGGACAAGACGATCTTCCTCAGCGCCCGCGGCGAGCAGTACCTGCCCGCACTCGTGTTCTTCGCGGTGCTGCCGTTCGTCGACATGATCATCGCGGCCAAGCTCCTGATCTGCGCGGTGTGGATCGGCGCCGGAGTGTCGAAGTTCGGGCGGCACTTCAGCAACGTCGTCCCGCCGATGGTCTCCAACAGTCCGGGTGTGCCGGCCAAGTGGATCAAGCGCTCGCACTACCGTGACTTCCCCCGGGACCTGCGCCCGTCGAAGGTCGCTTCGTTCCTGGCCCATGTCGGCGGCACCGCCGTCGAGATCGTCACACCGCTGGTGCTGCTGTTCTCCACCAACCATTGGCTGACCGTGGCCGGTGTGGTGCTGATGGTGGTGTTCCACGCATTCATCACCTCCACCTTCCCGCTGGCGGTGCCGTTGGAGTGGAACGTCCTGTTCGGCTACCTGACCGTCTTCCTCTTCCTGGGCTACCCCAACGACGGCGGCTACGGCCTCGGTGACATCTCCTCGCCATGGCTCGCCGCGCTGATCGTCGCGGCTCTGGTGTTCTTCCCCGTGCTCGGCAACCTGCGCCCGGACCTGGTGTCGTTCCTGCCGTCGATGCGGCAGTACGCGGGCAACTGGGCGTCGGCTCTCTGGGCCTTCGCGCCCGGCGCGGAGGAGAAGCTGAACACGATCCGGCGCCGTCCCACCGTGAATCAAGTCGACCAGCTGAAGGCCATGGGCTATCCGCCCGAGGTCGCGGAGATCACCATGCAGCAGACGATCGCGTGGCGCTCGATGCACAGCCAAGGCCGCGGCCTGTTCTCCCTGCTGTACAAGCACATTCCCGAGATCGACCGCTGGACCGTCCGGGAAGCGGAGTTCGGCTGCAACTCGCTGATCGGCTTCAATTTCGGCGATGGTCACCTGCACAACCTCGATCTGATCAACGCGGTGCAATCCCGAGTCGGGTTCGCGCCGGGCGAGTGGATCGTGGTGTGGGTGGAGTCGCAGCCGATCCACCGGGGTATCCAGCGGTATCAGGTCATCGACGCGGCGATCGGTGTAGTCGAACGCGGCACCTGGCAGGTGCGTGACGCGGTCGAGGCGCAGCCTTGGCTGCCCGACGGCCCGATCCCGCACGAGGTGACGTGGCGGCTGGCGGGATACACCGTGCCGACGCCGCCCGACGAATCGGCTCGGGAACTCGCGCCGCAGACTGTCGGTTGAGACCACCACCAGGACGGGAGAGCGACATGAGCACCGCGGTCGTGGTCGGTAGCGGCCCCAACGGTTTGGCCGCGGCCATCACCTTGGCGCGCGCCGGGCTGGAGGTCACCGTGCTGGAGGGCGCCGACGAGATCGGCGGCGGCACCCGCACCAGCGAGGCGATCGTGCCGGGCCTGCTGCACGACCACTGCTCGGCCGTTCACCCGATGGCCGTGGGCTCTCCCTTCCTGCGTGGCCTCGACCTGGAGCGCTACGGATTGTCCTGGGCGTGGCCGGAGGTCGACTGCGTTCATCCGCTCGACGACGGCACCGCCGGTGTGCTGCTCCGCTCGGTCGCCGAGACCGCGGCCGGTCTCGGCGGCGACGGCCGCGCGTGGCGGCTGCTGTTCGAACGCACGACGGCAGGCTACGACCGGATGAGCGCCGACATCATGCGGCCGTTGCTGCGCCTGCCCCGCCATCCCTTCCAGCTGGCCCGCTTCGGGATTCCCGCCCTGACCCCGGCCACGCTGCTGGCGGGACTGTTGCGCACCGAGCAGGCCCGAGGGCTGTTCGGCGGCGTCGCCGCCCACACCTTCCATCCGCTGCACCGGCCGCTCAGCGCGAGTATCGGACTGGGCATCATCACCGCGGGTCACACCTACGGCTGGGCGGTCGCCGCCGGCGGATCCCAGCGGATCACCGAGGCCATGGCGGCGTACCTCGGCGACCTCGGCGGAAAGATCGAAACCGGTGTCCGCGTGCGGTCGGGGTCCGATCTGCCCCCGGCCGACCTGACGATGTGGGACCTGGCGCCCACCGCGCTCGCGGAGATCCTCGGCGACCGGCTACCGCCGCGAATCGCGAAGGCGTACCGAAGTTTTCGATATGGACCGGGCGCCTTCAAAGTCGACTTCGCGGTCCACGGCGGCGTGCCGTGGACCGCGGAGGCCGCGCGACGAGCGGGGACGGTGCACCTCGGCGGCACGTTCGCGGAGATCGCCGCCACCGAACGCGATATCCACCGCGGCCGGATGCCCGAGCGTCCCTTCGTGCTGGTTGGGCAGCAGTATCTCGCCGATCCACATCGTTCGGCCGGTGACATCCATCCGATCTGGGCCTATGCCCACGTCCCGCACGGCTACCGCGGCGACGCGACGGCGGCGATCACGGCTCAGATCGAACGCTTCGCACCGGGGTTCCGCGACCGCGTCGTCGGGACCAGCGTGCGCAGCGCGACCGAATTCGCCGACTACAACCCCAACTATGTCGGCGGCAACATCATGACGGGCGCGAAAGACATACCGCAGCTGGTGTTCGGTCCACGAAAGACCCTGCAGCCCTATGATGTCGGTGTTCCCGGTCACTACATATGCTCTGCCGCTACACCACCGGGTCCGGGAGCGCACGGGATGTGCGGTGCGAACGCCGCGCAGCGGGCCCTGCGCCGAGCGGGTTTCCGACAGTCATCGCCGTTCGTGCGCAGTAACCCGTCCGGGCCGCAGTAGCGTCGGCATGGAGGAATCCGGTTCGTCCGTGCAATCCGGCCTCGGCCGTACCTGTGGCTCGGTTACGTCCTCGGGCCGACCCCCGCCGCGCCTCGCCTGAGTGCGGTGGGCTCGTGTCCTCCCCAGGAAACCGACCGGTGTTTGCGACCAGCCGGTTTCCTTTGGATCTGCGAGGGAAACCGGGACGACATGGGAGCCGATGACAAGAGCCGGGTCACGGAAGATGTCCTGCGCCGACTGCTGGAGACCACCGAACCGGACGCACGCTTGGTCCTCGAAGAGGGGCAAGTGCGCATCGAACACAGTTCCGGGCTCGAACCGCGCGGGATGCTGATCGTGTCGCGGACCGATCTGGCCGACCGGCTCGGTGCCGATCCGACCCCCGCCGCGCTGGCCGAAGCAGCCGCCGAGCTGGACAGTGAAGTCCGCCTCCGGGGCGCCTGAACCGAGACTGCCGTCCTGGAGGTCGCGGACGTCGCCACACCGGGCCACTCCCGCCCCTCGACTGCGACGGGACGAGGCCCCCAGCCGGTTGTGACCGCTGAATCCGCAGAGGCAGACCGGGGTTCGTGGACCGCCGGGCCGAGGTCGGGATCGTAGCGTTCGGCGATCGGTGGCGTACTTCTCGCGATCCGTTGAGTTCTCCGGAGCGGGTCACTCAGCAGCGGCATCCGAAGTCTTCCGGGCCGCCCGCTCAGTTCCGGCGCGGCAACCGCATCCGGTGACTTGTAGGGTTCACGAAGAGCCGGAAGCTTATCCGGCGCAGGCGCGGAGGAAGGGATAGCGGGGATGTCGGACGCTTCGGTCGAGGTGCTCCTGGACGACTTCGAGGACAAGGACAACTGGGAGGTCGCCGGCGGCGGGGCGGACCGGACGCATCTCACGACGTTCGCCGAGGGCGCGCCCAGCAAGCGGCCCGGCGTGTACGCCGACGGCGTCGCGGGGGCCGATCACCGGGCACTCGTGCTGCTGATCCGCTCGGCCGCCGATGATCTCGCGGTCGACCTCGTGGCGAAGCCTGGACAGTCGTTCTCGATCGCCGGACGATTGGCCGCGCTGAACCTGTGGGTGCGCTCACCGCACGCGTCGATCCAGGTGTCGGCACGGTTGCACAGCGCCGGACAGGGCGAGCGAGAGTTGGTTCTGGGGGACATCTCCGCGACCGGAGAATGGCAGCGGCTCGAACACGAACTGGCCGAAACCTGCGACGACAGCGACCTGGTCGCGTTGACGATCCGGCTCACCCAAGTGGTGAAGCGGGAAGGGGAAGTCATGATTCTGCTCGACGACTTGACCGTCCGCACCACGACTTAGGCATTGGAGGGGCATCGTAGGCCCTTGACGATGGCCCCCCGGACCGACCACCAGCTGTAGCCCATGGGGCGAAGGCTCCCCGGGCGGTCCGGTAAACGTCCAGTGCTTGAGCGTGTTTCAGGATCGGCTGCCCGAAGTCGTCCGGACGGCGGCCCGGGTGCGCACTGATCAGTGCGCCGACGAACAGGTGCGCACAAACTGTGCGGCCGAGCTGTCGTCGGCGCGCTCGGGTGCGGCAGTGGGCGATGTGGCCACACGGTCGACCGATCGGGCCGCCGCATCGCCTCGGCCGCAACATCTTTCATATTCGGGGTGCGCGGCGCAGTCTCGGCGGGTTCCGATTGCTGGATTGCGGGGCGGTCAAGGGCGTATCTGTATGACGATTCTGCCCGCTCGATCGCCGGGATCCATTTGCCTCCACAGTCTTCGGGCATGTACAGGATCTGTCCGGCCGCCCTGCCTGCTCGGTCATCGCAGGTCCAGGTGCGAACCGGAGGGATGCGCGACCCTGAGCTCCGGTCGAGGTCTACCGGAAGTAGGCGTCTTCTTCGGCCGTTCCGGTGAGCAGTCGAAGGCCATCGGGTAGCTAAAAGTGTGCTAGTTGAGGAATGGCAGGTGGGGCGGCGCCGGATGCGAGCGTGGGCCACCGTTCGGCAACCGGCTCGCCGAACTATGTGCCGTTGGCGCCTGTCATATGTGTTCCTACGGTGCGGCTCCGTACTTTTGGCCTGTCGAGGTCGCCGCCGGGAGTGCCTTCGTGATCTTGCCATCCAGACCGCTCCAGCCAACGAAGAGATTGGGGTAGCTGAATGTTGACCATGGACTGATCGTGAAGGAGGAGGGTGATGAACGCGATGACCTGCACAGTGGCCGTCGTCGGAGCGGGCTTCGGTGGCATCGGGATGGGAGTCGGGTTACGACGTGCCGGGATCACCGACTTCGTGATCTTCGAGGGGGGCTGCGACGTCGGTGGTGTCTGGCGGGACAACACCTATCCGGGTTGCTCCTGTGATGTGCCTTCCCACCTGTACTCGTTCTCCTTCGCGCCCTACCGCAGTGGTCGCATCCGGTATCCGCGCCAGGGGGAGATCCTGGACTACCTGCGCCAGGTCGCCGCCGACCATGGTTTGGCGCCGCACCTGAGGTTGAACACCGCGATCATGGCGGCCACCTATCTGGAAAGCCGGGGGTGCTGGGAACTGATCACTTCCTGCGGACAGCGCGTGCTCGCCGACGTCGTGATCTTCGCCGTCGGACAGCTGCACCGGCCGAACATCCCCGATATCGCGGGCCGGGCCGACTTCGCCGGAGCGTCTTTCCATTCCGCGCGATGGGATCACGACCAGGACCTAAATGGAATGGACGTGGCCGTGATCGGTACCGGCTCGAGCGCGGCGCAGATGCTGCCCACCTTGGCCGCGACCGCCCGCCGCGTCCGTGTCTTCCAGCGCACACCGCACTGGGTACTGCCCAAACCGCCGCAGGATTTCGGACCGCTGGCCCGAGCGGCGTTGCGGCTGCCCGGCGCGCACGGTCTCTACCGCCGCGCCCTCTACTACGGCGCCGACGTCGTGCTCGCGCCGATCATGCACCGGGGCTGGTCGGCGCGGCCCGCGGAATGGGCCGCGCGCCGCTACCTGCGCAGCCGGGTCCCGGACCCGCGGCTGCGTGCGAAGCTCACTCCCGACTATCCGATCGGTGGCAAGCGCATCATCTTCGACAGCCACTACTACTCGGCATTGAGCAACGATAACGTCGAACTGATCACCGCACCCATCACCCGGATCGTGTGCGACGGCCTCCGCACCGAAGACGGCGCGCACCATCAGGCCGATGTGATCATCTATGCCACGGGCTTCCGCGCCCCGGAATTCCTGGTCCCGGTCACCGTGCGCGGACGTGGGGGAGCGCTCCTGCACGACCAATGGCGCACCGGCGCGGAAGCGCTACTGGGTGTGGCGGTCCCCGGCTACCCGAATGCCTTCCTGATCGCCGGACCGAACAGCTTCAACCCGGCGGGCAGCAACCCGGGGATGAAGGAACACCAGATCGACTACATCATCCGGTGCCTGCGCTGGCGTGACCGGATCGGCGCGGCCGCCATCGAGGTCCGTGCAGCCGCGATGCGGGCACACCAGCAGTGGATCGAGCGGGCTGTCGCGAAGACGGTGTGGCCCGTTACGGGGCGGAGCTGGTACAAGCACGACAGCGGGCGCGTCACCAATCCCTGGCCCGCCTCGGCCCGCACCTTCGAGCGCGCATTGCGGCGACCGCCCTCCGCGTCGTTCTGCGCTGTTCCGCTCGATCCGGCGACATCCGATCGGAAGTCACCGGACCGAGCGAAGCGGAGGAACGCCTCGGCCGGGCCGGTAGCGCCCGGACCGGAAACGACCGAGGTGATTCGCGCCGACTGAGGCGCGAACCACTACCGCGCCGGCTCGGTCGGTGCCCGCCCCGGTGTGCGGGATTCGTAGAGCGAGACGTGCCAGGCGCAGCCGGGCGCCGGGCGCAGGACCGCACGTCGTTCGTGCGGGCCGGTGACCGGCGGTAGTGCCTCGAAACCGTTGGCCCGCAGCCGGTTCAACACGATATCGAGGTCGTCGACCTTGATCGCGAGGAACGGAGTGTCGTCGTCGCGGTCGGTGCCCGCGAGCATGACGCGGACGCCGCCGCTGTCGAACTGAGCCCAGCGGTCGCCGTCGAGGACGGTGGGTCCGGCGCCGAAGACGGCGGTCATCAGGGCCACGGCGGCGGGCAGGTCGTCGGTGGGGAAGGCGGGGCCGATCCGCTGGATCGTCATGGGTGCTCCCTGGCAGGTCGTGGGGCGGGTTCGTTCCTGGCGTGCGCGGCACGAATCGCCGAGTAGATGGTGGTGTTCGCCCGCACCGACTCGGGCAGGTGGCCTGCCATGCTCATGAAGCCGTGGAACATCCCGTCGTATCGGTGGATCTCGGCTTCCACACCGGCGTTCCTCAGCCGCTGCCCGTAGTTCTCGCCCTCGTCGCGCAACGGATCGAACTCGGCGGTGACGATGTTCGCGGGCGGCAGTCCGGACAGGTCGGCGGTCAGCGGGTTCGCGTACGGGTCGGCGCCGTCGTGCGAGCCGAGGTACTGACTCCAATACCAGCGCAGGTGCGCGGCGGTGGTGAAGTAGCCCTCGGCGTTCGCGCGGTAGGACTCGGTGGCGCAGGCCGGGTCGAGCATGGGATACAGCAGCAGTTGCCGGGCGATCCTCGGGCCGCCGCGATCCCGTGCCATCAGCGCCGTGACGGCGGCGAGATTGCCGCCCGCGCTGTCCCCGGCCACGACGAGGCGGGCGGGATCGCCACCCAACGACTCGGCGTGGTCGGCCACCCAGCACAGCGCCGCGTACGCGTCCTCGGCCGCCGCCGGAAATCGGTGTTCGGGCGCCTGGCGGTAGTCCACCGACACCACGATCGCGTCCGCTCCGACGGCCGTGGCCCGGCAGAACTGGTCATGGCTGTCGAGGCTGCAGATGACGAATCCGCCGCCGTGGCAGAACATCACGACCGGTGCGGGCCGCGGCGCGCCTTCGGGCCGGTAGATCCGGACCCGGATCTCGGATTCGCCCGGTGGACCGGGAATCCGCCGCTCCCGCACCTGCGCGACGGGAATCGGCTCGGCGGCGGGTGCGGGGCGAGCGTCGAGCAGCCGCCGCGCCTCGGCGGCGTCGAGCACTTCGGTGCCCAATGCGGGGAACGCGGCGGCGGCGGCATCGACGATCACCTGCGCCTCGGGCGTCAGCGGCATCGCGGCTCACTCCTTCGGCTGGTGCTCGGCGCCGGGCGGCAGGAACTTGCCCGCCGCCAGGCCGCCATCGACCGTCACCTCGGCGCCGGTGATGTAGGCCGCGGCATCGGAGGCCAGGAACGCGACCAGTTCGGCGACCTCCTCCGGCACGCCGGTGCGCTGCAACGGCAGGGACGGGAAGCTCCCCGGGCCGGTGGTGAGATACGGGACCATGGGCGTCGCGATCGGGCCGGGATGCACCGAGTTGACGCGAATCCCGGCCGGGCCAAGCTCCAGTGCGGCGGTTTTGGTCAGGCCGCGCAATCCCCACTTCGACGAGCCATAAGCGGCGTGTCCCATCAGCCCTTCCAGGCCCGCCTGCGAGGAGATGTTGACGATCGAGCCGCCGCCTGCCCGCGTCATCGGACCGACCACCGCCTGGATACCGCGGAACGGGCCGACCAGATTCACGCGAAGAATCCGCTCGAGCTCCTCGGGTGAGGTCTCGGTCAGCGGCCGGGCGGTGTAGATGGCGGCGTTGTTCACCAGGACGTCCAAGCTGCCGAACGCCGAGACCGCCAGGGCCGCGGCGGCATCCCAGTCGGCGCCGACGCTCACGTCGTGCCGGACGAAACGCGCCGCGCCGCCGAGGGATTCGGCCAGCTCGGCGCCTTCGGCTTCCAGCACGTCGGTGATCACCACGCGGGCGCCGCGCCGCACGAACAACCGTGCTTCGGCCGCGCCCTGTCCCCGGGCGCCGCCGGTGATCAGGGCGACCTTCCCATTGAGGTCAACCATGTTCAACTCCTCGATATGTCGGCGAAACGCCGGTCAGCTGTTGCGGAAGTGGGGGATGACTTTCTCGCCCCAGTGCCGGATGGTCTCCAGGCACGCCTCTTGCGGCACGGTGCCCATCTGGATGAGGCAGAGGATCTCGTCGGCGCCCGCCGCCTGCAGCCGCTCGACGTAGGCGATGGCGTCCTCGGGGCTGCCGTAGGCGTGCTCGACATTGAAGACCGAGGTGGCGCCGGTCTGCACGGGGATCTTGGCCTCGTGCAGGTAGGCCACGTGGTCGTCGGCGGCCTGCTTGATGGCGGCGACCTCGTCGGCGTTCGGATCGACGGCCTCGTCGGGCGCCGGGCCCGCACCGTAGTAGTGCTTGATGGACTGGGCGAAGAAGCGCTGCCCGCGGGCGCCGATCTGCTGTGCCTTCTCCCGGTCGTCCAGGACGATGGTCGGGCACAGCGCCGCGAAGTGGTCGTTCACGACGGTGGACACGAACCGCTCCCCGGTGCGGGCGGCGATCGCCTCGTCGTAGGTGCGCCGCAGCTCCGCGATCTCCTCCACACCGGCGAAACCGAGGACCAGCGCACCGATTCCGTAGTCGGCGGCCATCTTCAGCGTGTCCTTCTTGGTGCAGGCCATGAACAGCGGCGGATGCGGCAGCTGCTGCGGCCGCGGCAGCAGTGAATGCGGCGAGACCTGCAAAAGCTCACCGTGGTACTCGAATTCGGCTTCCGGGTCCTGCCACGCCTTACCGATCATCCGCAGCGATTCCTCGACCTCCTGATAGGTGCGCTCGGGGTCGACACCGCACATGGAGGTCTCGACCGGCGTCGCGCCGCGGCCCGCGCCGAGGTTCAGCCGGCCACCGGACAGCACGTCGAGCATCGCGGCGCGTTCGGCGGCCCGCACCGGGTGGTTGAAGTTGAACGGCATGCACACCACGCCGTGTCCGATCCTGATCCGCTCGGTCTTGGCGGCCACCCAGGTCAAGAAGACTTCCGGGGCGCTCATGTGCGCGTACCACTTCAGGCCGTGGTGTTCGACGGCCCAGACGGTGTCGAACCCCATCCGGTCGGCGAGCACCGCCTGCTCTACGCAGTCACGCAGCACCTGATGCTCGTGCTCGCGCGACGGGTCGGCCATCTGCGCTTCGAAGATCATCGAGAACTTCATCCGGTCTCCTTTTCGCTCGCCCGGTCGGGGCGCTGTCTGCGGTTTCGTCGAGGGGCTCGTCCCGGGGCGGGACCACCGAAAGCGGTATGCCTAATCGAAATATGACCGCCGGAACATCTCAGGTCAGGAGCTAGTCCCGCTGGCCGGGACCGTCCGGTGCCGGGGGTCGGTGGGCGTCCTAGCGTCGGTGAGCAAGCGATGGTCAGAGAGGACGGGAATCGGTGGGACAACTCGACGGCAAGGTGGCGCTGGTCACCGGCGGGGCGCGCGGTATGGGCGCCGAGCACGTGCGGCAGTTCGTCGCCCAGGGCGCGCGGGTGGTGTTCGGTGACGTACTCGATCACGAAGGAACGGCGCTGGCCGCCGAGCTGGGTGCCGCCGCGCGATACGTGCACCACGACGTGACCAGTGAAGCCGATTGGTCCGCCGCGGTGTCCGAGGCGGTCGGCCACTACGGGCGGCTCGACGCGGTGGTGAACAACGCGGGCATCCTGCGGTTCGTCCCGATCATCGAGATGGGCCTGGCGGACTTCACCACGATCATGACGGTCAACGTGACCGGCACCTGGCTCGGCATCAAGACCGCGGCGCCGGTGCTCGCCGAGACCGGAGGCGGATCGGTCGTCAACGTCTCCTCGGTGGAAGGTTTCGTCGGCGCTGCCGGTCTGTCCGCCTACAGTGCGAGCAAGTTCGCCATTCGCGGCATCACCAAGTCGGCCGCCCGGGAATTGGGCCACTTGGGCATCCGGGTCAACTCGCTGCATCCGGGCGGCATCGCCACCCCCATGACCGCGGGAGTGGCCGGAGCCTCCGGCGTCGACGGCGACGATTTCTTCGCGAGCCTGCCGATTCCGCGCTGGGGGCAGCCCGTCGAGGTCTCCCATGTGGCGGTGTTCCTGGCCTCGGACGCCGCAAGTTACTGCACCGGAGGCGAATTCGTCGTCGACGGCGGCATGCTCACCGGTTGCGGCTACTGACGGAAGCGATGCGATGACTCAGGAATTCGAATTCGACGTGGTGGTCGTCGGTTCCGGCGCGGCGGGCATGACGGCCGCCCTGACGGCCGCCTACCGCGGGCTGTCGGTGACGCTGATCGAGAAGAGCCGATTCTTCGGCGGTTCCACCGCACGGTCGGGCGGCGGTATCTGGATCCCCAACAACCCGGTATTGCAGCGCGAGGGGGTGCCCGACAGCCCGGAGCTGGCCCGCACCTACCTCAAAGCAGTTGTCGGCGAGCGGGTTCCCGAAGCCAAACAGCTGGCGTTCCTCGACCGCGGCCCCGAGATGATGCGCTACCTCGGCGCCCGCAGCAAATACTGGGAATTCGTCTACGACCGCGGCTACTCCGACTACCACCCGGAGTTCCCCGGCGGCCTGGCCCAGGGACGCAGTATCGAGCCCGCGCCCCTCGACGGCAGGCTGCTCGGCGGTGACCTGCACAAGATCAACCAACCGACCATGTCCGGTCCCAAGGGGATCGCCTTCACGGTCAGCGATTTCCACGACCTGAACATGATCGCCCGCACCTGGGCGGGCAAGCGCACCGCGATCAAGGTGGGTGTGCAGGCGGTGCGCAACAAGCTGCGCGGGCGGTTGCCGCTGAGCCTGGGCAAGGCGCTCGCGGCCCGGCTGTGGTTGTCGCTGCGTGACGCGGGTGTGCCGGTGTGGCTGAACACGCCGCTGACCGATCTGATCACCGAGGGCGACGCGGTGGTCGGCGTGCGCGCCGAGCACGACGGGACGCCGGTGGTGATCAAGGCGCGCCGCGGCGTGGTGCTGGCCGCAGGCGGCTTCGAACACAACCTGGAGATGCGCAAGCAGTACCTCAGCGGTCCACAGTCCACCGACTGGACCGTGGGCGCCACCGAGAACGTCGGTGAGGGCATCGTCGCAGGACAGAAGGCGGGTGGCGCGGTCGATCTGATGGACGATGCTTGGTGGGGCCCGTCCGTGCGCAACCCCGACGGGCCGCCGTTCTTCTGTCTGGCCGAGCGTGCCCAGCCCGGCGGCATCATGGTCAACCACGCCGGTCGGCGCTTCGTCAACGAATCGGCTCCGTACGTGAACGTCGTGCACACGATGTACGAGCAGGAAGCGACCGGCGTCGGCCACATTCCGGCGTACTTCGTCATGGATCAGCGCTTCCGGGACCGGTACCTGTTCCTGGGGAACTTCCCCAAACGCCCCCTGCCACAGAAGTACCTGGACGCCGGGATCGTCGAGCAGGCCGATACCCTCACCGAACTCGCGGCGAAAATCGGTGTGCCACCGGAGAACCTGACCGCCACGGTGCAGCGGTTCAACCATTTCGCCCGGGCCGGTCGCGACGAGGACTTCCGCCGCGGCGACTCCGCCTACGACCGCTACTACGGCGACCCGACCGTGCGGCCGAACCCCTGTCTGGCCCCGATCGAGCAGGGCCCGTTCTACGCGGTCGAGATGGTGCCCGGCGATCTGGGCACCAAGGGCGGCTTGGTCACCGACGAGCACGCTCGCGTCCTCGGCGCCGACGACCGGCCGATCGCGGGCCTGTACGCGGCGGGCAACAACTCGGCCTCGGTGATGGGCAACGACTACGCCGGAGCGGGCGCGACCATCGGTCCGGCCATGGTGTTCGGCTACATCGCCGCCGATCACCTCGCGGGCGGTGACCCGCGCGGAACCGCGAACTCGTCTGCACAGGCTGCGGCGACCCAGACCGAAGGAGATCGTTGATGGGACGGGTGGACGGCAAGAACGTCATCGTGACCGGCGGCGCCCGGGGCATGGGCGCCGCCTTCGCGCGACGACTGGTCGCCGAGCGCGCCACCGTGATGATCACCGACGTCCTGGTGGATGAAGGCGCCGCGCTGGCCGCCGAACTGGGCGACGCCGCGACCTTCCTGCCGCTCGACGTCACCGACGAGTCCGAGTGGAACGACGTGGTCGCCTACACCGAGAAGGTTTACGGGCCGGTCTCCGGCCTGGTCAACAACGCGGGCATCGTGCACGTCGATCCGATCGAGCAGCTGGCCGAAGCCGACTTCCGCAAGGTGATCGACGTCAACCAGGTCGGGGTGTTCCTCGGTATGAAGGCGGTGCTCGGGTCGATGCGCCGGGCCGGCGGCGGCTCCATCGTCAACATCTCCTCGATCGGCGGCATCATCGCCTTTTCCAACATCCTCGGCTACACCGCGTCCAAGTGGGCCGTGCGCGGCATGACCAAGACCGCGGCGCAGGAATTCGCCGCCGACGACATTCGCGTCAACTCGGTGCACCCCGGTGTCGTGGTCACCGAGATGACCGCCGATTCGGCGCGCTCACAGGGCATGTCGGGCAACCAGCCGATCCGCAGGCCGGGCCGTCCGGAGGAGCTTGCCAACCTGGTGCTGTTCCTGATCAGCGACGAGTCGAGCTTCAGCACCGGTTCGGAATTCGTGGCCGACGGGGGCTACACGTGCCTGTGACAACGCCCAGCAGGACAACCCGGCGGGCCGACCGCCGAGCGAGACAAGGAAATCAACCGTGAAGAACTTCGAGGGCAGGACCGCGGTGATCACCGGCGCGGGCGCCGGCATCGGCCGGGCAGTGGCGGTCGAACTCGCCCGGCGCGGCGCCAGGCTGGCGCTGTCGGGCCGCAACGTGGAGAACGTCGCCGAGACCGCGGCGCTGTGCGGCAAGGAAGGCGCCCGAGCCCGCGCCTACCAGCTGGACGTGACCGACCGGGACGCCGTCTACCGCCACGCCGACGAGGTGGCCGGTGACTTCGGCGGTATCAACCTGGTCGTCAACAATGCCGGAGTCTCGCTGACCGCCAACGTGGAAGAACTCAGCTGGGCGGACTTCGAATGGATCGTCGGCATCAACTTCTGGGGCGTCGCGTATGGCACCAAGGCGTTCCTGCCCCATGTGATCGCCTCCGGTGACGGGCACATCGCCAACGTGTCGAGCATGTTCGGCCTGGCCGCGTGCCCCAGCCAGGGCGCCTACAGCGCGACGAAATTCGCGATCCGGGCCTTCACCGACGCGCTGCGGCAGGAGATGAACATCGCCGGGCACGCGGTGGGCGTCAGCAGCGTCCACCCCGGCATGATCAAGACCGAGATCGCCTGGAAGGCGCGCGCGGGCGGCGATCGCGATCGCGACGCGCTGGCCGCCAACTTCGACCGGCTGGCCAAGACCACCCCCGAGCAGGCCGCGCGGGTCATCGTGAACGGTATACGCAAGAACAAGGCGAAGATTTTGATCGGTACGGACGCGCGTGTGATCGACTGGCTGCCACGAATCTTCGGCGCCGGATACCAGAAGATCCTTACCGCTCAGATGAAGAACGAAGTCGCTTAGCAGTTTTCGGTCGAATGCGAGATCGCCCGGGCTCTCGTGGCGGACAGGGTTTCGTGAGCGATTGCGGGCGGTGGCCGACGCGCTGGCGTTACCGGACACCGTCGACGTGGCAGCCGCGGCAGCGGTGTACGTCGACGGTGTTCCGCTGGTCGGGCTCGTCGCCGAGCACGACCATCGCGTCGCACGCTGATCGCGGTGCGGACGGTGGAATGCCACCGGGCGCTCAGTATCGAGCCGCATACGAACGCAGGACGCGTTTGAGAACCTTCCCGCCCGCGTTGCGGGGTAGGGACGCCACGAACTCGATGCGGCGCGGGATCTTGTACCCGGCCATTCGGGTTCGCGCCCACGCGGTGATCTCCGCCGCGTCGATGGGCACCGGTGCCTCGCGGACCACGAAGGCGCACCCCACCTCGCCCAGTCGGCGGTCGGGGATGCCGACCACTGCCGCTTCGCGAATACCCGGATGGGTGAGCAGGATTCGCTCGATCTCGGCGGGATAGGCGTTGAAACCGCCGACGACGAACATGTCCGCGAGGCGGTCGGTGACGCGCAGGTAGCCATCGGCGTCCAGGGTGCCGATGTCACCGGTGTGCAACCAACCCTCGGAATCCACGGCGGTCGCGGAGGCGTCGGGATCATCGAGGTAGCCGTGCATCACGTTGGGACCACGAACCACGATCTCGCCGGGCTCACCGGCCGGTAAAGGCCGCCCGGACCTGTCCACGATCCGAAGCCGCACGCCGGGCAGCGCTTTTCCCACGGTGCCCGCGACGAGATTCGCGGGGGCATCGGGCGAGCAAACCGTGGCGACGCCGGTCGATTCGGTCAGCCCGTATCCGGTGAACACCTTTTCCACACCCAGATCACGGCGGATCCGTTCTACCAACCCGCTCGGCACGCTCGCTCCACCTGTGCCCGCCAGCCGCAGTGAACTCAGATCCCGGTCCTTGCGCCGGTCGCAGGCGAGCAGGTCGTAGAAGAGCGTCGGGGGACCCGTCAGCACGGTGATCCGCTCGCGTTCGACGACGCCGAGCACCTGCTCGGGATCGAATCGGTGCACCGGCACCATGGTGGCGCCGCGCAGCAGACACGCGATGATCCCCGCCTTGTACCCGAAGGTGTGGGCGAACGGGTTGACCAGCAGGTATCTGTCGTCGCCGGAGAGCGACACCGCCTCGGCCCAACGGGTGAACGCCTCGATCGTCTGCCGATGGGTGGCGGGCACCCCCTTCGACACGCCCGTGGTGCCGGAGGTGAACAGGATGTCGGAGACCGCCTCGGGATCCACGGACGAACTCCGCGCCTCGGCCTCCCGCACAGGTACGCCGGTGCCGAGCGCGAGAAACCGATGCCACGACAGCACATCGAGCCCTTCGTCCCGGGTGTCGTCGAGGAGTATCGTCGTCCGCAGATCCTGCAGCGCGCGGCCTGATTCCCGCAGCATTCCCACGTAGTCGTTGCCAAGGAAGTCGCCGGAGGTCAACAGCATGCGGCACCGGCTACGAGCGAGCACATCGGCTGCCTCGCAACCGCGTAGCCGAGTGCTGATCGGGACGAGCGTCGCCCCCGCGCCGAGCGCGCCGAGCGCGGCGATCACCCAGCGCGCACCGTTGGGCGCCCAGATCGCTACCCGGTCGCCGGGGCGCACCACCGATCGCGCCATCATCGCCCGCGTGACGCGCTGTGCCGCGGCGGCGAGTTCGGCGTAGGTGAGCTGCCGCCGCTGCGGGGTCACCACCGCGACGCGTGCGCCGTCGCGCCGAGCCCGGTCGGCCAGCACCGCGGGAATCGTCGCGAGCTCACCGGTCGCACGCCGTCGATCCATGGGGCGATCGTGCCGGACCAACCGCTCGATGCGGTCCGATCACCGCCACATGTCCCGCTGACCGGGAACCATTCCTTCCCGAGACACGCATCGTGCCGAGCGGATACTCGCGCGCTGTCGCCGTACCGGCGGCCGTGGGACCTGCTCGAACGGGCGCGGTCGTCGATCCTGCTCAGCGGGACCACGGCTACGGCATGTGACCGCAGGCACGGCACGCTCGAATCGGGCGACAGGTGTGCGCGCCGCGGTTCGCACCCGGCACGGCACAGTCCGCTATACCAGATCCGAAGCGCGCTGGGGCGCGCGGTGTTCAGTGAGTGCTAAGGAGTGACATGACCGCCGGAGCAGAGCTAGCGGAGCGAAACGACGAGGCAGCGGGCGCGGCGGTCGTCGAACTCGACGGTGCCTGTTCGCTGTCGCGGGACCGAATCGGCGGGAAAGCATGGAGCGTCAACCGCATGCGCGCACTCGGTCTCGCCGTGCCGCCCGCGTTCGTCATCACCATCGACGGCTGGGCCGACTTCGCGGCGCGTGGAGTGATCAGCAAGGACATCTGGTGTGCGGTCCGCGCGGGCATCGCCGCGCTGGAACGAGGTACCGGACGGAGCTTCGGATCCGGCGCCCGCCCGCTGCTGGTGTCGGTGCGCTCGGGTGCGGCGGTGAGCATGCCGGGGATGATGGACACGGTGCTGAACCTCGGCATGAACGAGGTTGTCGCACGAGCGCTGGCGGCGGAGACCGGTAACTCGGACTACGCGGGCGATACCCGGGAACGCTTTCGCACCCAATATCGCGAGACCGTGTTGGGTGATCCGGCCGGTGCGGTGCCCGAGGACCCGTGGGAGCAGTTGCGCGCGGCCATCAGCGCCGTGTTCCGGTCCTGGGATTCGCCCCGGGCGCAGACCTACCGGCGCAATCGCGGCGTGTCCGGAACCCTGGGCACCGCGGTGACGGTGCAGGCCATGGTCTTCGGCAATCTCGACGAGAAATCCGGCACCGGTGTGCTGTTCAGCCGCAACCCGAACACCGGGGAGCGCGCGATGTTCGGCGAATGGCTGGTCGGGGGACAGGGCGAGGACGTGGTGTCGGGCCGGACGACCCCGCGACCGCTGGCGGAGCTGGCCGCCGCGCAGCCGCAGGTCCACCGCCAACTCGTCGCGGCGGCCGACCTGCTGGAACGCGATGGCCGCGATATCCAGGACATCGAATTCACCGTCGAATCCGGCGCACTGTGGCTGTTGCAGTCCCGCCCCGCCAAGCGCTCGGCGCGGGCGGCGGTGCGGGCCGCGGTGGCGATGGCCGAGGAGGGACTCATCGGGACCGACGAGGCGCTGAGCCGGGTCACCGCCGAGCAGGTGCGGGCCGTGCTGCGTCCGGCGACCGGTGAGACCACCGGGGCACCGCTGGCCCGCGGTGAATCCGCTTGTCCAGGACTGGCGGCGGGCGTCGCCGTGAGCGATCCGCACGAGGCGGAGCGCCGCGCCGAGGCCGGCGAGGACGTGATCCTGGTGCGCCCGACCACCAGCCCCGACGATCTGCACGGCATGATCGCCGCTCGCGGGATCGTCACCGGACTGGGCGGCGTCACGTCGCATGCCGCGCTGGTCAGCCGTGAAATCGGCAGGCCGTGCGTGGTCGGCTGCGGTCCGGGCGTCGTCGCGGCGCTCGTCGGCAGGCTCGTCACCGTGGACGGGGGCGCGGGCACGGTGTGGCCGGGCCGGGTCGAAGGCAGAGCCGTCGACGCGAGCACCCTCGCGGATGCGGGCAGGCTGGCCGGCTGGGCGGGCACCGACGTCGACGGATTGGCGGCGTGGCTGGACGCGCGGGCGGCCGCGGGCCCCACCCGAAACGAGGCGGAGCCCTCGGCGACGGTGACCGACATTCCCGACCTCGATCTGCTGCGGCTGATCGGGATCAAAGGCCGTGCCGCGCACGACGCGCTCGCCGCGGGCGTCGGTGCGGCGGCCGAGTCCGTCGCCGTCCGATGCGAGGAGCTGGTGGCCCAAGGCCTCTGCGCCGCCACGCCGATCGGGGTGCGCCTCACACCGGAAGGCAGACAGTACTTGGACGGCCTGCTGGCGACGGAGCGACGGGCGGTCGACCGGGCCCAGATCGCCTCCGTCTATGCCGAATTCTGTGCGTTCAACGGCGATCTCAAGCAGATCGTGACCGCGTGGCAGATGAAGGATCCGGCCACTGTCAACGATCACGCCGACACCGACTACGACGGTGCGGTACTGGCCCGGCTGAGCGAACTGCACGGTGTGGTGCAGCCGCTGCTGCGGCGGATCGGCGACGTCGCGCCGCGGCTGGCCCGTTACTCCGCCCGGTTCGCGCAGGCGATCGAGCGGATCGCGGCCGGTGATCACGCCTGGGTCGCGCGGCCCGTGCTGGACAGCTACCACACCGTGTGGTTCGAACTGCACGAGGACCTGATCGGACTGTGCGGCCTGAGCCGCGCCGACGAGGCGGCGGCCGGCCGTGCCCACTGAGACCGCGGGAGAAGCCACTGTGCCGGAGGACCGGTGGGTCGAGTTCGCCCAGATCGACAACGTGCGCGATCTGGGCGGGCTGCCCGTGCGGGGCGGCGGGACCACCCGCCTCGGGGTGGTCTACCGCTCCAGCACTCCGCAGCATCTCACCGAAGCCGATCTGGCGAAACTGCTCGGACCGCTCGGCCTGCGCACGCTGATCGATCTGCGGCTGCCCGACGAAGTGGAGCGCGAGGGCTACGGACTGCTGGCAGGCACGGATGTGCGGCGGGTATGCCTTCCGGTGCGGAAGTCGCCGCAATCCTCGCTGGCGGCAAGGGATCTGGTCCCCGACGCCGGCCGGGTCGACTTGGTGGACCTCTACGGCAAGCTGCTGGCCGGCAGCGCCGACTCCATCCTGGCGGCCGTGCGGCTCGTCGTCGACGCCGGCGGCCATTCGGTGCTGTTCCACTGTGCCGCGGGCAAGGACCGCACCGGTGTGCTCGCCGCGGTGCTGCTCGACGCGGTCGGCGTGCCGCCGGAGGCGATCGCGGTGGACTACGCGCTCACCGGTGAACGCATGCAGCGGGTCCGCGACCGGCTCGACGCGCTCCCGTCCTACGCGGGCCTGCCCCCGGTCAGCACCGGCATCCTGGGTGTCGAAGCCGACGTGATGCGGCGTTTCCTCGCCGATCTGTCCGCCGAACACGGCGGCGCGGGCGAATGGTTGCTGACCAGCGGTCTGAGCCGGGCGGAGCTGACCCGTCTGCGCGAAGTGCTCACCGTGCCAGAACTGTGATCCGCGCTCGCGCTACTTCTGGACACCAGGAGCCGTGACGATCGACAGCACGGACAGACGAGAGAGCGGGCCGGTGGATACCATCCACCGGCCCGCTCTCTCGTCTACGACTACTGAGGCAGCAGCTTGCCTTTCAGCGCTTCCAGCGTCGCGCCGTCGATGCCGAGCCCGTCGGAGACGAACCGGTCGAACGACCCGAACGACGCACCGGCCTGGTCGAAGGCGGCGTCGAGGTAGTCACCGCTCACGCCGAGGATCGGATCGAACAGCGCGGGATCGGTGACCAGCCCTTTGGCCACCAGGCCGTCCATCAGCGCCTTGTTTCCCGCGGCCAGATTGTCGTTCGATTCCAGATAGTCCTTGTACACCTGGCCCTTCGGGACACCGAGCGCCGTCATCAGGATCGCGGTCATCCAGCCGGTGCGGTCTTTGCCCGCGGTGCAGTGGAACAGCACCGGCCCGTTCGCGGTCGCGATATCGCGGATGGTGGCCCCGAACTGCGTGCGGGCCGTCGCGTCGGTGACCATCCAGCGGTAGTAGTCGCGCATGATTCCGGCGGCCTTGCCGTCACCGAACATCTGCTGCTGCACCGCAGGACCGCCCTGCACTGCCTTGCCCACCATCACGTAGAAATCGTTGCCCGGGTCGTACACCGGACGGGCGAGCGAAGGAATCGACGCGGGCAGCTTGTCGGGGTTGGCCCCGGACTCCGCCGGGCTGCGGAAATCGATCACCTTGGTGATGCCGGAGGTCACCAGCTTCTGCTGGTCGGCGGCGGTGAGCTTGTCCAGGGCGTCGGTGCGGAAAACGACGCCCGTACGCAGTTTGCCATCGCCCTGGGTGGGATAGTCACCGATATCCCGGGCATTCGGGGCTGCCGATAGGTGCATGGAACGGTCGTGCACGGTGTGCACGAGCCCAGGGCCCGCCAGCGCGGTCGTGGTGGACGGGAACACGGCGATCAATGCGGCGGCGACACCGGTCATCGCACCGCGAATGGCACGCGAAATCGTCACTGGATCATTCCTTCCATAGGGTCGCGGCCCGGCGACGCCGAGCCGGCAGATGGCCGGAGTGCGCGACCCCGGCCACAGTTCAGGCGTCGGCGAGCAGGGTGACCGTGCCGGCCGATCCGTCGACGCGCACCCGCTGCCCATCGGCCAGGCCGGTGCTCGCGGTCTTGGTGTCGACGACGCAAGGGATGCCGAATTCCCGGGCCACGATGGCGGCGTGTGAAGCCGAGCCGCCGATGTCGGTGACCACCGCGGCCGCGTAGGCGAACATCGCGGTGTGCCCGGTGTCGGTGACCGAGGCCACCAGGATGTCGCCCGGATCGATGTCGTCGTCGAGGGACAGCACCCGTTTCACCGTGCCCTCCACGACCCCTGGGCACACCCCGATACCGGTCAGGCTCTCCCCGGGCGCCAGAGCGTCCACGTCCGGTAGCGGCGCCCAATCGCCCGCGATCACATCCGGCATCCGCACGCCCTGCAACCGGGTCAGCTCCGCCCGCCGACGTGCTACGCGCTCGGCCATGTCGGTGGGCGCCCAAAGGATCTCATCGAGCGTGAGGAAGCAGGCGTCCTCGGCTTGCTGGAGCCGCCCGGCCCGGATCAGCCGTTCCGCTCGCTCGCGCACGGCGAGGCGCAGGCAGTGGGTGTACCGGACGACGGCATCGCGGACGCGTTCGCGCGCCATCGTCGCACCGGCCGCCATCCGCGCGGTGCGCACCGGCGACGGGTCGACCGGCTCCCGCTCGGGTGCGGGCATCTCGGCGGCTCGGGCGGCGGCGATCACCAGCAGTTCGGGTCGATCACCGAAAGTCGGGTTGAGCAGTTCGCACTCACCCGGTCCACGGTGCCCGACCTTCCGGAGCTCCTCGTCCAGGGCGGCGGAGAAAGCCGGGGAGATCGCCCGAGCCGTGGTGACGTCCCCCGCGTGTGCCGCTTTGTGCAACGCGGTGTCGGTGCGGCACAATCCGGCGAGCCGTTCGACGGCGAGCATGGTGCGGGCCGACTCCAGCCGCTCCAGATCGATCGGCACGGCCGCGGATTCCTTACCGCGGGAATGGATGGCCGTCGCCGCGCCGGTCATCATCACGCCGATGGATGCCGCCGCCCAGGACTGATTCAGCCGGTCCCGCCACAGCAGTGCTCTGGCATGGAGTTGCTCGTCGGTGAGTTCGCGAATCGCCTCGGCGCCCATGCATTCCTGATGCGCCGCGGCGTTGATCCCCTCGGTGGTCTCGCGATACCGCAGCGCGGTGCGCAGCACCCGGCCCGCCGCGCGCCACGTGGCGCGGGTACTGGCGAAGCCGGTCGGCGTGGGTGGTTTGCCGTGCGGGGTCAGGGAGATCTCCGCCGGGATGTTGCCGTAGACGTCGCGACGGATGCTCTGCTCGTCCCAGCCCGGCATATTCTCCGCGGCCAGCACGCCGATGGAGGCGTTGATGTAGATGTGGTGGCCGAGCACGGTCGTCACGCGACTGGTCCAGTGCTCCAGCGCTATTCCCTCCAGCGCGATCATCCGGCCCATCGCCGCGTTGGCCAGCCGGATCGCGCCCGCTTGCAGGTCGACGGTCAGCGGTGTCAACGGCCCGGGCAGCGCCTCGGAGGTATTCGTCGCGGTGTGCACCGGATAGGCCGGGTCGACGCGATCGTCGAACTCGCCCTCGAGTCCGTCCGGTGCGACCGACACCAGGGCATGCCCGTCGGACGTGCTCGCCCGAGTGGGTATCACGTAGCTGGGCAAGGGGATCGCGCCGGCCTCGGTGACGAAGTCGTCCCCATCGAACCTGCGGCCGACGAGACCGCGGACGATGTCGGCAGCGACGTCCGAAGCGTTCCAGCCACAGCGGAAGCCCCACTCCTCGCGCGCCGCCGTCGCGTCCAGCAGCGGTACATCCCGGGTGCGGGACACCCATCGGGACGTCCGCGTGCCTGCCGCCCGGACGATGCGGCGCGCCTCCTCGTGCGAAATCACGCCGGAGGCGGCCAGTTCGACAACGCCGGTGCGCGGCGACCCCGCGGCCAGCACCAGGAAACGTTCGAAGTCGTCGGTGTGCAGCACCTGCGGCCCGCTCGTCCGGCGAGAACCCAGCAACGGCGCCAGGATGCGCCAATTCTCGCGCTCGATACGCCTGCCCGCCACCGGCGCGGTGCGCACGATCAGAGCCTGCACTTCGCTGGATCGGACGACGTCGGCGGCGATCGAATCCGAACCCGCGACCACGGGGACCACGATCCGGGCTCCGGCGGCTCGGGCCGCCTCGGCGATCGCGGCGTGCGAACCGCCGAGGTGTACCACCGTCGCGCAGCCGGCGACGGCCTGTGCGCAGTTCGATGGACCGGCCGGATCGCCGGTGATCACCTGGACCCGTGGGTCGACGTACCGGTGCCGCTCACGGTCGAGCCCGACGACTTGGTAACCGGCGGCCAGCAGCATGCGCGCCACCGCGCGACCGGTCGGATCGGAAATTCCGGTGACCAGGACCCGCATGAACAATTCCTCCTCGCTGGCGTCCACGCAGACGTGACGCCGTTCACACACCATCGCCACCGGGTGAGCGAGCGACGGCTCGCAGTCCCGATGAACGGGACCGGTGGGTCGCTCACCAAGACGGACCGGCGGCCACCACCTGTGGAAGGGGAAGGTCGTTGCCATGAGTGGTCGGAATTCGGTCGCGCCCCGCGAGGTCGCCGAAATACGCGCCTACGACATCGAGACCGACGTGCTGGTGGTCGGCTACGGATGCGCCGGGGCAGCGGCGGCATTCGAAGCGGCGACGGCGGGCGCGCGGGTGCTGGTACTCGACCGGATGGGTGGCCCGGGTGGCGCGTCGGCCCTGTCCGGCGGCGAGATCTACCTCGGCGGCGGCACGCCGATCCAGCAGGCGTGCGGATTCGACGACGACTCCGCGGCCATGGCCGCCTTCCTCGGCGCCGCACTCGGTCCCGGCGCCGACCCGGACAAGCTCGCTCGTTACAGCGAGGACAGCGTCGCGCATTTCCACTGGCTGGCCGATCGCGGCGTGCCGTTCAAACCCACCCTGTGGGACGCGCCCACGTGGGTGCCGCCCACGGACGACGGGCTCATGTGGCTGGGGGAGAACAGCAGGCCGTTCGCCGAACTCGCCACGCCCGCGCCGCGCGGCCATCGCCCCACCGCCGGCGACTTCGGCGGCAAGCTGCTGATGGACCGCCTTGCCGAGGCCGCCCGATCCGCCGGTGTGACAACACTTTTCGATACTCGCGCGACGTGCCTGATCGTCGCGGGCGACGGCACGGTCGCCGGTGTCGTGGCCCGGCGGTACGGCGCGGAGCTGGCCGTCCGCGCCCGCCGCGGCGTCGTGCTGACCACCGGCGGATTCGTCGACAACGACGCCATGCTCGCCGCCCACGCCCCGAAACTGCTGGGGCACACCAAGGTGAGCGCGGGCACCGACGACGGCAGCGGCATCCGGATGGCGCAGGCGATCGGCGCGGGCGTGCGGCACATGGGTACCGGTCAGGTCGGCATCTCGCTCATCCCCGGCCTCGCCGCGCGCGGCATGGTGGTGAACGGGCGTGGGCAGCGGTTCGTCAACGAGGACACCTATCCCGGTCGCATCGGTCAGGCGGCGCTGTTCGGGCAGGGCATGGACACCTGGGTCGTGCTGGACGAACGGGCCTACGACGAGGTGCCGGAACCGCAGCGGTGGGGCGTGCGGCCCACGCACGTGGCCGAAACGGTCGAGGAACTCGCCGACCTCATGGGCGTGCCGGGTGCCGCTCTGCGCGACACCGTCCGCAGGTACAACGCGTTCGCTTCGCACGGCGCGGATCCGGAGTTCGGGAAGGCGGCGCGCTGGGTGCGCCCCCTGGAACCTCCGTTCGCCGCGATAGATGTGCGGGCGGGAGTCCGGCCACCGGCGCAGGCGGGTGAGCGCCGCGGTACCGGCGCCTCCGTCTTCACCCTCGGCGGCCTGCACACCTCGCTCGACGGCGCCGTGCTCGACATCGACGGCACCGCGATCCCCGGGCTGTTCGCCGCCGGGCGGGCCGCGAGCAACCTGCACGGCGAGGGCTACATCAGCGGCACATCGCTGGGCGACGGCACGTTCTTCGGCCGCCGCGCGGGTGTCGCCGCCGCCCGCGACAGCTGATCGCGGCGGTGGGTTCCGATCATCGGGATGGATCGGTTCCCCGGGCACCGGACCGGCTTAGCGTCGAAACGAAGGCACTACGAGGAGGACTACCGGATATGACCAACAAGGTGCTCGATCGGGTACGGGATCTGCTGCCCGCGATCGGAGAGCGAGCCGCCGACGCCGACCTGCAGCGCAGAGTGCCCGAGCAGAGCGTCCGGGAGCTGACCGAGGCGGGGGTGTTCCGCATGCTGCAGCCGTCCCGCTTCGGCGGCGACGAATCCTCACCGGTCGCGTTCTACGAGGTGATCCGCGCCGTCGCCACCGCATGCCCGTCTACGGCGTGGGTGGCGTCGGTGCTGGGTGCGCACCCGTGGCAGCTGGCGCTTTTCCCGCTGCGGGCGCAGGAGGACGTGTGGAGTCCAGATCCGGACACCCTGGTCTCGTCGTCGTACGCGCCGACCGGCAAGCTGACGCCGGTCGAGGGCGGCTTCGAGATCAGCGGTCGCTGGAGCTTCTCCTCCGGATGCGATCATGCCCGGTGGGCCTTCCTCGGGGCGGTCGTGCCGGACGACGACGGGGGAGCGGAGTACCTGACCGTTCTGGTGCCGCGCACCGACTACCGCATCGAGGACGTCTGGCACGTGTCGGGACTGTCCGGGACCGGCAGCAACGACATCGTCATCGAGAACGCGTTCGTACCCGTCCACCGGACCTACCGCGCCAGTGACCAGGCCGCCTTGCGCGGGCCGGGCCAGGAAATCAACACCGCTCCGCTGTATCGCATCTCGTTCGGCGCGGTGTTCTCCAACACGATCACCGCACCCATCATCGGCGCCGCGCAAGGCGCCTACGAAGCGCACATCGAGCGTATGCGCGAGCGGGTGCGGATCTCCTACGGCGGGCAGAAGGCTGCCGAGGACCCGTTCGCGCACGTCCGGGTGGCCCGCGCCGCCTCCGAGATCGACGCCGCCGTCCTGCAGATGGAGCGCAACATCGGCGAACAGCTGCGTTATGCCGAAGCAGGCGAGGAGATCCCGTTCGAGCTGCGGGTACGCAGCCGCCGCGACCAGGTGCGCGGCACCGAACGCGCCATCGAGGCCATCGACCTGCTGTTCGACAACTCCGGCGGCCATTCGATCCGCAAACCCAACCCGATCGAACGGCACTGGCGCGACGCGCATGCCGGGAGCGTGCACGTCATCAACGACGTCGAGCGCGCGCTCGTACTCTACGGCCGGAACGCGTTCGGCCTGCCGGTCACGGATCGGATGATCTGATGACGCTCACCGCCGAGAGCACCACGCGCCGGAGCACGACCGGTGGGCTGACACTGCGCTACCACGAAGCGGGGTCGGGCGCCCCGCTGGTGCTGCTGCACGGCTCTGGACCCGGTGTCTCCGGCTGGGCCAACTTCGGCGCGAACCTGCCGGTACTGGCCGAGCGTTTCCGCTGCCTGATCGTCGATCAGCCGGGCTTCGGCGCCAGCGGCCGTCCGGAGGTCTACGAACGCAACTATCTGCGCGTCTCCGCCGAAGCGGTGCTGCGGTTGCTCGATGATCTCGGTCTGGAACGCGCGCACCTGCTGGGGAATTCGATGGGTGGCGCGGTCGCGACGTTGCTGGCGCTGGAACATCCCGAGCGGGTCGATCGGCTGGTGCTGATGGCGCCCGGTGGCGTCGGGCTGAACGTGCTCGGGCCGGAACCGTCCGAAGGCATCACGCGGTTGCTGGAGTTCAACGCCGAGCCCACCCGGGAGCGCCTGCTGCCGTGGCTGCGCACCATGGTCTCGGATCCGGCGACCCTGACCGACGAACTGATCGACACCCGGCTGAAAGCCGCCTCGGACCCGGCCGCCGTCACCGCGCTGCGCGATGCCTACGCGACCTTCGCCGACCCGGCTCTCGCCGAACCGATTCCGCTGTGGGCGCGGTTGCGCGGCCTGCGCGCGCAGACCCAGATCCTGTGGGGCCGCGACGATCGGGTGACACCGGTCGAGGCGGCACTGTTACCCGCACGGCAGATCCCGACCGCCGATCTGCGCGTTTTCGCCCGCTGCGGCCACTGGGTGCAGATCGAGCGCAAGTCGGCATTCGAACGGGCGGTCGTCGATTTCCTCACCCACGGACTCTGATCGCTCCGACCGACGCCGGTCACACGTCGTGATCCCGAACCCAGCCCGCGATCTGGGTCCGGGAGGTGAAGCCCAGTTTGGTGAGGATGTGCTCGACGTGGGTCTCCGCCGTGCGCACCGAGATCACCAGGTCTGCGGCGATGCGTTTGTTGCTGTGGCCGGCCGCCACCAGCCGGGCGACGTCCTTCTCCCGGCGAGTGAGGACATCGGCCGCCGCCTCGGACACGACCGGAGCGGGGCGCGCCGGGGCGGAGACGCGGCCCAGCGCGTAGTCGATCGCCTCGTCCAGCGACAGCGCCGCGCCGCTGTCGAAGATCTCTTGGAACACCTTTGCGCCCAGCGCTTCCCGCACCTCGTCGCGCATCTTGTCGCCCAAGACGCCGGTAATGGCGTGGGCGAGACGTACGGTGCTGCGCGCGAGGATCTCCGCGGCGCCGAGCAGGCGAGCGGCCCGCTCGAAATCACGGCGCGCGACCGCCGTCCAGGCCAGCCCTTCGAAGGCCGAGGCCAGCCAGACGCATCGGTCGAACAGGCTGAACATCTCGACGGACCTGGCGAGGTATTCGGTGGCGGCATCCTGGTCGCCGTGCCGCCAGCGGTCCAGGCCCATCGACCACTGCGCCAGCCCGCCGAGCAGGTGCGGTCCCCGCGCGGCGGCCACCGTCAGGAGCCGTTCGGCGAGAACGGTCGAGCGCGCCTCGTCCAGCACCAGCGCACACACGAACGCGAAGGCGAGGCTGTCCATCTCCATCGCGTGGTGGCCGCACTCCGCGGCCAGATGGGTCGCGGTCTCGGCCAGTTCGAGCGCCCGAGCGGTGTCGTCGTCGTTGAAGGCCAGCAGCGCCGAGTCGAGCATCGCCTCGGCGAGGATGTCCGGAGCGTTGAGTTTCCTGGCCAGCGTGACGCATTCGTCCACCAGCCGGCGAGCGGACCCGCGATCGGACAGCAGTGCGGCCAGCGAGGCGGCCGCCGACAGCGCGCGGGCGCGCGGCTGTGACGGTTCGCCGGACTTCGCCAGCGCGTCGGTCAGCCAGCGGTAGCCCTCGGTGAGGAAGCGGTTGTGCTCCCAGAACGGTCGCAGCACCGCGGCCATCTCCAGCGCCGTCTCCGGCGCGCCCGCGAGGCCGCACTGCAGCGCCGCGCGCAGATTCGCGTGTTCGCGGTTCAGTTCGCGGAACCAGGCGACGTCGTCGGAATTCCAGTACGCGGTGCGGCCGCGCAGCGCCAGCCTCCGGTAGTGCTCGAGGTGGCGCGCTCGCGCCGCGGGTTCGCCGCCTCGTTCGGCCAGCCGGTCGTGGGCGAACTGCCGGATCGGCTCCAGCATCGCGTACCGGCCGACGTCGCCGTCGTAGCGCAGACTCAGTACCGATTTGTCGACCAAGCCGGTTAGCGCGTCGAAAAGCGTCCGCTGACCGGCCTCGACCACGCATACCGCCTCGGCCGCTTCGATGTCGAAACCACCGGCGAACACCGACAGCTGCTCCCATAGCCGCTGTTCGGCCGGGGTGCACAGGTCGTAGCTCCAGCGGATCGCGCCTTCGATGGTCTGCTGTCGCTGCGGCGCGAGGCGCGGTCCGGCACTGAGCAGGCCCATGGTGTCGTCGAGCCGCGACAGGATCTGTTCGGGGGTGAACAGGCGAAACCGCAACGCGGCCAGTTCCAAGGCCAGCGGAATGCCGTCGAGCCGACGGCAGATCGCCGCCAGCGCACCACGGTTGGCGTCCGTGGCCGCGAAGCTGGGGTTGGCGGCCCCGGCCCGTTCGGCCAGCAGTCGCATCGCATCGCTGTCCGTAGACGCGTCGTCCGGTAGCGGCAGGGGCGCGACGGGCATGACCTGTTCGCCCTGCACCCCCAGCACCTCCCGGCTGGTCGCCAGCACCCGCACATCGGGGGTGGCGGCCACGATCCTGCCGACCAGCCGCGCGCAGGCGTCGATCAGGTGCTCGCAGTTGTCCAGGATCAACAGCAACCGTTTGTCCGCGAGGTACTCGGTCAGTCGCGGCAGTGGCGCCGCCGTGTCGTCGCGCAGCGCCAGCACCTCCGCGACGGTCACCGTCACCAGATCGGGATCGTGCACGTCGGCCAGCTCGACCAGCCACACACCGTCCGGGAACGCGCGCGCGACCGCGACGCCGACCTGGCGGGACAGCCGTGTCTTGCCGACGCCGCCCGGCCCGAGCAGGGTCAGCACCCGGGTCGTCGGCAGCAGCCGCTTCGCGGCGGCGAGTTCCTCCCGGCGCCCGACGAAGCTGGTGACCTCGGCAGGTAGATTGCCGATTGGACGCCGCGCCATGGGTGTCAACCCTAGGTACCGCGCGTGGCGCGCAAGGGCGTTCTGGGCAAATTCGGCTCCGGACCGCCGGCTCTCATCGGACCGCGACCGCGGCGTCGACCTCGGTCAGCTGGTGGCGCATGCGGTCGCGCTTGGCGCGCAGATAGCGCACGTTGTGCTCGGTCGGTCTGGCCTGCAACGGTATTCGCGTCTCGACGGCGATGCCGTACTCGGTCAGCCCGGCTTGCTTGGCCGGGTTGTTGCTGAGCAAGCGGACCGACCGCACGCCCAGATCGGCCAGGATCCGCGCGGCGGCGTCGTAGCGGCGAGCATCGACGGGCAGCCCGAGCCGCAGATTCGCGTCGACCGTGTCGGCGCCCTCGTCCTGGAGCTCGTAGGCGCGCAGCTTGTTCAGCAGGCCGACGCCGCGTCCCTCCTGCCCGCGCAGGTAGATCACGACCCCGCGGCCCTCGGCGGCCACGGCCTCGAGAGCGGCGTCCAACTGCTCGCCGCAGTCGCAGCGCAGCGAGCCGAACGCATCGCCGGTGAGGCATTCCGAGTGCACCCGGGTGAGCACGTCCCGGTCGCCGGGCGCGCCGAAGACGAGTGCGAGATGTTCGGCGTGGTTCGTCTCGTCCCGGTAGCCGATCAGCCGGAACTCGCCGAAACGGGTGGGCAGGCGGGTCTCGACGATCCGGACGACGCCCGACTCGAGCCGGTGGCGGTAGCCGATCAGATCGGCGATGGAGATGATAGGGATGCCGTGCACCCGGGCCATGGTCAGCAGCTCGGGCAGCCGGGCCATCGACCCGTCGTCGCGCACCACCTCGGCGATGACTCCGGCCGGGCGTAGACCTGCCAGCCGCACCAGATCGACCGCGGCTTCGGTATGGCCCGGCCTGCCCAGCACGCCCGCCGGGTGCGCCCGAAGCGGGAACACGTGCCCGGGGCGAGTGAGATCCCCGGCCGTGGTGGCGGGATCGGCGAGCAGGCGCATGGTGTGTGCGCGGTCGGCGGCCGATATGCCGGTGCCGATGCCCGCCGCGGCGTCCACGGAAACCGTGTAGGCGGTGCCCTTCGGATCTTGATTCACCGCCGTCATCGGTGGCAGTTCGAGCCGGTCCAGGTCGCTGCCTGCCATGGGAACGCACAGGACGCCGCTGGTGTGCCGCACCAGGAACCCGATGTTCGCCGCGGTCGCCTGCTCCGCGGCGAGCACCAGATCGCCTTCGTTCTCGCGGTCCTCGTCGTCCACGACGAGCGCCATACCCCCGCTCGCGATCGCCGCGACCGCGGCAGGCACCGTGTCCAGTTCACCGGTCATCATCCGCCACCTCCATATGCCTAATCGAAATATGACGGGGCGGGAACAACCAGGCGGCGTCTCACTCAGTGAGGCGATCGATGTCCGCGAGCAGCTCCCTGGCGAAATCGCGCTCCGCCTCGTAGTGCCGCACGCACCAGCGCAGCACCAGTTCCGGATAGGCCCAGTCCGGATTCGCCTCGGCGCCCTGCGCGTCGGCCTCGGCCCGCCTGCGCATCTTCTCGGCGTAGGCGATGTGCTCGGTGAGGATCTCGCGCATCCGGTCGGGCTCGGCGAGGTTGCCGAGCCACGCCCGCAGCATCACGCTGTGCTTGAGCACCGGCGCCTCGACCGGCGCGTGGTTGACCCAGTTCGCGGCGGCCGCACGGCCTTCCGGCGTGATGGCGTACATCCGCTTGCCGCGCACACCGTCCTCGTGCACCACCGTGCGGGAGGTGGCGTAGCCGTGCTTCTCCAACCGTTTGAGTTCGGCGTAGATCTGGCTGAACGACGGGCTCCAGTAGAAGAACTGCAGACTCCAGTCGGCCCACTTCTTCAGGTCGTAGCCGGAGAGTTCGTCGGCGTGCGAGAGCATTCCGAGCACGGCCCACGCGGTGGTCGGCAGATCGGGCACCGCGGGTGTCACGCCATCGGTCATCGTCGGACTGTACCGCCCGGTCATCGTCGGATTTCGAACTAGCGCCAGCGCGCCCGGCGCCCGAACAGCGCCCGGCCGGCCTCGTGGGAGATCTCGAGCAGCACCCGCGCCAGCTTGTCGAAGCTCATCGCGTCCGCCCGCCCGGACAGCGACAGGGCCGCGGGAGCGGTGCCCCGACCGCGCATCGACGCTGCGACGCAGGCGATTCCGTCCATCGATTCCTCGCGGTCCAGCGCCACGCCCTGCCGCAGCCGGATCTGGGCCAGGGTGCGGTGCAGCGCGTCGGGTTCGGTGATGGTGTGCGCGGTCAGTCGGGGCAGGCGGGAATGGAACGCGGCTTCGGCGATATTCGGCTCCAAGGTGGCCAGCATCGCCTTCCCGAGTGCGGTGCAGTGCGCGGGCATGCGGCCGCCGAGGCGGGTCGGCAGCATCGCCGCCAAACGGCCACCGGCCTTGTCCAGGTAGACGACCTCGCGTCCGTCGAGCACCGCCAGATGTCCGACCATGCCGGTGCGCTGACACAGCTCGTGCAGCAGCGGGCTGACGGCGTCGCGGATCTCGTTGTGATCGGCGGTGAGCCCACCCAGTTCCAGGGTGCGCATGCCCAGCCGGTACCCGCCGGACGTGTGGGCCAGCCAGCGCAGCCGGATCATCTGGTCGAGGATCCGATGCACCGTCGACCGCGGCAGGCCGGTGCGCTCCACCAGGCCGAGCAAGGTCAGCGTCGGGGTGGCGGCGTCGAACGCGTCCAGGATGAGGGTCATCCGCTCGATCATCGACACCGGCACGTCGGCGGCGCCCGGATCGGCTGCCTCGGTGCGGGCGCGGTGCGGGCCGCGGCTGGCGCTCGGCTGCGCGTCGGGCAGCAGGGTGACGGTCATCGGAACCTCCGTCGGTCGGATTCGGTCAACGTCGACCGGGCATCAGGTGCTCGATCGTTTGTGTCTCCCATCACAGTGGCGGGTTCGCGACCGGGCCGAATCGGGAGAACTACGTAGCTTCTACGGATCTCCATCTCGGTGACCGGACACCGATCTTGACGCCCGCCGGGCGCCGCCTGGTGTCATAGCTATCAGGTATATGCCTGATAGAAATAGGAGGCCCGATGGAACCGGTGCTCGAGATGGACGGATCGTCGCTGGACGTGCGCGACTTCAAGGCCGTGCTCGGTCGCTTCTGCACGGGCGTCACGGTGATTACCGCGCGCTCGGAGGAGGGGCCGGTCGGCTTCACCTGCCAGTCGTTCTCGGCGCTGTCGCTGCAGCCGCCGGCGGTGTGCTTCTGTCCCGCGCGCACGTCCACGTCTTGGCCGCGTATCCGCACGGTCGGCCGGTTCTGCGTCAACATCCTGGCCCACGACCAGCAGGAGATCTGCAGGCAGCTGGCGCGCAGCGGCGCCGACAAGTTCGCGGGCGTCGACTGGGCGCCTTCCCCGAACGGGTCGCCGCGGCTGGCCGGAACCATGGCCTGGCTGGACTGCGATCTGGAGCAGGAGGGCGACGGCGGTGACCACACCATCGTGATCGCGCGCGTCACGGCGCTGTCGGAGCATCGGGAGGCCCCGCCGCTGCTGTTCTACCGCTCCGCGTTCGGGCGGCTCGATGGGGCCTGAGCGCCTCCCGGCCAGTGGGACTGCACATTTCCGCGCCGGCATTCCGAACCGAAATATCGAGGCGACAAACGTGCGCGAATTGTGGAGGAACCGATGACTACCGACCCCGAGATTCGAGTGATCGACGCGGGCGCTCCGCCGGCCCGGTACGCGCGCGGCTGGCACTGCCTGGGACTCGCGGCGGACTTCCGGGACGGGAAACCGCACACCGTTGAGATCTTCGGCACCGAACTGGTGGTCTTCGCCGGCTCGGGCGGAGAGCTCTCCGTACTGGACGCCTACTGCAGGCATATGGGCGGAAACCTCGGAGACGGCCGGATCAAAGGAGACTCCATCGCCTGCCCGTTCCACGACTGGCGTTGGGGCGCCAACGGCCGCTGCACCGGCATCCCCTACGGCCGCCGCGTGCCGCCCCGGGCGCGGACCCGCTCGTGGCCGACGTTGGAGCAGAACAAGCAACTGTTCGTGTGGAACGACCCGGAAGGCAATCCGCCGCAGGAACGGGTCACCATCCCGCGCATCGAGGGCGCGTTCAGCGACGAGTGGACCGACTGGACCTGGAACACCATGGCGATCGACGGCGCCAACTGCCGCGAGGTCATCGACAACGTGGTGGACATGGCGCACTTCTTCTACGTGCACTTCGGGTTCCCCACCTATTTCAAGAACGTCTTCGAAGGCCACATCGCCAGCCAGTACATGACGTCGGTCTCGCGCGAGGACATGATGGGGGAGACCGCGAAGGCGCTGGGCGGCAAGAACCTTCTGCACTCGGATGCCTCCTACTACGGCCCCTCCTACATGATCGACCACCTGCGCAGCGAGAGCGCGGGCCTGACGGTCGAGGGCATCCTCATCAACTGCCACTATCCGGTTTCGCCCACGAAATTCGTGCTGCAGTACGGCGCGATCGTGAAGAAGCCGCACGGCGTGCCACCCGAGCAGGCGGAGGAGATCGCGGCGAAGTTCGCGGGCGGTCTGGGGCGCGGCTTCGAACAGGACGCCGCGATCTGGCAGCGCAAGACCCGCATCGACAATCCGCTGCTGTGCGAGGAGGACGGACCGGTCTACCAGCTGCGCCGCTGGTACGAGCAGTTCTACACCGACGTGGCCGAGATCGACCCGAAGATGACCGACCGCTTCGAATTCGAGGTCGACACCACCCGGGCGGTCACGGCGTGGGAGGCGGAGGTCGCCGCGAATCTCGCCGAGCGCGCCGCCGCCGGAGCCTGAGCGGTATCGGTATGGAACGAATCACCTGCCGCACCTGCGCAACCTGTGTGCTGGTCGAGAAGTTCAGCCCGCAGCACACCAGTGTCCAGTGGAGCGGCGCCGCGGTGGCGGCGTGCGCCGAGTTCGCCGGGGTGGACAGCGCGCGGAAGCGGACGTGTGCGGCGCTGCGCGACAGCATCGATGCCGCCGTCGCGGGCGGACGCCTCGAGGTCAGCACGCGGGACGGGGACGTGCCGTGAGCGCGGAGCACGCGACAGCCGTGGACGACCGGAGAGGAGACACGACAGTGGATCGGGTCGAAGCGGCCGTGCCGCCGGCGCCTGCCGCCGTTCCCGGCGGAATCCTGAGCCTGCGTGTGACGCGGGTGATCAGGGAAACCGACGATGCGATGTCGCTCGAGCTGGAACCGGGGGCGGAGCAGTCGAATTCGATCGAATATCGCCCCGGCCAGTTCCTGACGTTGCGGATACCGAGTGAGCTGACGGGCTCGGTGAGCCGCTGCTACTCGTTGTCCAGCGCGCCGCACGAGGGTGGGCCGTTGAAGATCACCGTCAAGCGGACGCCCGGTGGCTACGGATCGAATTGGTTGTGCGACAACGCCGTGGCAGGTACGACCGTCGACGTGCTGCCACCCGCCGGTGTCTTCACCCCCACGTCGCTCGACGACGACCTGCTGCTGGTCGCGGCGGGCAGTGGGATCACGCCGGTGCTGTCGATCCTGAAATCGGTGCTGGCGGCAGGGGCGGGGCATTGCACGCTGATCTACGCCAACCGGGACGAGCGGTCGGTGATCTTCGCCGCCGAACTCGCCGATCTCTCGGCCCGGCATCCTGACCGCTTGCTCGTGGTGCACTGGCTGGAGACCCTGCAAGGGCTGCCGACCCGCGCGCGGCTGGCGGCGCTGGCGGGGCCGTGGTCGGATCGCGAGGCGTTCGTCTGTGGCCCAGGCCCGTTCATGGACGCCGTCTGCGCCGCCCTCACCGGGCTGGGCGCCGACCGCAAGCGCGTGCACGTCGAGAAATTCGTGTCGCTGAACGGCAACCCGTTCGAGGCCGATACGCCGCAGGTGACCGACCCGGCCGACAGCGCCGCGGTGGAAGTCGAACTCGACGGCGAGACACGCGTACTGCCCTGGCCACGCCACCGGGTCTTGCTCGACGTGCTGCTGGCCAACGGGCTCGCGGCGCCCTACTCCTGCCGCGAGGGCGCGTGCAGCGCCTGCACCTGCCGGGTCGTCGCGGGGCAGGTCCGGATGCGGCACAACGAAGTTCTCGACGACGCCGACCTGACCGAGGGCTACGTGCTGGCCTGCCAGGCGGTCCCGGTCACCGACACGGTGCAAGTCACCTATTCCTGAGGAGTACGACGAACAATGGCTGACATAGCCTCGCTCGGTTACGTCCGAGTCGCCATCGCCGACGTGGCGGCCTGGCGCGCCTTCGCCTTCGACGTGATGGGCTTCGCGCAGGCCACCGGACCGAATCCGGACAGCGTGTACCTGCGGATGGACGAGCACGCCTACCGCTTCGAACTCGTTCCCGCGCAGCGGGATCGAGTGCTGGCCGTCGGCTGGGAGGTGCGCGACTATCGCGCGCTCGCCCGGCTGCGGGAAACGCTGGAACAGGCGGGCGTCACGGTCACACCCCTCGGCCAGGAACAGGTCGACGCACTGCGCGTGGAAGAAGCCTTTACTTTCACCGACCCCGCCGGGTTCACCGTGGAGGTCTTCCACGGTCCGGTGCTCGATCACAGCCCGGTCGTCACCGCGCACGGGCATCGTTTCGTCACGGAGGGACTGGGGCTCGGCCATGTAGTGCTGCCGGTACCCGATCTGGCGGAGGCGAACCGTTTCTACTGCGAGGTTCTCGGATTCCTGCCCCGTGGCTCGTTCCGGGTGCCGACCCCGCCCGGCGTCGCCCCGGTGCGCGTTCGATTCCTGGGGGTCAACCAGCGCCACCACAGCCTCGCCCTGATCCCCGGCACCCGATCCGACGGCCCGGGCCTGGTGCACATCATGGTCGAGGTCGACGAGCTCGACGCCGTCGGCCGGGCGCTCGACCGCGTCATGCGCGCGGGCTACCCGCTGTCCTCGACCCTGGGCAGGCACACCAACGACAAGATGATCTCCTTCTACGTCCGCACTCCCGGCGGCTGGGATCTCGAATACGGCACCGAGGGCGCCTTGGTCGACGAATCCACCTACAGTGCCGAGGAGATCACCGCCGACAGCTACTGGGGCCACGAATGGTCACGCGGCTGACCCGCAGGGCTTCCCCGAGATGCGGTCCGCGCCGCTCGATCGGCGTCGCTGGGCCTAGACTGTCGATTCGAGTAGGAAGGACGCTGATGAAGCGGAGACTGAACTGCCCCTGCGGAGAATCGATCGTCGGAACCGACGAGGACGATCTCGTGGAGAAGACACAGGCCCATCTGGCCGAGAACCATCCCGGACACGACTACTCACGCGACGAGATCCTGTTCATCGCGTACTGACGCCGAAGGCGCCGCGCCTAGCGGTGGCAGGCGACCTGTCGAGACGGGATCACCTCGGGCGCAGGCCGTCGATCATGTGCGTGATGGTCTCGTCCAAAAGTTCCTCGGCGGTCTCCGCAGCGATCACGCCGGAGCCGACGAAGGTGGCCAGGCCCTGTAGCGTCGCGACCGCGGAGAGCGCGATGCGGCGCGGGTCGCCCTCGATCACCTCGCCGAGTTGCTGGGCTTCGGCGATGAGCGCGACGGGGGTCGCGAACGCGGCGTCCACCACCTGGGACATCGCGTCGCCGGCCGCCGGGCTGTGCCTGCGCGCGAACATCAACGCGACGAGCGCCGGGTTCTCGGTCGCGAAGCGGAGATAGGTCCGGGCCAGCGCCCGGATGTGGCCGTCGATGGAGCCCGCGGCCGCGGTCTGCTCCAAGGCGGCGGCGAGCCGCTGGAATCCGGATACCGCGATGGCGTCCAGCAATGCCTGCTTGTCCTTGAAGTGCCGGGTGGGGGCGGCGTGGCTGACTCCGACGTCACGCGCCAGCCGACGCAGCGACAAGCCGTCGACGCCGGACTCGCGCAGTGTCGCCTCGGCCCGCTGCAGCAACTCGGCGCGCAGGTCGCCGTGGTGATAGGACCGGCTTCGGGTGATCGGCATGGTGTTTGCAGGATAACAAAATGTAGTCATTGCCTACTTTGTAGGCAGTGACTACATTAGCTCGCATGACGGTTCGGACCTTCACCGCCCCGATCGCAGTGCTCATGGTCTTCGCGGCACTGCTTGCCACCATGTATCTCGGCTACGCCGGCAATACCGAGAAGAACCTGCACGACTTCCCAGTGGCCTTGGTGAACCAGGACGTCGGCGACACGCTCGACGGCAAGCCGGCGAACGTCGGCGCCCAGGTCGCCGACGCGCTGGCCGCCGGCATCCCGGAGGAGAAGATCGACCTGCGCGTCGTCGGTATCGCCGAGGCGCGCAAGCAGTTACAGCACGGCGAGGTCTACGGCGCCATCGTCATTCCCTCCGACTTCACCAAGCGGCTGGCGATCCTCGGCGCGTCCGCCGTGGTCCCCGGGCAGATCGAGCGGCCGCTGATCACCGTCCACACCAACCCCCGGATCGGCCCGTACACCACCGGCATCATGCAGCGCATCGCGGACCGCGCGCTGAACCAGGTGAACGAGACCGTCGGCAAGAACCTGACCGACCAGGTGGACTCCGCCCTCGCGGCGGGGCCGGGTGCGCCGGTCGAACTCAGTGGCGCTGCCCGCCTGATGCTCGCCGACCCCGTACAGATCGTCACCGCGCCGTATCGCCCCATGGACGACGGCGCCGGGCAAGGTCTCGTCGCGTTCTTCTACACCCTGATCCTGCTGCTGGCCGGATTCACCGGCGCCATGATCATCCACACGCTCGTCGATTCGGTCCTCGGTTTCACACCTACCGAGTACGGCCCGTGGTTCGTACACCCGCCCGCCACCGGCATCTCCCGCTTCCGGACCCTGCTGCTGAAGTGGGCGGTCATCGGCACCGCGGCGCCGATCCTGTCCGGAATATTCCTGGCCGTGGCAGCGGCACTGAGCGTTCCGCTGGGCAGCCCGCTGCTGTTGTGGCTGTTCGGAACGCTGGCCATCGTCGCCGTCGGCGTGACCGCGCTGGCCGTCTTGGCCACCTTCGGCACCGCCGGATTGCTGGTCAACCTGATCCTGTTCGTGGTACTCGGCCTGCCGTCCTCGGCCGCCACGGTGCCGCTGGAAGCGACGCCCCCCTATATCGCGCACCTGGCCGCTTTCGAACCGATGCACCAGATCTACCTGGCCGTGCGCGCCATCCTGTTCTTCGACGCCCGCGCCGCGGCCGGTTTCGGTCAGGGGCTGTGGATGACGCTGCTCGGCCTCGGAATCGGCCTGCTCCTCGGCGCGACGGCCACCTTCGCCTACGACCGCCGCGGACTGCACCGGGCCACAGCGCCTGCCGAGAGCGCACCGATTGCCGGTGTGCCCGCCGTCGCCGGATAAGGATGGATCGATAGTCAGTCGGCGGCGGCCAGTAGCGCGTCCAGTTTTCCGGGGTCGACACCGAAACCGGTGAGGCGGTTCAGCGGGATGGAGGCGATCATCCGCATCATGTCCACGCCGAGTGCCGTTGCGTCGCCCATACTTTCGGACATGCCGCCGAATATCTCGGCCAGCGCGGCCGCCGTCGTCGGATCGGCCAGCGCCTCACCGAGGGTCGACTCCGCCGTGATCGGGATCCGCAGTTCGTCTCCGGCGAGGTCGACCTGTCCGGTGCGGCGCAGATCCCGGCTCGAGGCGCCCGCCCAGACCTGGTAGCTACCGCCCTCCACCACCCAGCGGCCGGCGCGGGTCTCCCAGTAGGCCAGGTCGTCGCGGGCCAGAAGAATCGAGACCTCTTCGCTCGCACCGGGTTCGAGTTCGGCGGTGACCGCGACGCCCTTCAGCTCCCGAGCCGGACGTGTGACGGAGGAGCCGGGCACCGCCGTGTACACCTGCACCACCTCGCGACCTGCGCGGGAACCGGTGTTGGTGACCAGCACACGCACCGTGATTCCCGCCGCGTCCGCCGCGAGCGCCAGATCGGTGTAGCCGAATGTGGTGTAGGACAGACCGTGCCCGAACGGGTAGGTCACGTCCATGTCCCGGCTGTCGTACCAGCGGTAGCCCACGTAAAGGCCCTCGCCGTAACGCACGTGCGAGTTCTCACCGGGGAAGTTCAAGTAGGCCGGGGTGTCCTGCAGCCGTACCGGCACTGTTTCCGCGAGCCGACCCGACGGATTCACGACGCCGAACAGCACGTCGGCGAGTGCGCCGCCGCCGGCCTGGCCGAGCAGACCGCCGTCCAGGATCGCGGGCGCCGCCACCGGAGCCAGACGAACCACTCCGCCGTGCGCGAGCACCACCACGGTGTCCGGTTGTGCCCGCACCACCGCGTCAAGCAGGTCCAGCTGCTCGGCGGGCAGTTCGAGGTGTTCCCGGTCGAACCCCTCGGATTCCTGGGTGGCCGCCAGGCCCAGGAAGAGCACGGCCACGTCCGCGTCCTCGGCGGCGGCGACGGCTTCGGCGCGCAGCGCGTCGTTGTCCGCCTCGGTGTCGCTCGTGGTGAATCCCCGGCTGTAGGAAACGGTCCCGTCGCCGGACAGCGCGCGGATCTCCTCGAGCGGCACATCGAGCCGGGTCGGGGTGACGTGCGAGCTGCCGCCGCCCTGGTATCGCGGTTCCACCGCGAATTCGCCGATCACCGCCAGCGAGCGCCCCGGAGCGAGCGGCAGGAGGTCACGGTCGTTGCGCAGCAGGACGACACAGCGCGCGGCGATCTCGCGGGCCAGCCGATGGTGGTCGCCGACGTTGTCCAGGGCATCGCCGAGCTCCCGTCCGGCCACCACCCTCGCCGCCAGCCTCGCCACGTTCCGCGCGGCGCGGCCGACGTCCGCCGGGTCGAGGGTGCCCTCGGCCATGGCCGCCACCACTTGTGCGTCGGAGACGCCGCTGCCGCCCGGCATCTCCAGATCCAGCCCGGCCGTCACGGAGGCGGGCCGGTCGGCCACCGCGCCCCAGTCGGAGACCACCGCACCGTCGAATCCCCATTCGCCGCGCAGCACGTCGGTGAGCAGCCAGCGATTCTGCGCGGCGTGCACACCGTTGATCCGGTTATAGGAGCACATCACCGTCCACGGCTGCGCGGTACGCACGATGTGGGAGAACGCGCGCAGGTAGATCTCGCGCAGCGGGCGCGGGTCGATGTCGGAACTCGCACGCATCCGATCGTGCTCGGCGTTGTTGGCGGCGAAGTGCTTGAGCGAGGCGCCCACTCCGGTGCCCTGCAGACCGGTCACCCATGCCGCGCCGAGCAGGCCGGTGAGCAGCGGATCCTCCGAGTAGTACTCGAAATTACGCCCGCCGCGCGGATCCCGCTTGATGTTGACGCCCGGCCCCAGCAGCACATCGACGCCCAGCGTGCGGGCCTCCCGGCCGAGCGCTGCACCCACCCGCCGCACCAGCTCGGTATCCCAGCTCTGCGCGAGGCCGACCGCGGGCGGGAAGCAGGTGGCGGGCAGGCTCGCGGCCAGCCCGAGATGATCGGTCGCGCCGGGCTGCCTGCGCACACCGTGCGGGCCATCGGTCATGGTGACCGAGGCGACTGGACCGATCGCCTTCGTGGTCCAGAAGTCGGCGCCGCTGCCGAGCGCCGCGCGGTCCTCCGGCGCGAGGTCGGTGAGGTCGGGCTCGCTCGTCATCGCAGCTCCTCGGGTCGAAACCGTTACCGAAAACAGTATGCCATTCGGTTTTCGTGGCGGGGGCGATCCGAGTACAGTCGCGGCGTGGTTCGGCGCGGCGCGTATTCGAAAGGGATCGCCAAACGGGAGGAGATCCTCGAGGCGGCGCTCGAGATCGTGGCGCGTGTGGGATACAGCCGGACCACCGTGCGCGAACTCGCCGAGTCCGTCGGCCTGAGCCAAACCGGTTTGCTGCACTACTTCGGCAGCAAAGAGCAGCTTTTCGCCGCCATCCTGGCGCGGCGCGACGAGACCGACCGCGCTACCTTCACCGCCCCCGCCGTGCCGTCCGATCTGCCCGCAGCGCTGATCCGCCTGATCCGGCACAATACGGACGTGCCCGGCCTGGTCGAGCTCTACGCCCGCTTCTCCGCCGAGGCCACCCGTCCCGAGCACCCCGCCCACGACTACTTCCGCGACCGCTACCGCACCGCCCGCGACGCACTCACCGGCGCCGTCGCCGACCTCCGCGAATCCGGCCGCCTGCCCGCTGATCTCGACGCGGACCGCTTCGCCGTCATCACCATGGCCCTGCTCGACGGCCTGCAGACGCAGTGGTTGTACGACCCGGCCGTGGACATGGCCGCCCACGTGGCCTATCTGTGGGAGCTGATCGAACGCTCCGGAAACGGAGCCGAGCGGTCGCGCCCACCCCGGTAGTATCGGGATTAGCGGTTTCGCGTCGGCCGTACCTGTATTCGGCCGGGCGGCAGCCACGGAAGTGGGAAATGAGCGCACGCGACGGCCCCAGCCTGCGGCGGTTGCATCGCAGCACTCGGGTGCTGGTGATCGCCGCCACGGTGTTCGTCGTGTCGATGCTGATCGTTCCCCGCCTGATCAGGGCCTATGTCAGCTGGCTGTGGTTCGGTGAGGTCGGATTCCGCGGTGTCTGGCTCACCGCGCTGCTCACGCGCCTGTCGCTGTTCCTCGCCGTCGGCCTGCTCATCGGCGGTGCCGTTCTGGCGGCGATATGGCTTGCCTTCGCGTTCCGTCCGTCGTTCGTCCCCGATGCCGGGGAGGAAGACAGTCTCCGGCCGTATCGGGCAGTGGTGCTGCGGCGGCGGCGGCGATTCGGGGTGGGCATCGCCGTCACGCTCGGCCTCCTCTGCGGTTTGATCGCGCAATCGAGCTGGATGAGAGTCCAGCTGTTCCTCCACGGCGGGTCCTTCGGGGTGTCCGACCCCCAGTTCGGGCACGACGTCGGGTTCTTCGTCTTCGATCTGCCGTTCTACCGGCTCGTCGTCAATTGGCTGTTCGTGGCCGTCGTGCTCGCGTTCCTCGCCTGCCTCGCGACGCACTACCTGTTCGGCGGGCTACGTCTGTCCGGGAAAGCGGGCGGCCTGACACACGCGGCCCGTGTGCAGCTGGCGGTACTGGCCGGCACGTTCATCGTCTTGAAGGCCGTCGCCTACTGGCTCGACCGGTACTCGTTGCTCGCCAGCCGCAGCAAGGAGCCCACTTTCGCGGGCCCGGGCTATACCGACATCAACGCCGTGCTGCCCGCCCGCTTGATCCTCTTCGCGATCGCGGTCATCTGCGCCGTGGCGGTGTTCGCCGCCGTCGTCGTGCGCGACCTGCGCATTCCGGCGATGGCCGCCGCGCTTCTGCTGCTGTCATCGATCCTGGTGGGAGCTGTCTGGCCATTAGCCGTCGAGCAGTTCTCCGTCCGCCCGAACGCCGCCGACATGGAGCGCGTCTATATCGAACGCAACATCGCGGCTACCCGGCAGGCGTACGCGATAGGCAGCGACCGGGTCGATTACCAGCCGTATTCCGGAGTCGGCACCAAGCCGCCGACCGAGGTACCGGCGGACGCCACGACGATCGCGAATATGCGTCTTCTGGATCCGAACGTACTGTCGCGAACATTCACCCAGCAGCAACAGCTGAAGAACTTCTACAGCTTCCCGCCGCATCTGGACCTGGATCGGTACCGCGTCGGTGGGGAACTGCGCGACTACGTGGTCGCGGCGCGCGAGCTGACCCCGAGCGCGCTGAGCGGCAACCAGCGCCACTGGGTCAACCGGCACACCGTCTACACCCACGGGAACGGGTTCGTCGCCGCACCCGCCAACCGCGTCAACGCGGCTGTCCGTGAGGCCGCCGGTGATGCCGCCAGCAGCAACAGCGGATATCCCATCTACGCGGTCGGCGACATCGCCTCGCGAGCGGCGGGGAACCAAGTGATCCGGGTGGACCAGCCTCGTGTCTACTTCGGGGAAGTGATCGCGAGCGCCGACCCGGACTACGCCATCGTCGGCGGCGGCACCGAGCCCCGGGAGTACGACACCGATTCCACCAAGTACACCTACACCGGCGCAGGGGGCGTATCGATCGGGAATTGGCTCAACCGGCTCGCCTTCGCCGTGACCTACACCGAACGCAACATCATCTTCTCCAAGGCGATCGGTCCGGAGTCGAAGATCATCTTCAATCGCGATCCGCGCCATCGCGTCGAACTGGTCGCGCCGTGGTTGACCACCGACAACAACCCCTACCCGGCGGTGGTGGACGGACGGATCGTCTGGATCGTCGACGCCTACACCGCCGTCGACGGCTACCCCTACGCCAAGCACAGCTCGCTCGAGGCGCTCGCGCCGGGCGACGATACCCGCCGTTCCCCGCACGAGGTGTCCTACGTGCGGAATTCCGTCAAAGCCACGGTCGACGCGTACGACGGCACCGTCACCCTCTATCGGATCGACCGGCAGGACCCGGTACTGGCGGCGTGGATGAAGGTCTTCCCCGGCACGGTCGAACCCGAGGAGTCGATCCCCCCGGAGCTGCGCGCCCACTTCCGCTACCCGGAGGACCTGTTCACGATCCAGCGCGAGATGCTCGCCAAATACCACGTGGACGAACCGCGAGAATTCTTCACCACCAATGCTTTCTGGTCGGTGCCCAGCGACCCCACGGTGGAAACCAACCCGCACCAGCCCCCGTTCTACGTCCTGCTCGGCGACCAGGGCACCGCCGAGCCGTCGTTCCGGTTGTCCAGCGCGATGGTCGGGTACAACAGGGAATTCCTCTCCGCCTACATATCCGCCCACTCCGACCCCGAGAACTACGGCAAACTCAGCGTCTTGCAGCTGCCCACCGACACGCTCACCCAGGGGCCGCAACAGATCCAGAACTCGATGATCTCCGACACCAGAGTGGCATCCGAGCGGACCCTGCTAGAGCGGTCGAACCGGATCCAATACGGCAATCTGCTCACCCTGCCGATCGCCGACGGGGGCGTGCTCTACGTCGAGCCGCTGTTCACCGAGCGGATCTCGACGACACCGAACGCCTCGACGTTCCCGCAGCTGGCGCGGGTGCTGGTGAGCTACCGCGAACCAGGTACCGGCGGCGTCCTCGTGGGCTACGCGCCGACTCTCGCCGAGGCGCTCGACCAGGTGTTCGGCCCGGGGACCGGCAGGCTCGCCACGCCGCCCGGCGGTGGTCCCGGCGTTCCGCTGCCACCGAGTCAACAGCCGACCGGGCCGCAGACGGCGCAACCGCCGGCGGACGCCGCGCCGCAGGATCAGGCGAAGATCGCCGAACTCAACGCGCAGATCGACGAGATCCGCGCGGCCCTCGAACGTCTTCAGAAGCAGCTGAACGAACTCGATCGCAACGGTCGCTGACGCTCGCGCCGTGGATCATCGCGGAAATCGCCTTGCGCCTACTTCGATTCCGTTGGCGGCGCGATAGTTTCGGCGGCGGGGCCGGGCCGCGAGTCCGGTAGGTGCACGAGAATCAGGCCGACGCCCGCGATGAGGAAATTCTGCAGCGCGGCGGACGACGCGTTCACGTCGTCGTTGGCCCACATGCGGAACCATTCGCCGCCGACGGTCAGGAACCCGCCCGCGAACAGCAGCACCGCCATGGTCCAGCCCAGGCTCGACAGTTTCACTGCCACATCGAGACCGGCTCGCAGCCGGCGCGGCCGTCCGGTCAGCACCCGGCCCCACACGCCCCCCGCGGCCAGCAGCACGAAAGCGATCAGGAACTCCCAGATCACCACCAGGATGTAGGCGACGAGCGCGACATTGCCGTTGGTGATCGCGCGCCAGTCCGTGCCCGGATGGTGGATCGTCGCTTTCATCGACAGCACAGCGGCCACGCCGTTGCGGTTGGTGTCGGTGTCCACGCAGTTGGTGAACGCGACGAACAGATAGTAGAAGCCGGTGATGGTGGCCAATGCCGCCACCGCCATCCGACGGCTACCCACCACATCGAGAACCTTTGTGCCACCGCGCGTCATCTGCCTACCTCAGGTCGACTGGCATGAATGTCCGGACATCCAGGCGCCGACGATCATATAGGCCCCCGATCGCGCCTACTCCCCATAGCGGGGAGCCGAGGTCGGCGGATAGTGGATCGAGAAACCCTCTGACGCAAGTAGTTCCGGCCCGTCGCCCGGCCGGACGGCGTCTCCGATCACCAGCCCCACCCGAGGGCCGCCGTAGTGGCCGCCGTTGGGTAGGGCTGGAGTCGATGGACTCAGATGTTCCCGTCGAGTACCTCGCGCAACTTGTGCGCGAAGGCTTCCGGCCGGCCGGCGTACCCGAACTCTCCGTCGAGGAAGCCGCCGTGGTGGCTGGGGAACACGGTCGACCGCTGACCGAGCAGCTCAGCGGTCGCGGCAGCAGTGCGTCCGGTGAACGTGCCCGCGGACTCCTCGCCCACGGCGATCACGACACGAGTCGGCGCCGCGGCCAGCGCGGCCACGTCGGGCCGATAGCCGCTGACCGCCCAGGACCGGTCGGACAGCAGCGGGTCGTCCCGGGAACCGTCGTCCTCGGACGGCATCCCGAACAGCGCGGGGTCCGCGGCGGGCAGGGCGAAGTAGTCGTCGGTGAATTCCCCTTGCCACGACGTCATCGCGATGAAGGCCGCCATGCCTGCGCCGAAGCCCTTGGCCTCGTAAGCGTCGCGTACGCCTGCGCGGGCGCGCTCGGCTGCCGCGGCGTCGGGGAGCACCGGGATGAGCGGCGGCTCGTGCGCCACCAGCGTGACCACATCGCCGGGATAGGCGGCCACGAGCGCGAGCGCGGTGACCGCGCCGCCGCTGCTGGCGAACATCTCCACCGGTCCGGCGCCGAGCTCCTCGATCACGGCGTGCACGTCCTGCGCCTGCACCTCGGGCGTATGGTCGACGGCGCCGTCTTTCCGGGTACTGCGACCGAGTCCGCGCGGGTCGTAGGTGATCACCGTGCGATCGGGGAAGTGCGCGGCCAGCGCCCGGAAACCGCCGGCGTCCATCGGCTGGCCGATCATGAGCAGCGGTGGGCGTCCCGCGACGGTGGGCAGCGGGCCGTGGACGTCGTAGGCGATATCGGCGCCGGGTGTCTCGAGCAAGTGGGTCGTCATGCCACTGTCGACGTCTCCCGCGCCGGAAACTCATCGGACCTCTCGGAGGAACCGGTCCCGAGCGAGTGCCCCCGGAACGCGACGGCTGCGCCACCTGGTGTGGTGGCGCAGCCGCTTGCTGTGCGCTCCGACAGCTCGGCGGGGTGGCCGGCGCGCACCCCACCGAGGCCGCCGGGTGCTACTGCGCGGTGGCCTGCCGCTTCGGCAGCTTCCACCCCGGGCGGGGGAAGTGGCAGGTATAGCCGTCGGGATAGCGCAGCAGGTAGTCCTGATGCTCCGGCTCGGCATCCCAGAACTCGCTCGCCGGGGTCACCTCGGTGACCACCGTGCCCGGCCACAGGCCCGAGGCATCCACGTCGGCGATGGTGTCCAGGGCGATACGTTTCTGGTCGTCATCGAGATAGAAGATCGCCGAACGGTAGCTGGTCCCGATGTCGTTGCCCTGGCGGTCCTTCGTCGTCGGATCGTGGATCTGGAAGAAGAATTCCAGCAGTGCCCGGTAGTCCGTCCGCGCCGGGTCGTAGACGATCTCCACGGCCTCCGCATGCCCTGGGTGGTTGCGATACGTGGGGTGGTCGTTGCGGCCGCCCGTGTAGCCGACGCGTGTCGACACCACACCTGGCTGCTTCCGGATCAGGTCCTGCATGCCCCAGAAGCATCCACCGGCCAGAACGGCCCTACGCGTGTCGCTCACGCCTCCTCCTTCGCGAAGAGAGTCCTGTACTGCCCGTACCCTTCCGCCTCGAGGTCGTCGAGGTGAATGAACCGCAGCGCTTTCGAATTGATGCAGTACCGCAGGCCGCCCGCCTCGCGGGGGCCGTCGGTGAACACATGCCCGAGATGGCTGTCACCGTGCGCCGAACGCACCTCGGTGCGGATCATCAGATGACTGAAGTCCCGCTTCTCGACCACGTTCGCGGCATCGATCGGTCGGGTGAAACTCGGCCATCCCGAGCCGCTGTCGAACTTGTCCACCGAGGCGAACAACGGCTCACCGGACACCACGTCCACGTAGATACCCGGCTCGTGGTTGTCCCAGTACTCGCCCGTGAACGTCCGCTCGGTCCCGTTCTCCTGAGTGACGTGGTACTGCTCAGGCGACAGGGCGGCGACCGCCGCAGGATTCCGGTTGTACTCCCGTGCCACATGACCTCCTCATATCGGCCCCACGTACAACCCCTGCGACGGCTCGGAAAATCCCGACCGAGCCGGGCGTCACACTACGATCCGCTCGACCGCGCACCACGGCGGCCGCGCCCCTCGTTACCGGCAGCTTCGACCAACCGCCGACCCGCTACGCCGTGGGGCTCGCGGCTGTCTCCGGAGCGGGAGGAACAGCGTTTTCCGCTGTCTTTCTCCGCGGCACCGTGAATACGGCGATCACGCACAAGACAGCGACGGCGAAGCAGGCGAGTGTGTACCAGAGATTTCCGATGGGGTCTCCCTCGCTCGTCGTGCCGTCGACAGCGCCGAAGAAATCGGGCAACGCGGTCACCCAGAGAAGAGCCATCACGCCCAGATACACCACGCTGTAAACGCGGACGAAGTCGTTCGTATAGGGCGCGGTGTCCGAGGCGCCCCGCCGCAGCCGGAGCCATTGGCGGGTGAGGACGAGGACGGCGACAATGCTGACGACGACCAGTTCGGCGGCGTAGAGGACGCCGCGCACGGTGGTACTACCCATGCCGAACACCGTTGCGGGGATGGGCAACACGGCTGTGCCCAGCGAGGCGAGCACGCCGATGACGACCGTGCGCCAGACCAATTGCGTTCCGGCGAAGGTTTGCCCCTGGTCGACGTGGCGGCCGACGAACCATTGGACGCACAACGCGAGCGACATCGGCCACAGGGCCGCGAAGACGACCACGCTCGGAAGCGGTACCGAATCGAACATCGGCTGATTCATCGGATTGTCGACCGACCATTCCCACCAGCGCAACTGCGGGCCGAGGTGGTCGAAGATCTCATAGAAGGCATGGTGGACGAAGCCCACGCAAGCGGCGCCGACGAGAACGCCGTACCGCCGGAAGACTCCGAGTATCCTGACCGTTTCGAAGGCCAGGGTCGCCATGAACGGGTAGATCGCGATGATGTAGAGCGGTAATCGGCCCCAGAGAAATTCCACGGTGAACAAGTTGTGCGCGAACATCGTGTCGACGTGCGCGTCTATGCCGAAGGCCGCGGGAAAGTACAGCGGTGGTTCGATGATGAACAGGTACGCGGTCGCGCCGAACCAGAGCACCAGGTTGGTGGGATCTCCGTGGCGGCGCAACCGCACGATCGCGTAGACCAGCGCGAGTACCGCGCCGAGGACGATCGTGACCTCGAGGACGGGCAGCGTCCAGTTCTCCAACGCGAAGGGGTTCCGCACCTCGACGAGGCCGCCTGCCTCCTCGCACGAGAAGCCGAGCGCCGTCGCGAGCTGATCGAAAGTCGGTGCGCAATGATCTGCCATGGGTCCGGCTCCTAGGGTGCGACCGGGTCGGCGGTGTACCAGTGCGAGACGTCGTATCCGGCCTCGTAGCGCTGGAACCACACGTCGGCGAGGGCGGGCAGTTTCTCGTGGTCCGGGTTGTGCTTGGGCAACTGACTGCGAATGACGCCTGCCAATGCGACGAGCTGCTCACGAAGGGGGAGATGATCGAACGCGCGCGGCATCGGGCCGTGGTCCTCCGCATGCAGAAACGGCAACCACGTGCGTAGCTTCTGCCTACGCCGGTAGGACGCGAACATCGACAACGCGTCGACCTTCCGCTCCTCCAGCGGGACGTGCTCGTTGAAGCCCGCGCAGGCCACCCTGATCACTTTCAGCACGTGCCGGAAGATGGACGGAGCCATGCGCATTCGGTACACGTCGCTTCCGACGACGGAGTCGAAGATGATCAGCGCGGAACTGCGATGCTCGACTTCTTCGACGAAATGCCAGATGAACAGCGAAGCGACCCGGTCGTCTCCCGGCCGGAACAGGGTCGAGTCGTTGTCGAGCATCAGTTTGAACACCGGCGTGAAGGTCGCCTCCAGATCGGCGGTGTAGGCCAGCCGGTATTCGACCGAAGTGTGCACCGTGAGGCGGTCGAATTCCGCGATCACCTCGTTGAGCGTCTCCTGCAACCCCGGGTATCGCCGGATCAAACCGTTGGCGTGCTGGCGATGGGCGGTGGAGTGCTGTCCCTCCTGCCGCACGAACGCGTCGGCTTCCTCCGCGACCGCCGGATCCGTGATCAGAGGCATGGCCTCGCGAATCATGTTGACGATCATCTTCTCGAAGCCGATCGCCAGGAAGGACACCGCATTGGCCATGGACGAGAAGGCCGGATTCTCCTCGTTCCACAAGAACGGCACGTCGTAGTCGGCGAATGCGAAGCGCATCTTCCGGACTTGAAGATCGGTCACTGGGCTGTACCTCGTCTTTCGGAATCGAACCGGTCCGGCGGCATCGCCCGGATGCCGCCGAGCCGCGTTGGACGTGATCATACACAGAACAACGTTTGTGTATGATCAGAATCGATGTCCGATCCGCGGAGCGGGTGCCGGACCCGCCCTGTGCTACCGTCGAGCCCTTGGTCCGGATGGTCGTCAGGCCCTCCATCAGGGGGTTCGCAAGCGACAGGCGGCAAGTCGAGGAAGCGGGCAGTGGCAGGAAGGCGCGGGTGGGGCGGAAGTCCGCCGAAAGACGACGAGGAAGCGTCTCGTCGCATAGTCGCCGCCGCCGTCGAGCTGATCGGCCGGACCGGTTCGGAGATCAGCATCGCCGACGTCGCGGAGTCGCTGGGCGTCATCCGTCAGACGGTCTACCGATACTTCCCCAGTGCCGATGCGCTGATGACGGCCGCGGCCATGGCTTCGGTCGACGGTTTCCTCGATCGGCTGGCACGGCACGTCAGCGGCATCGAGGACGCGGTGGAAGCGATGACCGAGGCGGTGGTGTTCACCCTGGCCGACGTGCGTCGGACACCCCATCTCGGCATCCTGCTGTCGAGCACCTACTCGAACGTCCACCCCGAGAGCCTCACCTCCGAGGAGGCGCAAGCCTTCGGAATGACGATGATCAAACGCTTCGACGTCGACTGGGAGCGGTACGGGTACGACGACGAGTCGCTGCACGAACTCGTCGAATACGTTCTGCGAACGATGCAGTCGTTCTTCATTTCCCCGGGCAACCCACCCCGCGGCGAGGATGATCTGCGGCGGTATCTACGCCGCTGGATGGGAGCCGCGATCATCGCCCAGCTGAAGCCGTCCGCAAGCGTCTAGTCGCTCGTCGCGATGGTGTCGACGCACTCGGGAGATCAGCTCGCGCCGTCGAGACGCACCTTCACGAAGACGCGGCCGCGTTCGTCGCGCTGCGCTACCGCGTGCCCGCGCCGCTGCGCGCCGTTCAGCTGCAGCGTGATGGGGCCGCCCTCGTCCAGAAAGTTCCGCCACCAAGTCTTCTTGTCCGGCAAGGCGACTCCGATGACGAGCTCGTCTCCCTTGCGCCAGTAGTTGACCGGTGTGCTGAACGTCCGCCCTGACCGCCGCCCCACATACGTGACCACGACGAATCCCTTGCCGAGCAACCGCCCGAGCAGCGGCACGTCGAGGAGGGCGACGACCCCGCCGTTCACTGCCCGCACGGTGCGTCCCACCGCCGTCTTCAGTTCCACAACTTCCTCCCGGCCGGTTCACGAAAAAACCCCGAACAGCGCCACCCTAACCGCCACGGCGGCGATCGGCCCGTTCCAGCGGGTCGGTCCCTTCCGGTCGACGTGCCGTCACAGGCTGACCACGGGGGATGGGCAGTTCGACAGGTTCCGGATTTCGTTTTCCGACAGTCGAGTTCTGGTTGGAGGCAGGATTCGGCGGTTGCCGGGCCGAGCCGCCGAACTCGCCGTGATACTCGTGCAACGACCGTCGCCACGACGGTTGGAGGGCTCACGCGCAGAAGGGAATTCCCATGACAACCAGCCTGCCCGCATTCCCCGCCCCGAACGAGGATCTGCTGGACACCTGCATCCGGCTCCGGGAGATCGCGCCGGTGGTCGAGGTGGAGTTCCCCGGCGGCGTGCCCGCCTACCTGGCGCTGACGCACGAGGCGGTGCGCGAGATCCTGGCCGGGGACAACAAGACGTTCGCCAGAGACCCCAAGCACTGGCCCGCCCTGTACGACGGTTCCATTCCGGAGGACTGGCCCCTGCGCGCCATCGTGCAGGGCGATCACCTGTCCACCAAGGACGGCGCCGACCATCGGCGGCTTCGTGGCCTGATCAGCAAGGCGTTCACCCCGGGCCGGGTACAGGCGCTGGAGCCGCGCATCCAGCAGATCATCGACGGGCTGCTGGAGGAGGTCGTCGCCGCGGGCGACGGTGTCGACCTGGTGCCCACCTTCACCGAGGCGCTGCCGATGGCGGTGATCTGCGAACTGTTCGGCGTGCCGGAGCCGGAACGGGATCGGCTGCGGCGGTGGACCGCGACGCTCCTGGCGCACACCACCCCGCCGGAAGAGGCGTTCGCGACGCAGAACGCGCTGATGCTGTACCTGTACGAACTGGCGGACCGCAAGCAGAGCGAACCCGGCGATGATCTGACCTCGGGGCTGGTGCATGCCCGCGACGAAGGCGACAAGCTCACGGCCGAAGAATTGGTCGCCGTTCTGTGGATCATGCTGGTCGCCGGCCACGAGACCACGGTGCACATGCTCGGTTACGCGATTCTGGCGTTGTCACAGCATCCGGACCAGCTCGCGCTGGCCAAGGCCGAGGACCGCTGGGCCGATGTCGTGGAAGAGACTGTCCGATACCGTCATTCGGTGATGATGACCAGTTGGCGGTTCACGCTGACGGAGGTCACCGTGGCGGGTGTGACCGTTCCCAAGGGCAGCGCGGTCGGCGTGGCCTACCAGGCGTGTGGGATCGACCCGGCGGAGTACGGCGAGACCGCGAACGAGTTCGACATCACCCGCGAGCAGCATGGCGGGCACCTCGGGTTCGGCCACGGGCCGCGTTACTGCATCGGCGCCGGGCTGGCCCGTCTGGAGGGAAGGCTCGCACTGGCTTCCCTGTATCGGCGGCTGCCGCAACTGGAACTCGCCATCGACCCGAAGGAAATCCCGTACTCGCCGTCCTTCTTCACCATCGGCCCGCTGTCGGTGCCGGTCAAATTGGGTGGCGAACAGCAGTAAGGCTCGCTCACCCGAGGACGAACGGGAGTCGCGCGGCCAGCTCGTCCAGTTCGGCCTTCTCCGAGTCGGTCGGTGCCCGTCGTCCGGTGCCGACCAGCAGCGCGTCGGTGTCGGTGAACGAGGCGGGGAACGGCGCCCCGGCGATCTTCTCCAGCATCTCCCGGGACCGGGCGAGTCCCTCCGCAGGCGGCTCGTCCACGACCGGGAGGTGCGCGATCAGGTCGAGATGGTGCAGGGTGCTCTCCAGCACGTACGCGCAGAGGTAGTCGCCCGCGGTGAGGACCTCGTCGCGCGTGCCGACCCGGAGACCGGGGTCGGCGAGTTCGGCCGCGCGCCCGGCGGCGGAGCCGACGTCCTCGAAGTGGATCTTCAGCAACCTCGGCTCCTGGTAGGCGGCGGCGAGCCGCACGATCAGCGCGTCGAGCGGGTCGGCGCCGGTCGGCGCCGTGTCGGCGACTTCCCAGTAGGTCACCGCGTCGCGCGTCGGTTCGGCTTCGGCGGGCGTCACGAGAGTGATCAGGATGTCCTGAGCGTCGATGATCAGATGGCACACCAGGTCTCGCACGAGCCAGCCGGTACAGCCGGACCGCTGTGCGAAATCCTCGTCCGAAAGGTCGGCGACCGCCGCGCGCAACGCTGCCCAAGAGCGTGAGAAGTGATCCACGCCGGGAAGCTAGCAGCGCGCGGCGCGCCCCGCGACAGATTGCAGCGGTCCGACCTGGCAGAGATGTCGTCCTCGCGGAGCAGCGCCACCCCACGTGAATCGCGCGGCCGAGGTCATTGGCAAACATGATGCGCCGAGCCGGTGACCCGTGCGCCCATTGGTCGAAAGTTCCAACGTTTCCGCTGTTCATCCGCCTATTTCGAATGGAGAACACATCGTCTGATCTCCACCCGATCGATCACATTCTGTGCCAAGCTGCTGCCGTCCGCTATTCCGCAGTTAACTGGCAGGAAGGATCGATGACGCGTATGTCGCAAGGAGATTCGATCGTCGGGACAACGTCCGAACAGCTCGCTCGGATCGCCGTCGAGGGGCCCTGGGACGCTCAGGGGCAGGTCCGCCCGGAGGCGGTGCAGTTCGCGTCGAACTTGGTGAGCGCCCTGCAGAAGCGGAGCGGCAAGGGCCTGGTGCCCGATGACGTGGACGACCTGGTGAGCCGGGCGCTGAACGTCGCCGTGCCGACGTTTCCGCGCATCGAGACAGAGGACGGGACCGGGCTGTCGGCGCACATGCTGCGGCAGACAACGAGCAGCCCGTGCCCGCTGGTGGTCGTTCCGGCCGGGTGGACGCCCGTCGGATGGCCGTTGTTCGAGTACGCCTATCTCACGCTCGCGCTGAAGGGTTATCACGTACTGGCCTACACACCACGCGGTATCGGCTGGACCGCCATACCGGGAACGAACTTGCCGTGGTTCGGCACTTCCGAAGGCAAGATCGATGTCGCCGGTCTACGGGACTGGGAGGACGGCTCGGAGGTGCTCACCTACGCGATCGACGCGCTCGACCCCAGCGGGATCGCCTTCATGGGTGAGTCGTACGGCTCGGGCATCAGCCAGCTCGTGGCCGCGCACGACGAGCGGGTCGACGTCGTCGTCGCTCTGAGCACGTGGGGCAACCTGGCTACCAGTCTGTACGACAATGCCACCCGGCACGTCAGGGCCGTTGAGGCGCTGATCGGCCTGACCGGCGGCGCCAAGGAGGACAAATTCGACGAGGCGACGCTGGAGATCCTGGCGAAATTCGACGAGGGCACAGATATGAAGCCGGTCGTCGAATGGGGCACCGAACGAGCGCCGGAACAATACGTCGGTTCCCGCGAAATCCCGACCTTCTTCTCCAACACCTGGCACGAGGGGCTTTTCCCGGTGAACCAGGTTCTGGAGACCTTCGAGAAGCTCCCGCGACCCAAACGGCTGAACATGTGGATCGGCGATCACGCGGCGCCGGAAGGCCCCGGCCTGATCGCTCCACCCATGCCCGGCGCGGGACCGAACGAACCGCTGCGCGAGGCGTATGCCTGGCTCGACCACTACCTCAAAGACGAGGAAAACGGGGTCGACACGTGGCCGGAGATCAGCAACCAGGTCATGTTCACCTACGTGACCACTCCGGCAGCCGGGGACGGCCAGAACGTGATCGTCGAACCCGCGCGGCGCGAGGAGAAGGCCTCGTGGGCCGACGTCACCACCGACACCGAAACACTGATCTTGACCGATACGCGCGAGGGCGGCGACGGTGCGCTGATCACCGACGTCACGGCCGGCTGGCAGCGTGAGTTCACGGTGGGCGAGGAGGCCGAGGTCGTCGCCATGGACAAGCTCATGACGACCGGCCAGGAGGAGTGGGCAGGAAATCCCAAGATCTACCGGACGAGCGAGATCGATCGCAGCCATGCCCTGGTCTGGTCGACCGGGCCGCTGCTCGCGGCGCGAGGTGGCGTAGCCCGGCAGATTCGCGGAATCCCCCGGTTGCAGCTGACCGTCGACAGCACCGGCGAGTCCGCGACGGTGATGGCCTACCTGCTCGACGTCGATGAAGACGGTTCGGCGCGGATCATCACGCACGAGCCGAAAACCGTCGAGTCGGAAATGCCCGCCACCGTCTCCTGGGAGTTGCAGGCGGCCGCCTACGACCTGCTGGACGGTCACCGGTTGATGCTGGTCGTCGACGGCATGGATTTCCTCTATTCCAGCGCCAACACGGTCGGCTCGCGGATCACCATCAGTTCACCGCAGGGCGCCCCCTGCTGCCTGGAGTTGCCGCTCGGCTGATCGTCGCGCGTGGCCCGGGCCGGGGAGCGAGCCCGGGCCACGTCACGGCCGATGGCCCGAGAACGGCTGATCGAGCCCGGCCGCCTCAGCCCGGCGCGAAGGTCACCACCAGAACATCGCGATAGGCGGGGCGGCTCGGGTCCATCGGATGCACCGGCGAGACGTTGTGCAGGGTGCGGCGGTCGTCGCCGAGCAGCAGGGCTCCCGGCCTGCTGAGCGTGGTGCGCAGCAGCCGTCTTTCGTTCGAGTCGAACACCGAACTCGCACCGCCGACAGCGTTCTGCCTGCCGACCAGAAGCGACGACACCAGAGTGACACCGTCGCGGTGGCGGCCTTCCGGGGTCGGCAGGCCGTTCGCGTCCGCCGATGCGACGACTCGAAAGGGATGCACCTTCGCACTCCACTTCGACGGGTCGTCCAGTGCCGTCGCCAACCGCGCGAGCAGCCGCAGCACCGCCCGGAACACGGGATCGGCCATGAAGCCATCGGTCAGGGGCTCGAACCTGCGGTCCACGTCCACGTAGAGCGGATTGCTGTTCTCCGGCTGCACGAAGGACTCCTGCGGCAGCAGCTCGATCCGCCCGGCTGGGTCGGTGAGCGAGAACTTCCCGTAACGGCGCAGCCTGCACGTGCCTCGGGCCCCGGCGTAGATGTCCGCGCTCAACTCGTCCCAATGCCGGCGGAAGTGGTCCCAGTCTGCTGGCGCCATGCCGAGACTCGAGGTCGTGATGGTAGCGGGCATGAGGTGGACGCCGTCGCGGGCCAATGCCGCGCGGGCGGCTTCCACCGCCTGCTCGGCCCGCGGGGCCGCGGCCCGGACATCCGTTCCTGCCGCGGTAGGGATTCGCTTCACAGGTGGTTTGCCTTCCTCTGACCTCTCGCGACTGGGTCGATCCCCGTACAGGACTCAACGGCCGCTGACTCGCGGCCGGTCGCTCAGCAAAGACTCGACGCCTCGGCGGGCGACTTCGGCGGGTCGACCTCCTTGGGCAGTTGCCCTATGTGGGTGCCGAGCATTCCGGCGCGGCGGAAGATCTCCATGTGCTGCGGCTACCCACTGCTGCGGCGCCCATACCCGGAATCGGGATACCGCGCCCCAGAGCAGCTGTCCGGGACCTCGACGCGTGGCCGGGGCCGGGTCGCTCGGTAGTCTGCAGGGGTGTCCGCCGCGCCCGCCGACGCTGACGCACCGATCGTGCCGGTGCGAAACGGCGTGTTCTTCACACTTCCGGAGGCATTGCCGCGTGGCAGGCACAACCTGGCGCGGGAGCAGGTGATGGCCGCGCAGCGGGAGCGGCTGCTCGCCGCCGTGACCGAACTGCTGGCCGCTCGCGGCTACGCCGGGTTCGGCCCCACCGATATCGCGAAACGGGCCGGAGTCTCCTTGGCGGCCTTCTACGAGGCGTTCGCCAACAAGGACGAATGCGTATTCGCGGGCTACGACCGCTTCATCCAAGTGCTGCTGACCCAGCTGACCGCGGCGGAGATCATGCGCCGAGACCGCCGCGCCATCGTGGGCGACGCGCTCGGCCAGTACCTGCGCACTTTGCAGAACGACCTGGTCGTCGCCCGCGCCTACCAGGTGGAGATCGAGGCGCTGGGCCCTGCCGTCCGCAGGCGCAGACGTAAGGCGCTGCGACTGTTCGCCGAATACATCCGCGGTCTGGTGCGCGGCGCGGGCGGGAAACGGCTACCGGCGCTGTCGGTCACCGCTTACCTGGGCGTCGTGTACGCGGTGCGTCAACTCACCGCCGATGCGCTCGACGAGTCGGACGAGCCGGACCTGACCGCGCTCAGCGCCGACCTGGAACCGTGGCTGACCGATCTTTTCCGCGAGCGCTGAGCCCGGCGCACGGCGTAGCCGCCCCCCCGCTTGACATGACAGCTGCCGTCCATCAGCATTGGCGTAAAGTTCGTTACTCCGATACCCAACCTCGGCGTGGTCACCGCAGCCGAATGTCCGATAACGCCGTCGTCGATCCGCTCGATGGATGCCAGTCGTCGAAAATGACCATTGAATGGCCGTAACACTCGCACTTTTCACCCGTGACCTGCGTGTCAACGACAATCCGGCCCTGTCGGCCGCCGTGCACGAGGGCGCTGCGGTGGTTCCGCTCTTCGTGGTCGACGACCGCATGGTCGGCAGCGCCCGCCCCGCCGGCAATCAACTCCGGTTCCTGTCCGCCGCGCTGGCCGAACTCGATGCCGAACTGCGCTGTGCGGGAGGGCAACTGGTGATCCGGCACGGGGATTATGTCGAGGCGGTGGATCGGGTGGTGGCGCAGGTGCACGCCGACAGTGTCCATGTCGCCGAAGACGCCACCTGGTACGGCCGATGCCGGCTGCGGGCGCTGCGCGAGCGGCTGGACCGGCGCAGCTGCCTGCTGCACATTCATCCCGCCACCATCACGGCCGTGGATGCCATCGATTGCGCCCCGCATGGCCGGAGCGGCAAGGCTCCGGACTTCGCGACGTACTTCCGCCGGTGGCTGGAGGCTCCGAAGCGGCTGCCGCTCGACAAGCCGGCGGAGTTGCTCGTCCCGCGTATCGACAGTGATCCGGTTCCGAGATTCGACGAACTCGGCGATGGGGCGGTGTCACCGCAGCTGGCCGTCGGCGGCGAGATCACGGGTCGTGCCCTGTGGCGGGGCTGCACCGCAGGCGAGGGACAAGCACGCGGCCGGGCCCGTGGCGACCTCACGCGCGAGGGATTCTCCCGGCTGTCGCCGTACCTGCATTTCGGCTGCCTTTCCGCGGCCGAAATGGTGCACCGTGCCGATATGGCCACTACCGACGGCCGCGCTTTCGTCCGCCTGCTCGCGCGGCGCGACTTCCATCTCCAGTTCCTCGCCGCCCGCGCCGATATCGCGCGGTCGGATGATCGCCACCGCGGGCCGCAGGCCCACGATCCGGTCGTGGTCCGCGCCTGGCGCGACGGCCGCACCGGATATCCGATCGTCGACGCGGGCATGCGGCAACTGGCCGCACAAGGATGGATGCCGCAACGAGCCCGGGTCATCGCCGCCAGTTTCCTGACCACGACGCTGCGGGTGGATTGGCGCGTCGGCGCCGACCACTTCCGCCGCTGGCTGCTCGACGCCGATGCCGCGAGCAATCGCTTCACCTGGCAGCAGGTGGGGCGGCTCGATCCGGGAGCCGCGGGCACCGGCGAACGGTACGACCCCGAGGGAAACTACGTACGGCGCTGGATACCGGAACTGGCTGCGCTGCCGGGGTCGGAAATCCATCGCCCGTGGCGCCACAGCGTGCCGACCTCGATCTATCCCGCCCCCATCGCCGCATCGGCCGTACCTGACGAGTCGTCGGCAGGGTTTGCGGAATCGCTGTCGACAGCGCCGCGAGGCTCGTAGCTTTCGGCCTGTCGCGACAGCCCATCGATGCCCGCGGCGCGCGGCCCTTACTGCCGCGCGCCGCCCGCTGAGCGCCTGGGCCGAGATCAGGCCGCGATGGTCAGTCCGGTATATGCGATTCGTGGGTGAACGGTTTGCTGCCGTGGACCGCGGGCTCGCCTTCGGGGTTGTTCTCGGCCCCGTGATTCACGCGATCGTCGGAATCGAGCCATTCGGTGACCGGATTGTCGATGTAGCGCCATTCCGTCCCCGCGGGCCAGGGGCCCTGTCCCTCGTTCCACGGGCCGCGGGCGCTCGCGGCGCCGTTGGACATGTTGAACGCGACGTTCTGGAAGCGATCGTCGCCGGGCAGGGCGCCCGGCGGGAAGTTGACCGGCAATTCGTTCAACGCCGCGGTGAACTGCTGGAAATGCGCGATCTCGCGGGTCATCAAGAACGACAGTGTGTCCTGCACACCGGGATCGTCGGTGAACTGCTTGAGATACTCGTAGACGATCTTGGCGCGTGACTCGGCCGCGAGATTGCTACGCAGGTCGACCGAGGGTTCCCCGTTGGCGTCGACATACGAGCCCGACCACGGCACGCCCGCGGCGTTCGTCACGACGGGCCCGCCGCCGCTCAGCGCGAAGTACAGCGGATTCGCCGCGACCTGATGGATCACCTGGTCGCGTCCCTCGGACGTCGCCACGACCGGCATCCAGTCGCACCGCTCGCTGGCTTGCTTCAAATCGTCGTTGAGCCCGTCGAGCAACATGGTGATCATGGCGCCGACGATCTCGAGGTGACTCAATTCCTCGGTGGCGATGTCCATGAACAGGTCGTAGGTTTTCGGATGTTTGCCACGCAGCAGAAACGCCTGGTTGAAATATTGCATGGCGGCCTTCAATTCGCCGTTGGCGCCGCCGAACTGTTCTTGCAGCAGGGCCGCGAAACGCGGATCGGGACGGTCCACGCGAACCTCGAACTGGAGATCCTTGTTGTGTGTGAACATCGCTCTCCTTACCAGTATGGCCGGCCGTTCCTCCAGCGCGGCTTTCATGCCTTGTCCAGCGCAGGACGAGAAAGAGATGCGTTACTCGATTCCGTGGCGACGATACGGGCTCCGGTAGCGGGTCGTTCGCAACGACACGAAGTGCCACGGGGGACCGTCACCCGCAGTCACGCCGGTGCTTCCCGGGTGGGCGTTGGCTTTGGTGGGACGGATGGCCGACCCGAACCCGCCGGGCGGGCGCCAGGGGCGGGCTGTGGCCGGTCTGCCCGGCACTCAGCGCGGACACCAGTTCCGCGCAGACCTCGCCCGCGCCGTGACGCGGAACCCAGCCGAGCTCACGCCGCGCCTTCGCGGAGTCGACCAGCGAGGTGCGGTCGGCAAGTTCGAGCCACGCGGGGTGCAAGGGCGCGAGCCCGGTCCACCATCCCGGCCAGGCGTCCGCATCGAGCACTCGTCGTGGCACCGGTAGGTGGAAACCCCCGAATATCGCCGCGAGCGCGTCCGCCCGTAGGCACGGTTCGGCGGAAAGGTTGAACGCTCCCTCCGCGCGGCGGCGGACTATTCGCCGAATCGCCGAAGCCACATCGCAGCTGTGCACCAATTGCAGCCGGAACTCACGCCACAGCGGTACGGGCAGCAGACGCCCGCCGAGCAGCCGCCGTGGCAACCACGGCGGCAGAATCCAGTCGCCCAGTTCGGCGGCCGCCTCGCCCCCAGCTATGCCGCACGGCCGAATGCGCGCCGTGCGGATTTCGGGGTGGTCGGCCTCGAAACGGTTCAATCGCGTCTCCAACTCCGCCTTCGCGATGCTGTAGGCACTGCCGGGCACCCCGAATGTTCGCCATTCTTCGGATACCCGCCGCCACCGCTCGGCCGGCGCGTAGGCGGCGCACGAGGAGGCGGCGACGAGATGGGGCACCGCCGTTTCCGCCACGGCATGCAGCACGTTCTCGGTGCCGATCAGGTTGGTCCTGCGCATCGGCGGGTCTTCGCGCCGCGGATGGATCGCCCACGCCAGATGCACGAGGGCGTCGGCGCCCGCACAGGCGGCACGCAGCGTCTCGACCGCATCGTCGGTCCCGATATCGCAGGCTATCCACCGGGCGGCCGAATAGGGTTCGTATGCGAGATCCGGCGTGCGGCGGGCGATTCCCACAATCTCGCAATCGTCCGCACGCAGCGTGCGCAGCAACGCCGTGCCGACGTTGCCGCTGGCGCCCGTGACGACCACCTTCATCCGGCACGCCGCTCGGACCGGGTTGGGCCCAGCGGAGTATCCACCGTCATGTCCGGCCTCCTCTCGGCTCGTTCCAGGGCGGGTACCCGGAATCGGAGGTCGTAACGTCGGGAGGACGTTCCGGGCGCGGCGGCCGGATCCGTGGTGAGGACGGTGCCCGGGTGTGGCCTGTGCCCGGCCGGGTAGTCGCGGAGCATGGCTACTACAGCTCCACTTCCGGAAGATCGGGCAGGCACTCCGCGGCGAGCGGTGGTCACCGGGGGAGACTCCGGCATCGGTGCGGCGATCGCGGTCGCACTCGCCGCGGGCGGGACCGATGTCGGGCTGACGTTCCGCGGCGACGAGCAGGGTGCGCAGGACACTGCGGCGCAGGTGCGCGAGCAGGGCAGGACCGCCGCCGTGCGCCGCCTCGACTTGTCGGATCCGTCGACCGCCGCGCCGGTCATCGATGAACTCGCCGAGGAATTGGGCGGTCTCGACGTGCTGGTGAACTGCGCAGGCACCGGATCGGCTCAGAAGGTGATGGACATGGACTTCGACGTCTGGCGGCACGTGCTGTCGGTCGATCTCGACGGACCGTTTCTCTGCGCGCGGCGCGCCGCCGAACACATGATCGCCGCGGGGGGCGGTGGCCGGATCATCAACATCACCAGCGTGCACGAACACGCGCCGCGGGTCGGCGCGGCGCCGTACTGTGCCGCCAAAGCGGGCCTCGGGGCACTGACGAAAGTGCTGGCACTGGAACTCGCCGAGCACGACATCACAGTCAATTCGGTGGCGCCGGGCGAGATCTCGACGCCGATGACCGGTCAGGAAGACGCCGATCCGCGGGAGCAGCACCGCCCCGGCGTACCGCTGGGGCGAACCGGTCACGCCAAGGAGGTCGCCGCCGTAGTGGCGTTCCTGGCCACACCGGCGGCGAGCTATATCACCGGCGCGTCCTACGTCGTGGACGGCGGCATGCTCCTCATGGGCCCACAGGCCAGCACCCTGCTGGCCGACGAGAAATGGCGCACGCCTTAGGGCGCCGACCGGAGCGCGAGGACCCGGTGCGCACCGGCGACGGACCAGCGGCTATCTATCCGCTACCGGGGAGAGGCAGCTGGCCGGGGGATCGACGAACAAGCAGATGGCCGGGCCGCGGGTGGGACGGTAGTTGTCGGGGACTCCGCCCGCGCCGATGATCTGGGTGTAGGCGCCGACGGCGTCGGTGGGGCGGCGGGTCAGAGCGGGGTCGGTGCGCACGTCCACGGTGTAGAGGCCGAATCGTGGGGTGTAGCTGCCCCATTCGTAGTTGTCGGTGAGGCTCCAGTAGTTGTAGCCCATGACGTTCATACCGTCGGCCTTGGCGCGTTGCAGCCAATAGACGGTGTCGCGCAGGTGATCGCCGCGGGTGTAGCCGTCGGCGCGTGGACGGCCGTTCTCCGTGGGCATGCCGTTCTCGACGATGTAGAGCGGCTTGCCCGGGAATCGGCGCGAATAGAATTGCAGCGCATAGTAGATGCCCTCGGTGCGCAGCGGCAGGTCCCAGATCTGCGGCCCCGGCAGGTTCGGCATCGCCGAGCCGCTGGCCCGCATGATGGACTCGATCAGCGACTGGGCCGGATCGTAGGCGAAGTAGTAGTCGACGCCCACGTAGTCGAGCCGGTCGCCGATGCGGTCGACCAACGGACCGTTGACCTGGGCCTCGGAGCCGGCCACATAGCCGACATTGCTGGTCACCTGGGCGCCCGGCTGCTTCTGGTGGATGTAGTCGTAGATGACATTGTGTGCCTGCGCGACCCGTTCCAGCATCTCTCCGGCATCCGCGGCGCCTCGGCGCACCTCGTGCATGATGTAGGCGACGGGCTCGTTCACGGTGACCCACAGCGGATTGCGGGAGGCGTAGCGGTCGACGACGTTGCGCATGTTGGCCAGCCAGTCCTCGACCATCCGCGGATTGCGCCAACCGCCGCGGTCGACGGCCCAGCCGGGGTAGACCCAGTGATCCAGCGTGATCATGGGGCGCATCCCGGCCTGCTCGACGCTCGCGATGACCGCATCGTAGAAGCGAAATGCGCTCTCGTCCCACACCCCAGGGGCGGGTTGCAGTCGGGCCCATTCGATCCCGATCCGGAACACCTGCACGCCGAGATCGGCGGCGAGCCGGATGTCCGAGGCGTAACGGTCGTAGAAGTCGACCGAATCGCGAAGCTCGTCGTAGCCCGGGGTACCGGCGACGTACCGCGTCCAATTGCTGTCGGGCGCATGGCCTTCGGACTGGAATCCCGAGGTGGACACGCCCCAGAGGAAGTCCGAGCCCAGCGGCGCCGGACCCGCGACCGGCTGGATCAGCGGGGTGGCCGGGGACTGGGTGGCCAGCAGCAGTGTGGATGCCGCGGCGGCGAGCGCGGCCAGGACGTACCGACGGAACCGAGATCGCATGGGCCCAGGGTAACCAAGCCCGTCCGGCGATTGTCGAAATCCGCGGATCAGGGCGATTCGACGACGTGGACAATCGTTGCCGCCGCAGGCATTGTCGCTACTGCATGGCGAAGCGCAGTAGCGCCTGCATGTCGCCCTGCTTGATCTTTCCTTGGCGGTTGAGGACTTCCAGCTGCCACTGGTTGCCGTTGCGGAAGGCGCGGGCGACCGCATTGGCGTTGTCGGTGCCGAGCAGTGAGGGCCAGATATCGGCGACTTGCTGGCTGTTGCCGCCGGACGCGTCGTAGATCCGGAAGGAGATGTTGTTCGCCTTCTCGAAGGAGGTGCCCTTCTTGAAGGCGGCGGCGACGAAGATGATCGCGTCGATCGCGGTGGGCACGTCGCCGAAGGTCACGTGGATGGTCTCGTCGTCACCGGAAGCGGCGCCGGTCTGCTCGTCGCCGGTGTGCGCGACCGAGCCGTTGCCCAAGGGATCCAGCGAATCGAGCCCAGCGAAGCGCACCGGCTCGTTGCCCTGCATGAGGACGGCGATCAGATCGAGATCCACACCTTTTTTGCGGCGCGCCCAGCCGAGTGCCCCGCCGCTCGTGCCGGAGGACGGATCCCAGCTCACCCCCACACTCAACTTCGAGATACCTGCGAGGTCTGCGGCGCCGTCTTCTTTCCTGAGCGTAATCACGACATCAGGATACTGATGGTTATCTCTCGCGCTGGCGCACAATGTACTTCGCGAGCGGGGCAACAGGACTCGCCACGTCCCCGCCGGAACCGTCACCGATCCACTCGGCGCGCCCACCATGCCTTGACGAGCCCGGTGATACCGACCTGCGCTCGCCGCCGGTTCGGCACGGTGGCGCGACGGTCGAACACGGCGAAATCGCTGTCCTCGATGCGATCGACGCTCAGATCCATCCGCATCGATGCGAGGAAAGCATCGAACAGGACCGCTGGTATCCCATAGCGATCGGCGGTATCGACAACCGCGGGCAGAACGGCGTCGGCGGTGGCCCGGCGTTCGCGGAAGTGCCCGGCGAGGGCATCCAGCTCCTGGGCTCTTTCGGCGGTGCCGCGGCGCGGGTCGAATTCGTCGAGGATGTCGTCGGCTCGGCGCGCGAATCCGTACAAGGCGTGCACGGCGGGGCGTTGATCCGGTGCGAGCAATCGGGTCGCCAGGAAGAAGGTCTTTCCGTGGCGCGCGTTGAGCTGCCTGCAGTACCGGTAGGACCGGTGCAGTTGCGGGTCGCTGAGGTGCTCTACGTCCGCTCGCTCGAGGACGCACTCGAGACTCTGAGCGAGCTCGGCAGGCGCCACGGCACCCCGTGATCGGGCCCGCCGCCGCCCGTGCCGAAAAGCGACGCCCGCACCGGACAACACGAGTGGTCTCCGCTGTTCGGCAGGCGGCGGAACTCAGGTGCGAGCCGCCACCGTCGACCGCACGTTCGGGAGACCGAGATTGTCGCGCAGCGTGGTCCCGGTGTATTCGGTGCGCAGCACGCCGCGCTCTTGCAGCAGCGGCACCACCTTGTCGACGAATTCGTCCAGACCCCAGGGCACCAGATGTGATCCGAGGATGAACCCGTCGGAGCCGTCGTCCTGGACGAATGCGTCGATCTGCTCGGCGATCCGGCTGGGAGTTCCGACCAGGGCGCCGCGTTCGAACTGGTCGATCACCACCTCACGCAAACCGAGTTTCTTCGCCTCGGCGACCTGGCGCAGACGTTCGGCAGTGGCGAAGCGATCCTGGTGGACGAAGGCGCGGCCCTGAATGATCGGCGGAGCATCGGGATCGGGGTCGATATCGGGTACCGGGCCCTCCGGGTCGTAGCCGGACAAGTCACGGTTCCAGATCTGTTCCAGCAGAATCAGCGCGGTCTGGCCGGTGACCTGTTCATCGCGGATGGCGTGATACTTCTCGATCGCCTCGGCCTCGGTGTCACCGAGAACGAAGCTCGCCGAGGGCAGGATCTTGATGTCGTCGGCCGCGCGTCCCGCCGCCACCGCGCGCGATTTGATGTCGCGGTAGAAGTCCGCGGCCTCCGGCTGCTTGCCGTACGGGGAGAAGATGGCGTCGGCATTCGCCGCGGCGAACGCGCGTCCTTGGGGTGACACACCGGCCTGCAGGATCACCGGCCTGCCCTGCGGGCTGCGCGGCACGGTGAAACGACCGGAGATGTCGAACTGGCTGCCGTGGAAGGCGAACGCGCCCGCGTCCGGCCGGGCGAGGAACCGTCCGGAGCCCTTGTCGGCGGCGATGTCCGCGGCGTCCCACGAATCCCACAGTGCGCGAACGGCGTTCAGTGTCTCCTCGGCCCGCGCGTACCGGTCGGCCGGATCGAGGAATCCGCCGCGCCGGAAGTTCTGTCCGGTGAAAGCGTCGAAGGAGGTCACCACGTTCCAGGCGGCCCGGCCGCCGGACAGGTGATCGAGGCTCGCGAACTGCCGGGCCAGCTCGTAGGGCTCGTTGAAGGTGGTGTTGATCGTGCCCGCGAGCCCCAGATGCTCGGTGACGGCGGCGATCGAGGCCAAGACGGTGAGGGTGTCCGGGCGGCCGATGATGTCCTGGTCGAAGATCTTGCCCGCGCGCTCCCGCAGGATGAGCCCTTCGGCGAGGAAGAAGAAATCGAATTTGCCGCGTTCGGCGGTGCGCGCGGTGTGTTCGAAACTGCTGAAATCGATCTGACTGCCCGCCTCGGGATGCCACCAGGCGGTGTGATGGTTGACGCCGCCGAGGTAGGCGCCCAGGATGACCTGCTTACGGGGGGTGCTCATAAGGTGACCTCGCTCAGGCAGTCGCGTAACGGTTGGGAACGTCGGTGGGCAAACCGAGCAGTGCGCGCAGCGAACCGTCCGGATAGCCGGAGCGGAATACGCCGCGGTGTTGCAGTGCCGGGACGAGCCGGTCGGTGATAGCTACCAGGTCATCGACCGCTACACCGGGCCGCAATCGGAATCCGTCGAGTCCCTGCCCGCTCCAGTCGGTGAGCAGTTCGGCGAGCTCATCGGCGCTGCCCGCGAAAATTGCCGCGTCGGCATCGAACTCGCTCCCCGCGATTTCGCTCAACCGCGTCAGGCGCTGCGGACCGGTCTCCTGGTCGGTGTCGAGGAAAACGGTCAGATCGGCGAAGACCCGTAGCGGCTCGCCGTCGCGCTCCACTCGTGCCGCCGCGGCCGCGACCTGCTCCAGGACGGCGGACGGACCGGTCTCGCGAGGTGGCGTCACGAACACCAGATCCGCGCCGCGGGCGGCGAATTCGTAGACCAGCGGGGCGTGCGCCAGCGCCGCCACCACCGGCTGCCCTTGGGGCGGACGCGGTGTGATCGACGGGCCTCGGACGCTGAAGAAGCGGCCCTCGAAGTCGATGTAGTGCAGTTTGTCGCGATCGATGAAGCGGCGGGTGGCCACGTCACGGATCTCGGCGTCGTCCTCCCAGCTGTCCCACAGCCGCCGCACCACCTCGACCGCGTCGGCGGCTTCGTCGAACAGGTCGCGGACATGGCCGGGAAAAGTGCCGGACGCGACCGCCTGCGCGATTTCGCCGGGGGTGAGGTCGCGCAGTTCGCGGCGTCCGAAATGGGCTGCCTCCTCGGCGGTTCCGGACACTCTTGCCTGCCAGCCCGACCGGCCACGCGAGGTGTAATCCAGGGTGGCGATCGCCTTGGAGACGTGGAAAGGCTCGGTGTGCGTGGTCGTCACGGTCGGGATGAGGCCGATGTGCCGGGTGACCGGGGCGACCAGCGCGGCGATCAAGTGGGCATCGATCCTGGCCCGCACCTGGTCGACGGCGTCGTCGGTCTGTGCGTGCCATCCGCCGGGGATGCGGAGGCTGTCGTCGATGCTGACGAAATCGAGCAGTCCACGCTCGGCTATCCGCACCAGGTCGGTCCAGTAGCCGGGGCTGAACAGCTCCGCGGGCCGGGAGTTCGGCTCCCGCCACGCGGCCGGATGCCAGCCCGCTCCGTCGAGCGCGACGCCGAGATGCAGTGGGTTCGGTGCCATCGTCTCCCGTTTCTGTGCATGCGCGAATGTCGTGTCGTGCAACGCGCGAACCGGTGCGATGCGGCGCGACGATGGCTCGCCGGGGGATTGCGGAGTTCGGACGGTTGGGCGGTACGCCGTTCTCGGGCGACGGATAACTCCTGGCTGCGGTCGTATATCGAGTCGAGCGCGCGGCGCCACCTCTGCCGGTCGCGGTGCGTCAACGATTGAGATCAGCTCGAGCTATCGGAAACACCTTCGCCATCGGGAACTGGTAGTGAGTCCGAGCCCGACCGTCACGTGGAAGCAGACAGCGCCGTTCCCGTCCGTGGGCGTCGGGCGACTCCTCTGCGGAAGACTTTCACTGTGGCGGACGCAGAAGGTGTTCTCCGGCGAGCTGGATGGCTTCGCGTGTGGTGTACCCGGGGTGGTCGGCGGCGATGAAGTGGCGGCCGATCGCGAGGGCGAAGGTCAGCGTGCTGCGTGCCTCGATCTCGTCGGGGTCGGTGATGAAAGCCCCGAACATCCTGCGCAGAAACGCCATCCGTTCGTTGTCGATACGCCGCAGGCGAGCGGCGACGGACTCGTCGTGGCGGGCCCAGGCCCGGACCGCGAGATCGATCCGGTGCAGGTCCTCCGCGAAGGTCAGGCGTCCCGCGCGACGGATCCGGTCGGCCGCATCGGTGCCCTCGGCGTCGGCCTGGGCGATGACTTCGGTCGTGCAGCGACGTTCCCATTCGTCGAGCATTTCGGCGAGCACCGTGGGACGGCCGTCGAAGTGCCCGTAGAACCCTCCCTTCGTGACGCCGAGCTCGGCGGCGAGCGTTTCGACGCGGACGGCGTCGGGCCCTCCCCGGGCCAGGGCTTCGAGTCCGGCCTCGATCCAGCGGGCTCGTGTTGTGCGGGGTATGGCCGGAATCGGGTCACCTCCATTGATCGCGCCGTATTTGTACGGTACCGTACGGATCAACTGTACGGCACCGTATAAAAAGCGGCACCGCGCCCGGCGAAACTGCGACAGCCGGGGCGGCAGAGGAACCGGAAGGTCACAATGAACTCCACAAAGCGATTGCTCCGCTGGGCAAGCGGCCTCATGCTCGTGCTGGGCACAGGGCACCTACTTCTGCTGGCGCTCGGCGCTTGGGAGGAGATCACCGGCTGGGTGGATCGGGGGATCTGGGCTGCGGTCCCGCTCGAGCTTTCCGGTGCGGCGACGGTGGAGTCCCTGCAGAACAAGCTCACCTTCTGGGCCGGGCCGGGAAGTTTCGCCGTGCCGCTGATGCTCCTCGGTCTGCTGATCTGGCACCTGGCCGACCGCGGGGTGGCCGTGCCCGCCTGGATCGGCTGGGGCCTGGCGGTGTGGTGTTTGCTGGGTGGCATCCTTCTGGTGCCGTCCCCGTACTTCGTCGGCGTCATCGCCGGGATACTGATCATCTGGGCAGCGCGGCAGGACGATCGGTCGGCGAGTGCGGCGAGGTCGACATCGCCTGCGACTGAACGCAATTCGCTCGATACGCGCTGAGCGGCGCGCCGCGCGCGGATGATCCTCGCGCGAAGTGCGCTCGGGTCGGTTGCGGGTGCGGTTACACGCGGGGGCGGATCGCCGCCCCCGGCTCGTCTACCTGGCCGGCACGATCGGTGTGCCGCTGCCCGGCCCGGGCGTGGGCGGAACCAGCGCGCCGGCGGGTGTATTGGTGCTGGGCGCCGACCGCGCAGGCGGGGGCGCCAGCATCTGCAACGGCAGAGCTGGTGGCGGCGCCGCAGGCCCGCGGGACCCGGGTGTGGGCTTGTCGGTGCCGCACCCGGGAGATGCGGGCCCGCCCGGCGCCTCTCCGCAGGTCGGCGGTGGACCCGCCGGAACAATGGGTTCGGCGGAGGCGGTCGCGGCGGCGACGATCAGTGAAATCGACACACCGGCCGGTGCGATCCAACGCCGCCATGCCCGCATCTGGATCACAGCCATATCGGGTCACCGTAGACGGCGACCGAATTGTCCGCCGTGGCCGTGGAAATCGACACGATCGCGAACGAACGCAGGCTGACCGCGCCGGCACACGCATCGATCTTGATCTGTATCTGATCGACGGAGATCGACCCGTGCGTGCCCGCGAGCGCTTTCGTACCGAACGTGATGCTGCTGATGGTGCCGGGCTTGATGGTCGTCGACATGTTCGGCAGCGCCAGCGCGCTGCCACCGACCGCGAGGCCGGGCGAGGGGGCGACGGTCACCATGGCGTTCGGGCCGATCGCCGCCGACAGGCCCACCGTGAGGCCGTTGGAGACATCGGCTTGGCAACCGATCTGGTATCCCAGCTGTAACGTCCCCGAGTTCACGGCCTCCCGGCCTTCGCCACTGATATCGGCCGCCGCCGACAACGTGACGAACCCTTCCCGGGTGAACGGGGTCGCGGCCAGATTGGGCACGCGTTGGACGTCTTCCGCGGTCTTGCTGATCCGCAGCTCCCAGCCGTCCTCGGTGTCGATGACGCGAGATTTGTCCGCTACCGGGTCAGCGGTCGCGGGGGCGCTGGTCATGCCGAGCGCCGCGGTCGCAGCGATGCCTAGCATCGCTATCGTCGAGCCCTTCAATGAAATCCTTAGTCCTGTTAACAGTCGGACGTGATAGTACTGTTTCCAGCGGTTTTCGTCACCGGTGGATGTATCCCCGGGTCAGTGGCGCATCGTCGAGTCGTGGGGCGATCGACTCACCGCCGAGCGCCTGCCGCAGGATCGCCTGTTCGTCTTGGATGACGTGCATCACGGCGTTGATCAGGGCGAGGTGGGTGAACGCCTGGGGGTAGTTGCCCCAGTGCCGTCCGGTTCGGGGATCGATCTCCTCGGCGTACAGGCCGAGGGGGCTTGCGTAGCCGAGCAGCTTCTCGCACAGCTGTTTGGCCCGTCTCTTCTCGCCGATCTCCGACAGCGCCGAGACCAGCCAGAACGAGCAGATCGTGAAAGCGCCTTCCTCCCCGGTGCAGCCGTCGTCGGTCTCGCCGACGCGGTAGCGCAAGACGAGGCCGTCTTCGGTCAGTTCTTCCGCGATGGCCAGCACGGTGTTGCGTACCCGGTCGTCGTCCGGCGGCAGGAAACGAACCAGTGGGATGAGCAGGGTCGAAGCGTCCAGCGCCGTGCTGCCGTAGTACTGGGTGAACACGCGCCGAGAGTCGACCGCATGTGCACAGATGTCGGCGTGGATTTCGTCGGCGGCCTGTTGCCAGCGATGTGCGCGGTCGAAATCCTGCTGGATGCGAGCCAGCCGGGCTCCGCGATCGGCGGCGACCCAGCACATGACTTTGCTGGAAGTGAAGTGCTGGGGTTCCCCGCGAACCTCCCAGATGCCGTGGTCTGGTTCGCGCCAGTAGGTGAGGGCGCTCTTGACCGCGCGGCCCAGCAGCGGCCAGGCGCGTGCATCGATTTGGTCCTGGTGGCGTGCGTAGAGGTAGACCGCGTCCAGCGCCGCACCCCACACGTCGTGCTGGCGTTGCCGGAACGCGTCGTTACCGGTGCGCACCGGTCCCGCGTTGTCGTACCCGCGCAGATGCGGGAGGGTGTGTTCGGTGAGGTCGGTTTCGCCCCCGATGCCGTAGACGATCTGCATGTCCCTGGCTTCCTCGGTCAAGTCGAGGATGTAGGAGAAGAAGTCGTTCGCCTCCCAGCTGAAGCCCAGGGTGTACAGGCCCCACAACGCGAAGGCGGAGTCGCGGATCCACGAATAGCGATAGTCCCAATTGCGTTGTCCACCCGGGGTTTCGGGCAGTGATGTGGTGGCGGCGGCGGCGACCGCGCCGGTCGGTGCGAAGGTCAGTCCCTTGAGGGTCAGGGCGCTGCGGGTGAGCTCCGCGGTCCACGGATGGTCCGGAAAGCGCCCGCCCGCCAGCCAGTGCCGCCAGTGATGAATCGTGCGCACCAGGCGCTCGTCGGCTTCGTCGACGTCGCTGGGGGCGTCGCGAGTGCCCCAGGAGAGCGCGCAGAAGCGGGTGTCGCCCGTCTTCAGCAGGGTGCGGGCGACCGCATGCGTACCTTCCAGCCCCAAGCGCATGTCGGTGCTCAACGTCAGTTGCAGATCGGTCCCGTCGGCGCTGGCCTGTGCGAGGTAATAACTGGCGAGGTAGTCCCAACGCGCGCGATATCTGCCGTAGTCGAAGGCCGGTTGACAATCGAGATTGAAATGGATCTGGCCGGTCTCGCAGTGCACCGTCCGCAGCAGGATGTGCTCGGCGTCGTAGTCCGTGGGGGTGCGCCGATGGGCGCTGCGGCCCGGAGTCTGGTGCCGCCACGGCCCGACCAGCAAGACATCCCGCACCGTCGCCCACCCGTCGCCGCTGCGCCAGCTCGTCTCCATGACCATGGTGCCGGGGATGTAGCGACGGTCGGTGGGCACCATGAAGTCGGCAGGAGCGAACCGGAACGAGCCGGCGGAGCGATCGAGGATCGCAGCGAAGACACTGGGGGAGTCCATCCTCGGTAGACACATCCACTCGATGGCTCCGCTCGGGGCGATGAGGGCGGTGACTTCGCAATCGGAGATGAACCCGTAGTCATCGATGCGCGGGAACGCCGTGAGCCGCGGTGCGCGTTCGGTCTCGTCCATGCGTTGCTCCATCGTCGTCTCGGCCCCGCCTTCGGCCGGGCATCCGCGCGATTACCTGCTGGACCGCCTTCCTCTCACGCTGCGAGCGCTACGGGCGTGGGTGATGTGACGCTCTACTAGCCCACCACCTTGTGGGTGGAGTCGGCAAGCCCCGGCGAAGTCAGCGACGGTCTTCGGTGCGGGGTGCGTCCGGGCTGACCAGTCGGCGGGCGGCGAGGACGGTGGCGGCACGGCGTTCGGTGATGTTGTGGTGGTCGGTGCGGGTGGCGTGCATGGCCGCCGTGCGGGCGAGATCGGTCAACATGACGATCAGAGTGATGGGCTGGAACGCCTCCGTGATCAAGCCTCGGTCCTGTCCGTGGCGGATCTCGGCGAGTTTTCCGGCGATGATGCGGCGGATGGCGTCTTCGGCGGCGGGATTGTGGGTCTGTTCGATCTCGGCCCAGGCCTGCAGCCGGGCGTTGTCGGGGTGCGCGATGTAGTGATCGAACAGCCTGCCCACGTAACCGGGCAGGTCGGCGGCGTCGAGGGCGGTTTCGTCGGTGGTTTGGGTGACCCATTCCTCGGTGACCGCGGCATAGAGCTCGTCCTTGCCTGCGAAATACGCGTAGAGCCGGTCTTTGCTCGCTTTGGCCGCCTCGGCGATCCGGTTGATCCGCGCACCGGCGATGCCGTACCGGGCGAACTCCGCCTTCGCGGCGACGAGGATTCGTTCCCGGGTGGCCTGACCTGCTGCGCGCATGGCGGCATCCTATCTTGCCGAACCTTTTGGTTCGGATATAGAGTTTCCGAACCAAAAGGTTCTGGAACCGCGTCGGGAACGAGGATGGATATGGGCTCTGTACGGAGTGGATGGCGGGATCTCGCCGAGCGGGAGACCGGGGTGTCGGCGGCCGAGCTGGATGCGCTGTGGGCCGAGTTGCCGGTCGCGCGTGCCGAGGACGTCCTGGGCGAGTGGAAGGGGGCGGCGTTCCCGACCGAGCATCCGCTGCGCAAAGCGCTGACGGTGAATCGCTGGTACGGCAAGACTTTTCACAGCCTGCTCGATGCGAAGCCGTTGATCTGCCGCGCCGAGGACGGGTCGCTGTTCTCCAATGTCGAACTCGGCGGTGGCGGGGAAGCGACGCTGTGGAACATCGAATTCCGCGGCGAGGTGACCGCCACCATGGTCTACGACAGTCGCCCGGTCTTCGACCACTTCAAATGGCTCGACGACAACACGCTGATGGGCATCATGAACGGCCGGCCCGAGGTGGTGCTGGTCGATGGTGAGCACTTCTACTTCCTACTCGAGCGGATCTGAGCGATGGTGACCACCACCGCGGTGCTCTCCCGCGATCCTGCCGCGCCGTTCACCATCGAAGCCGTCGAGATCGATGAGCCCCGCGACGACGAGATTTTGGTGCGGGTACAAGCCACCGGCATCTGCCACACCGACCTGATCACCCGTGCGGCAGGGGGCGCCGACCATCCCGTGCTGCTCGGGCACGAGGGCGCCGGAGTGGTGGAGGCTGTCGGCGCGGCGGTGACCGGCGTGCGGCCCGGCGACCGCGTCGTGCTGACTTTCCGGCACTGCGGTACGTGCCGGAATTGCCGAGCGGCTCGCCCGGCGTATTGCGTGCGCGCGGTGGAACTCAACCAGTTCGGCGCCCGGGCGGACCGGACGCGCCGGGTCACCGTGGCGGGAACGCCGGTGCGGGACGGGTTCTTCGGCCAATCCAGCTTCGCCGCGTACGCATTGACCACGGTCGACAACACGGTGGTCGTGGACACCGAGGTCGATCCGGCGGTTGTGGCTCCGTTGGGCTGCGGGTTCCTGACCGGCGCCGGAGCGGTGCTCAATGTGTTGACGCCGGACCGGGATGCCCGGGTCGCGATCTACGGTGCGGGCGCGGTCGGCATGGCCGGTGTGCTGGCGGCGCTGGCATCCGAGGTCGCCGAAGTGGTCGTGATCGAGCCGTCACCGTTCCGGCGGGCATTGGCGCGCGAACTCGGCGCCACCGCGGCCCTGGATCCGGCGGTCGACGACATCGTGCCCGCGGTTCGCAAGCTGACCGACGGCGGGGCGACCCACGCACTCGACACCACGGGATCGGCGAAGGTGCTCGCCGCGGCGGCCGCCGGAGTCGCGATCGGCGGCACCGTGGTCGCGGTCGGTCTCGGTGCCGGAGTCCCTCCGATCGACCTGCGCGACATCGTATTGGGCGGCAAAGTGATTCGGGGTTGCCTCGAAGGCGACGCGTTGCCCGCGACCTTCATCCCCCACCTGCTGGACTTGCATGCCGCCGGCCGCTTCCCGATCGATCGGCTAATCACCAGATACCCGCACACCGACATCAATTTTGCGCTCGCCCAGCAGCGTGACGGCACGGTCGTCAAACCCGTCCTGACCTGGTGACCTTCCGACTGTCGAGATCTCTAAATCTGCCTCGGCCGTTTCATCGCGACGATACCGCCTCCGGTGACGTTGGCGAAACTGCGCAGTATCGCACGCGACAGCGTGGCTTCGAGCACAATCGAGCGATGCTCGGGTGGATGAGCGCTATCGGCGCACAGAGACGTACCAGTTCCACTGTGCCCTGGACGCGGAGGAATAAGACCAGATTGTCGGCGTTCGGTCGCCGCGCGGGGCAAATCAGCTTATTCGCTGCTATCCGCTACGCCCTAATCGGCGGGCTCATCGTGGCGTGTGTGGCCTACAGCTTTCTGCGATTGATCACGCCTATCGATGATGCGAAGGGCGCAGCTCGGATCGACGTCACTCGAGTGGCACTGACTGTTGTCGCGGGGGTCGGTGGTGTGGTCGCATTGGTGATCGCTTACAGGCGGCAACGCGATCTCGAGCAGAGCAAATTCGTGGAACGCTTCGGTGCCGCGGCCGCCCAGCTCGGCGCGACCGATGTTGCGGTGCGCATCGCCGGGGTGTACGCCATGGCGGGCGTTGCCGACGAAACCGACGGCCCTCGCCGCCAGCAATGCATCGACGTGTTGTGCGGCTACCTTCGGCTGCCGTACAGTCCGGCACTCGGCGGTAACCACCAGACCAAGGACATCCGCAAATATCCGGCCGGAGAGCGGTCCGGCCCCGAGAACGAACAACATTTCGAATATCGGCAGAACGATCGTGAAGTCCGCACGACCATCGTGCGTGTGATCGCAGAGCATCTGCAGCCTGAGTCCGAGTACGCCTGGTCGGCCAGCAATTTCGACTTCCGCACCGCGCATCTGGAAGTCGTAGGCTTCGACAACGTCACGATCTCTGGCATCGCTCGATTCGACCACGCCACCTTTATCGGTGGCGCCCAGTTCAGCGGGGCGACCTTCGCTGGAACCGCCTGGTTCCACAAGACGACCTTTACCGGCGACACGTGGTTCCACAAGGCGACCTTCAACGGCAACACGTCGTTCAGTGAGGCGACGTTCAGCGGCGACACGTCGTTCAGTGAGGCGACGTTCAGCGGCGACACGTCGTTCAGTGAGGCGATCTTCATCGGCGACGCCTCCTTCAGCGAGGCGACGTTCAGCAGTGACACCTCCTTCGACAAGGCGATGTTGAGCAACGACGCATTGTTCCGCGGGGCAACTTTCGGCGGAACCACCTCGTTTCGCAGTGTGACCTTCACCGGCAACGCCTGGTTCCACGGAGCCTCCTTCGACAACAGTTCCTGGACCTGGTTCCACGAGGCGATCTTCGCCGGCGACGCCGCGTTCGGCGGGGCGACCTTCACCAGCGACGCACGGCTCGACAGGGTGACCTTTACCGGCGGTGCCTGGTTTCAAGGGGCGACCTTCAGCCGTGGCAGCTCGTTTCACGAGGCGACCTTCACCAAAGCTGCCTCGTTCAGCGGGGCGACCTTCACCGGAGATACCTGGTTTTACGGGGCGACCTTCACCGGAGACTCCTCGTTCGAAAAGGCGGCGTTCGGCAGCGAAGCATTGTTCCGGGGGGCAACGTTCACCGAAACCACCTCGTTCCGTAGTGCGCGCTTCACCGGGCCCGCCTGGTTTCACGGGGCGACCTTCACCGGCAACGCCTCGTTCGCACAAGTTGGGTTCGCGGGACGGACCAGCTTCGCCCTAGTCGACTTCGGCTCCGAACGAGTCATTTTCACCGAACCACGGCAGTGGGGCCCACCGCCGCCCGAATTCGACTGGAGCGAAGGCGGCGAAGGGAAGCCCGCGAATATCGAACCAGCGGTGTGGCCACCCGCTCTGGCGACACCATGAGTGCCGCCGGAAGAGTGTTTGAGAATCACGAGCCAAAACGGTTTGAGCCCGATGCTTCGGTCCATACGCTCAGCGTGTGAACGGGTTTTCCGGACTGCTGAATGTGGTCGATGTCGAGGCGACGTGCTGGGCGGGGAAGGTTCCCGCGGGCGCGGTCAGTGAGATCATCGAGATCGGATTGACTGTGGTCGATTTCGACGCGGGAGAGCGGATCGGCAAGCACCGTATCCTGGTTCGGCCTGCCCGGTCGACGGTCAGCGAGTTCTGCACCGAACTCACCGGACTCACGCAGGCCGAGGTCGACACCGGCATGGAGTTCGTCGATGCGTGCCGCTTGCTGGCGCGCGAGCACTCGGCCGGGCTGCGGCCGTGGGCGAGCTGGGGTGACTACGACCGCAAACAGCTCGAACGGCAGTGCGCCGCCACCGGCGTCGAATATCCCTTCGGGCAGCGGCATACCAATGCCAAGCAGCTATTTTCAGAGGCTTACGGGTTGAATCGCCGTCAAGGGATGGCCGGAGCGCTGCACATCGCCGGGCTGCCCTTGGAGGGCCGTCACCACTGCGGTGCGGACGACGCGTGGAATATCGCCGGTCTCATCCTGAACATCCGCGAACGCAACGCTTGGCGCATCACTTCGGGGGCCTGACGCGCCGGACTGCTTCGGTACCGCAGGACGTGATGGGGCAAAGTGTCGGATCGATCGCCGTAGGTGCCCGGCAATCGTGGTGGCGACGTCGATGGTCTCGGCGCAGACGTCCCGGTCGACGCCCGTGGCTATCCCCGGTTCGGCGGCCCGAGATAGAACGATCCGCCGGTCGGGCGGGCCGGGGATTCCGGCCCTCCGGACCCGACCGGTCGGAATCCGGACGGCGCAGCCGAGGGGCAGCATGTGTTCGGGTGGGCATACCGCGGCCGCACATGTGGGGTCGCCCGTATACGACGACGCCTGATCTTGCCCACGACCGGGACCGCTGGGCGCGACCGGCCGATGCCTGATCCTGGGCGACTTGCCTGGTTGGTGCGGTGCAAATGGGGGATACCACGCGAAAGGCCGGAGTGCGCAGGCATCCGGCTCCCGAGACCGTGGGAAGGGGCCGGCATGGTGTCGAGCACGCTCGTCGCGCTCTACCAAGCGTCGGCAGCGGAGCCGCCCGGTCTGCTGCCCGCGCGCCAGCAGATGGCATTCTCACTGGGTTGGCACATCGTGCTGGCCTGTTTCGGGGTGGCGTTTCCCGCCATGATCTACGTCGTGCATCGTCGTGGCATCGTCCGCGACGACCCCGTCGCGCTGGGGCTGGCCAAGCGGTGGGCGACGGTATCGGCGATCCTGTTCGCCATCGGCGCGGTCTCCGGAACGGTGCTCAGTTTCGAAATGGGCTTGCTGTGGCCGGGGCTGATGGGCCGCTACGGCGACGTGCTGGGCTTGCCGTTCGCCTTCGAAGGGCTTTCCTTCTTCATCGAAGCGATCTTCCTGGGCATCTACCTCTACGGATGGGGTCGCATGCCGCCGCGCCGACACCTCGCGATGCTCGTCCCGATGGGCGTCGCGGGGGTGGTCGGCACGTTCTGTGTGATCAGCGTCAACGCGTGGATGAACAATCCGACCGGATTCCGGCTCGTCGACGGCGAGGTGACCGATGTCGATCCGTGGCGGGCGATGTTCAACGACGGCGTCTACCTGCAGTTCGCGCACATGTGGGTCGGGGCGTTCATGCTCGTCGGATTCCTGGTGGCCGGTGTCTACGCGGCCGGTCTGCTGCGGGGACGGCGCGATGACCACCATCGGCTGGGTTTCACGGTCCCCTTCGTCTTCGCTACGGTCGCCGCCCTCGCACAACCTCTCATCGGGCACGTTCTCGGAATGCGGGTGCACGATACGCAACCGGCGAAGTTGGCCGCGTTCGAACTGGCCACCACCACCGAAGGGCCTGCCCCGCTGCGGCTGGGCGGCGTACTGGTCGACGGTGAGATCAGGGGAGCGCTCGAGATTCCCCGCCTGGGGTCCATCATCGCCCGCAACTCGCTGACCGCCCCTGTACCCGGTTTGGACTCGGTCCCCCTCGGGGATCGGCCACCGGTCAACATCACCCACCTCGCCTTCCAGACGATGGTCGTCATCGGCACCCTGCTCGCGCTCATGGTGCTCGTGTTCTGGTTGCTGCGCTGGCGGCGACGCGACCTACTGGACTCGCGCTGGTTCCTGTGGGCGGCGGTAGCCGCCGGGCCCTTGGCGGTTCTCGCGCTCGAATGCGGCTGGATCGCCACCGAGGTGGGACGCCAGCCGTGGACGGTGTGGCAGGTGCTGCGCACTACCGACGCCGCCAGCTCGAGCGGCGGCCTGTGGTGGAGCTATATCAGCGTGTTGCTGGTGTATGTCGGGATGACGGTGGGTGCGATCGTCGTCCTGCGTTCCATGGCCCGCCGCTGGCGCGCCGGAGCCGCGACCATCACCGCCCCCTATGGGCCCGGAGCATCGCCGGTCGACCAGGCGCAGCGCGCCCGCAGCGTCGGAAAGCCGTGACCGATGGATCTCTCGGACGTGGTCGCGACGGCGATGTTCACCGGGGTGGTGCTGTACGCGCTGTTCGGTGGCGCGGACTTCGGCTCCGGCTTCTGGGATCTGACCGCGGGCGGCCCCCGGCGCGGCAGCCGCCTGCGGGTGCTCATCGACCACAGCATCGGCCCGGTGTGGGAAGCCAATCACGTCTGGCTGATCTACATCCTGGTGTTCCTCTGGACGGCCTACCCGACGGTGTTCGCGGCCGTCATGACCACCCTGTTCATTCCGATGAGTCTGGCTCTGCTCGGAATCGTGTTGCGCGGGGCGAACTTCGCGTTCCGCAAGTACTCCGCGACACTGGGCCAGGCGCGCCTGTTCGGCGCGTTGTTCGCTGGTGCGTCGCTCATCACGCCGTTCTTCTTCGGGACCGCCGTCGGCGCGATCGCCTCCGGCCGGGTGCCCGCCGAGGGTTACGGCGACGTGGTGCGGTCGTGGCTGAATCCGACCTCCCTTCTGGGCGGCACATTGGCCGTGGGAACGTCCGCCTTCCTGGCCGGGGTCTTCCTCACCGCCGACGCCGCGCGTTCGGGTGACCACGCACTCGCCGACTACCTGCGTTCCCGCACGCTGGTCGTCGGCGGCGTGACCGGTGCGGTCGCGATCGCGGCGATCGCGCCGATCCGGCACGACGCACCGACCCTCGGTGCCGGACTTCTCGGGCGCGCTCTGCCCCTGATCGCGCTCTCGGCCGCCGCGGGCGTGCTCACCCTGGTCCTGGTCTACCGTCGCCGCTACGGGTGGGCGCGGGTCCCCGCGGCGGCCGCGGTCGCCGCGATCGTCATCGGGTGGGCGGTGGCGCAGACGCCGTGGATCCTCGTCGACCAGATGCTCATCGCCGATGCCGCGGGCGCACGAGCGACCCTGCTCGGACTGCTCGCCGTCGTCGCCGTCGCCGCGGTCACCGTGCTACCCGCTCTGGCCTACCTGTTCTGGCTCACCCAGACCGATGCGTGGGTCCGCGACGAGCCGGTCTCCGTCGAGTCGCCGGAGCAGGCGTAGACACAGCCGAGCGGCCGCGCGTCCGGACGCACACGGAGGTGCGCGACCGAGAAGCGCCCGGTAGATCCGCGAAGTGAGTACCGAAAGAACGGTTTGTTTGCGGTCGTGCGTGGTATACGCCGCACGTATCGGCTCGACAGCGCGGTCGTGCCGGTACCCATCGGGGCGCCCCTGCCGCTCGAACGACGGCGCGACATAGATCGCGCCGCACGAGAACGAGGTGCCTCTTCTCGAGGATGTACGGCGCAGAGGAATGCATTGTGATCGAGGAAGCGAACGTGCCCATCACCGACGACGAAGACCCGGACCGGATCATCTGGCCGGAGTCCAGCTCTACGAGCGCATGGTGGGCGGATGTGATGGGTCACCGATTCCCCTGAAACCAGGCCGCGACATCCGGTTGACCCCAGCCCTCCCAGTTGCGGTGCGCTGCACAGGCGTGGAGTACGACACACCGAGGCGTGCGGTCCGACCGGTCGCGGGATTCACGCTGCCACCCCTCCTGGGCCACAGGTCACGCTTCTCGAGCATCTCGATCACGTAGTCGGTGCTCTCGGCGATGTGCGCTTCGGTGCGCGCCGAGCATCGGGCCTGCGCAGTGCCTCGATGAGCTGTTGGGGCTGCGGCGTTATGGTGTTCAGTCCCGGCGAGACGGGCTGTGTACGCGCGTTACGCGCCGGAACCTTCGGGTTCCGGTGACCGGCGCAGCGCGAGGAGTTTGTCGATGATCTCGATCGCCGTCAGCGAAGACGGTGCCGTGCCCACCGCGGCGTCGGTGCGGATCCGGGCGGCGATGCCTGCCGGGCACCCGGCTCCCGGCCGGGAGGTGGTGGCGCACGCAGTGCAGCCCTCGACGGCATCGGCGAGATGGGCTTCGACATTGCGCACGTCGAGCGCGGCGATCAAATCGAGCCCGCTCAAGAAGTTGATCGGCATGTCGATGGGTTCCTCTGGCTCAATATCCGATCGGGTCGGCGGTCGCCCAGGATTGTTCCAGCCCTTTCCGTGCCGCGCAGCCCGACACGACCGGGACATCGGTGCGGCTTTCCGATGACCCGGTGTCGACCGAACTGTTCGCGAGCGATGCCACGGAGGACGGGCTGAAACGGTATCCGGCGGGTGTGCGTCCATTGCATGGCCGACGTCGTTGTCGACCTCCGACGTCATTGTCGGGGCGGATGTCCGGTGACAGCGTTGTCGTTCGGACCAGGAGCAAACCCGTTTATATAGGCTCCGCATCGGTAATGTAACAGAAGGATATACCTTCTGGGAACCCCTAGCGAACTAGAGTGCTGTCGTGCTTGTCCCTGCCTGTGGGGGCTTTCTTGCGAGCGTCGCGCGATGCGGGCAAAGATTCCGCGACGGATACCCGACGGTTTCAGGCGGTGGGTGTGGTGAGCAGCCGGGCCCGCCGGGTGAGGGTGAGTCCGATCCCGTCGGCGGCCGCGCGGACCGACGCCGCGTGGGCGTCGGGGTGGAACCGGTGGGACGGGCCTGCCACGCTGATCGCGGCCACTACCCGGTCCGCGTCGCGGACGGGGGCGGCCACGCACACCAGACCGCGAGTCGATTCCTCGAATTCGAACGCCACGCCTTCGGCCGCGATCCGATCGAGCTGGTTGCGCAGCGTGCCCGGTAGGATCATCGTGCGCGGGGTGTAGCGACGGAGCGGTCCGGCCAGTACCTGGTCACGGAGCGCGGCATCGGCGTTGGCCAGCAGCACCTTGCCGATTGCCGTGCAGTGCACCGGCATCCGGCCCCCGATCCGGGACGGGGCGCTGGCCTGCCTGCGTCCGCCGATCTTCGTCAGGTACACGACATCCGTGCCGTCGAGAACGCCCAGATGCACGGTCTCGTGGATACGCGCGTTCAGCTCCTCCAGGAACGGGATGGCCACCTCGAGCAAACTCCGCTCGACCGACGCGCGCATTCCCAGTTCGAACAGGTGTCCCCCGAGCCGATACCCGGCCTCGGTCCGGTCCAGCAGTCGCACCGCCACCATGTCGGCGAGGACCCGGTGCAAGGTGCCCTTCGGGATGCGGGTCCGCCGCCCGAGCTCGGCCAGACTCAACGCGCTGTCATCGATCGCGAACGCCTCGAGCACCGCCATGATCTTTCCCAGCACGGTCGAACCGTCTACCGGACGACCTGTGGACGCAGCTGACATCGTCGGCCTCCACCCTTTCGGTCCGCACCAACTCTACCGGCAGCGTTCGACTCAGTGGAACGTAATGCTGGCGGGCCCCTCCCACCCGCGGCGACAGTGAGACCACTGCCTCGCCCCTCCTCACGAATCTCGGGACTGCATATGCCAACACCTTCCGGCCTCGACCGACGCGCCGCGGCAGCAGACGCCACCGCGCTTGCCGCCGACCTGCTCAGCGCCGCCGCCCGCTCCGGCACGCCGTGCGCCCCGGTACGCGATCTGATCGGCGCCGACGACGTGGCCGCCGCGTACGCGGTGCAGGAGCGGCTGACCGTCGAGCGCATCGCGGCGGGCGCCGAGGTCGTCGGACGCAAGATCGGCTTGACCTCCCCTGCGGTGCAGCGGCAGCTCGGCGTCGACCAACCGGATTTCGGAGTGTTGTTCGACGACATGCACTACCGGCAGGGCACGCCCGTGCCGCTGAGCAGGCTGCTGCAACCGAAGGTGGAAGCCGAGATCGCGTTCGTGCTGGCCCAGGACCTGGCCGATGGCCCGCTCGACGCGCAGCAGATTCGCGGCGCGGTCGACTATGCCGTGGCCGCGCTCGAGATCGTCGACAGCCGCATCGCAGGCTGGGATATCACGTTCGGTGACACCGTCGCCGACAACGCTTCCAGCGGCCTGTTCGTCCTCGGGACCGAGCGCCGCACCCTCGATTCCTTCGCCCCCGTTTCGGTGCGGATGCAGATGGCGATCGACGGCGTCGGGGTGTCGACCGGAACCGGCGCCGCGTGTCTCGGCGACCCGCTGCATGCGCTGGCCTGGCTGGCACGGACAACGCGGGAGTTCGGCCGGCCGCTGCGGGCAGGCCAGATCGTGCTCTCCGGAGCGCTCGGACCGATGGCCCCGATCGAGGCCCCGGGAACCGTCACCGCGGACATCACCGGCCTCGGCTCGGTGACCGCGACCTTCATCCAGGAGTGAGACCCATGAATCCCAGCCCCGCCACGCTCAAAGTCGCGGTCATCGGATCAGGAAACATCGGCACCGATCTGATGATCAAGGTGATCCGGCACTCCGAGGTGCTGGAGATGGGCGTGATGGTCGGCATCGACCCCGAATCCGACGGCCTCGCCCGCGCCCGCAGGCTCGGCGTCCCGACCACGGCCGACGGCGTCCGAGGGTTGCTGGAGCTGCCGAACTTCGACCAGATCGACGTGGTCTTCGACGCGACTTCCGCCAAGGCCCACGCCGCCCACGCCGCGCTGCTCGAACCGCTCGGTAAGCGCCTGATCGATCTGACCCCGGCCGCTCTCGGCCCGTTCGTGGTACCGGCGGTGAACCTCGACGAACACCGGCATGCCCGCAACGTCAACATGGTCACCTGCGGCGGGCAAGCGACCATCCCGATCGTCGCCGCCATCTCCCGCGTCGCCCCTGTGCCCTACGCCGAGATCGTCGCGTCCATAGCGTCGAAATCCGCGGGCCCCGGTACCCGCGCCAATATCGACGAGTTCACCGAGACCACCGCGCACGCGATCGAAACGGTCGGCGGCGCCCGCCGCGGCAAGGCCGTCATCATCCTCAATCCGGCGGACCCGCCGCTGATCATGCGCGATACGGTGCTGTGCCTGGTCACAGCCCCGGATTCGGCCACCCACGACGCGATTCGGGAATCCGTCGAGCGAATGGTCACGCACGTGGCCGCCTACGTGCCCGGCTACCGGCTCAAGCAACAGGTCCAGATCACCGCCGTGCCGCAGGACCAACCCGTGCACACCCTGCTCGGCGCGGGCGCGGTGGCCGCGCCGACCCATCAGGTGACGGTATTCCTCGAAGTCGAAGGCGCCGCGCACTACCTGCCCGCATACGCGGGCAACCTCGACATCATGACCTCGGCCGCGGTGCGCTACGCCGAATCCATCGCCGACACGATCGCCGCCGCACCGGCAGGACAGGAAGCTCTCCGATGACCGGACAACTGTTCATCCAAGACGTCACGCTCCGCGACGGCATGCACGCGGTGCGTCACCGCATCACTCCCGAGGACGTCGGCCGGATCGTGGCGGCGCTCGACGCCGCGGGGGTCGACGGTATCGAAGTCGCCCACGGGGACGGCCTCGCCGGAGGTAGCTTGAACTACGGCCCGGGCAGTAACACCGACTGGGAATGGATCGAAGCCGCGGCCGCCAACCTCACGCACGCTCGGCTGACCACGCTGTTGTTGCCCGGCATCGGCACCATCAGAGAACTGGAGCAGGCCTACCGGCTGGGCGTGCGGTCGGTGCGGGTGGCCACCCACTGCACCGAAGCCGATGTGTCCGCCCAGCACATCGCCACCGCACGGGAACTCGGCATGGACGTCTCCGGATTCCTGATGATGTCGCACATGGCCGAACCGGCTCGCCTGGCAGAACAAGCCGGGCTGATGGAATCGTATGGGGCGCAGTGCGTCTACGTCACCGATTCCGGCGGCCGGTTGACCATGGACGGTGTCCGTGACCGTGTCCGCGCCTACCGCCAGGTGCTCGATCCGAGCACCGAGATCGGCATCCACGCGCACGAGAATCTCTCCCTGGCGGTGGCCAATTCCGTTGTCGCGGTCGAAGAAGGCGTCACCCGCGTCGACGCCTCGCTCGCCGGGCACGGCGCCGGAGCGGGTAACTGCCCGATCGAACCGTTCGTGGCCGTCGCCGACCTGCACGGCTGGAAGCACAACTGTGATCTGTTCGCCTTGCAAGACGCCGCCGACGATCTGGTGCGGCCGCTGCAGGATCGCCCGGTGCGCGTCGACCGGGAAACTCTCACGCTCGGATATGCCGGGGTCTACTCGTCCTTCCTGCGGCACGCCGAAGCGGCGTCGCGGCGCTACGGCATCGATGTGCGGACGATCCTGCTCGAGGTGGGACGCCGGGGACTGGTCGGCGGGCAAGAGGACCTCATCGTCGACATCGCCCTCGACTTGCTCGCCGACCCCGACAGTGCCACTGCCTGAACGACATCGACCCACCCGCCCCATCCGATGCGCGATCTCCATGCCGGTGCGCGATCAACCGGTCACGCATTCGTCTTCCAGCACTTCACCGTCGCCGTCCAGGACGATCGCCGCGCCGACGGTCCCGCAGGCGACCAGTTCGATCAGGGTGGCAGAGGATTTCGGGTCACCCTGGTGCAGGATGCTGGACTCGTAGGTGAGTTCGGCGCGGGTGCGCAGTTCCTCGGCTGCGGTGGCGAGATCGTCGTAGCTGAGAGTCCGCGCGCCGACGAACGCCGGGTCGCCGCCGCGCAACGCACCGGTGCGGTGGGCGTAGGTGACCGGGCGGGGTGATTCGGCGGCGATCTCGGCGACCACGGCGGGGTCGTCGAGGGCGAGCCAGTCGGGTGCGTCACTGGACCGGGTGCTGCCCACCGTGAGACCGACCTTGATCTCCAGCTCGTCCGGCAGTGCCGCGTCGAGTGCGTCGACCGGCACCACCGCGGCGCCTGCCTTGAGTACGGCCCAGGTGGCGACGACCGCTTCGGTCCCACGGTCCAGCCGCACCGCCACGCCCGCGCCGGGTCCGCAGCCGCGCGCGATGAGCACCCGCGCCAACCGCGACGAGCGAGTCTCGAGGTCGTGGTAGGTCAGCTCCTCGCCGCCGGACACGATGGCGGGGGCATCGGGATCGTCCTCGACCGCGGCCACCAGTGCCTGAGTCAGTGCGGTTGCCGCGGTTGTGCTCGATGGCGTCGGGGCGGCGGGTTTCGCTGTGGTGGTGACGAGCTCCCGCTCGGCTTGGTCGAGGATGTCGATGTCGCCGATGAGGGTGTGGGGGTTGGTGGCGATGGTGGTGAGGATGCGTTGGAGGCGGTGGCCGAGGGTGTGGATGGTGGGTTCGTCGAACAGGTCGGTGGCGTAGGTAATGATGGTGTCGAGTTCGCCGGGGGTGCCGTCGGGGTGGTGGTGGGGGTGGATGTTGACTTGGAGGTCGAATTTGGCGGCGACGGTGCCGGTGTCGAGGGTGGTGATGGTGAGGCCGGGCAGTTGCAGGGTGGGTTGTTCGTTGTTCTGGAATGACAGGACGACCCCGAACAGGGGGTTGTGGGTGGTGGCGCGGGCGGGGGTGAGGACTTCCACGACGCGTTCGAAGGGGATGTCGGCGTTGGCGAAGGCGGCCAGGTCGGTTTCGCGGGCGCGGTCGACCAGGGCGGTGAACGGCATCGCGGCGTCGACGCGGGTGCGCAGGGTGAGGGTGTTGACGAACATGCCGACCAGGTCGTCGAGGGCGCGTTCGCCGCGTCCGGCGATGGGGGTGCCGATCGCGACGTCCGCCTCGCCGGACAGTCGTGCCAGCAGGACGGCCAGGGCGGCGTGGACGACCATGAACAGGGTGCAGTTGTGTTCGCGGGCCAGGGTGGTGAGGGCGTGGTGGATGTCGGGGGAGACCGCGAAGCCGGTGTTGGCGCCGCGCATGCTGGCCACGGCGGGGCGGGGGCGGTCGAGGGGCAGTTCCAGTTCGCCGGACAGTCCGTCGAGTTGGCTGCGCCAGTAGGTGAGTTGGCGGGCGGCGACGGAGGTGGGGTCGTCGTCGGTGCCGATCACTTGGCGTTGCCAGATGGCGTAGTCGGCGTATTGCACTTCCAGGGGCGCCCAGCGGGGGGAGTTGCCGCCGATGCGGGCGAGGTAGGCGGTGACCAGGTCGCGGGCCAGGGGTGCCATGGAGGCGCCGTCGGCGGCGATGTGGTGGGCGACCACCGCCAGGAGGTGTTCTTCGGGGCTGGTTTCCAGCAGCAGCGCCCGCACCGGGACGTGTTCGGTGACGTCGAAGCCGGTGGACATCAGTTCGGTGATCCGGGTGATCGGGTCGTCGGTGATGGTGACTTCCAGCCCGGCGGGCATGGCTTGGGCGACGGTGAGGATTTCTTGGAACGGGAGCCCGCCGGGTCCGCCGGCGGGGTAGCGGGTGCGCAGCGATTCGTGGCGTTCGAGGACGTCGGCCAGCGCATACCGCAGCGCGGAGACATCCAGTGCGCCGCTCAACCGGATCGCCATGGGGATGTTGTAGGCGGGGGAGGCGGGGTCGAATTGGTTGAGCACCCACATGCGTTGCTGGGCCAGCGACAGCGGGATCGGTTCGCCGCGTTCGGCGCGTTCCAGTAGTGGGCGGCGCCCGCCGCCGGCGCCGGGCACCACGCGGGCGGCCAGCGCGGCCACGGTCGGGGCGGCGAACAATTCCCGCACGGCCAGATCGGCATCGAGTGCTTCGTTGATCCGCGCGACCACCCGGGTGGCCAGCAGCGAGTTGCCGCCGAGGGCGAAGAAGTCGTCGTCGAGGCCGATGTCGGTGGCGCCGAGCAGGCCGGCGTAGACGTCGGCTACCGCCTGTTCCACCGGTGAGCTCGGTGCCCGGAACACTGCCGTGGACAGG
>NZ_BAFP01000026.1 GCF_000308455.1 Nocardia abscessus NBRC 100374 | reverse complement strand
GGCCTTCATCAACATCGGGCTGATGCCCGACGGCGGTGCGGCCGCGCTGGTCGCCGCGGCGGCGGGCCGCCCGCTGGCGGCGCGGATGGCGCTGCTGGGCGAGCGGCTGCCCGCACGCGAAGCCGCGGCCGCCGGCCTGTTCACCGCGGTCGTGCCCGATGACGAACTCGACGCCGCGGTGGAGGCCGGGGTCACGAAGATCGCCACCGGGCCGCGCCGCGCGCTGGAGCTCACCAAGCAGGCGCTGAACCAGGCCACGCTGGTCTCCCTCGACGCGGCCCTGGCCGCAGAGAAAGCAGGCCAGACCGAGCTGTTGCGCTCCCCCGATTTCGTCGAGGGCGCCACCGCGATGCTCACCAAGCGCAAGCCGGTCTTCGCCGACTGATCAGCCCGCCGGAACAGGCCGACCGGCAGGCGACTATGTTCATCGGCTATGACTTACCTGGTTACCGGGGCAACTGGGTTCATCGGTCGATTCCTCATCCCTGAGCTCCTGAAACGCGAGGGTGACATCCATGTACTGGTACGGGCGGGTGACGCCTCGGCCGACCGGTTCGCCTGCTGTGCGCAGGAATGGGCGGGCGGCGACCGCGTCCGTCCGGTTCGCGGCGATCTCGGCGCCCCGGGGCTGGGCATAGACCCGACCTGGCTGGCCCAGCATCGCGGCGCGATCCAGCACGTCTTCCACCTGGCCACGGGCTACGACCTGACCGAGCGCGGCGGCGGGACCAGGCACCTGGTCGACGTCGCCGAGGAGCTGGGCGTCGATCAGCTGCACCATGTCTCGACCGTGGAGGTGGCCGGGTCCACCGAGGGCCTGTTCACCGAGGAGATGTTCGATCACGGCCAGACACTGGCCACTCCACTGCAAAGGGCCAAATTCGAAGCCGAACGGATCGTGCGGGAGTCTTCGTTGCGCTGGCGGATCTACCGGCCCTCGATCGTGATCGGGCATTCCAGGACCGGCGAGATCGATCGGATCGACGGTCCGTACTACTTCTTCCGTCTGCTGCGCATGGGCGCGCAGCTGCCGAGGCTGCTGCCGGTGCTGGTCCCCAAGCTGGGCGAGACCAACATGGTCCCGGTCGATTTCGTCGCTCGCGCCCTCGACCACATCGCCCACCGCCCCGGCTCCGACAAGACCACCTATCACCTGGTGGATCCGCGCAGGCAGAGCGCGGTCGACGCGCTGAACCTGTTCGCCGACGAGGCGGGCGCGCCGCACCTGGTGGAGATCATGCCGAAGCGCACCCTGGACATGATGCTGCGCGTCCCCGGCGCCAATTGGCTGCTGCCCCGGGTCGGCGTGCCGCTGGATGTCCTGGAGCACAGCGAATTCGCCTGCTGGTTCGATTGCAGGCACACCAGCGCGGCGCTGGCGGGCACCGACATCAAGGTTCCGCCGTTGGACGCCTACGCGCCGCGGATCTGGAAGTACTGGATCGAGAACTGGGTCTGATCGGCGCCGCGGTTCCCACCCTGCCCGCAAAGACCGACCGCCTGGTCGCTCGCGGCAACCAGGCGGTCGGTGGAGTTCAGCCGGACGTTCCGGCTTCGTTCGGCAGCTCGGCGGCGATCAGAGGCCGAGACCCCTCGCGAGCACCGGCCACGACAGCTGGAACTCGTCGCGCCAGTAGCCCCAGGAGTGGGTGCCCGTGTTGCGGAAGTTGTAGGTGGCCGGGATGCCCAGCTGTTCCAGCTTGTTCTTCAGGTTGTTCGTGCAGTAGTTGGTGCCCGCTTCGATCACACCGCCGATGATGATCTGGTTGGCCAGGCCGTATGCGCCGGGAAGGGCGTACTGGCCGTTCAGCGTGTCGTACTGACCGGGCAGGCCGTTGCCGGTGGAGATGTACAGGTCCAGACCGCGCAGCCCCTCGGCGTTCACGTACGGGTCGTTGGCCACCCACTCCGGCGACCCTTCCGGACCCCACATGTTCTCGGTGTTGCCACCGCCCCAGGTCTCGACGGTCAGCTTGACGAACTCGGCGCCGACCGGGTCACTGGTCTGCGCGCAGCCGCTGTAGGCCGCGGCGGCCTTGTACAGGCCGGGCTTGGAGATCGGCAGCGCCAGCACCGTGGTGCCCGAGGTGGACAGGCCCGCGATGGCGTTCACGCCGTTGGTGCCCAGCGCGCCGTCGATCAGCGGGGGCAACTCCTCGGTGAAGAAGGTCTTCCACTTGTTGCGGCCGAGTACCGGGTCGTCCTTGATCCAGTCGGTGTAGTAGCTCCACTTGCCGCCGATCGGCTGGATCACGTTGACGTTCTTGTCCGACAAGAACTGCAGCGCATCGGTCTTCGCCTGCCACGAGGCTTCGTCCTCGCCGCCGCCCGCGCCGTTGAGCAGGTACAGCGTCGGGCGCGGAACGGAGGCGTCGGCCGGGCGCTGGACGTCGATGATGACCTTCTCGTCCATCGCCGCCGAGTACACGTACAGGCGGATGCTGCGCGCGTCCTTGTACTCGGCTTTGGTGATACGCGAACCGTCCGGGGCGACCGGGTCTGCCAGCAGGCTCTTGGAATCGATGATCGGGTCAGCTGTCGCGCTGGACGCGCCGAGACCGGTCATCATGCCCGCGAGCACTGCGGTTGCCGCGATCGCGGCCGCGGCCCGCAGGCCACCGCGCCGGGTCTGTCGACGTATCAATTTCGCACCTTCGCTTCGTCTCGAGATTCGCTCTGCATACCCCACGCGCCGGGTGGATGCCAGGACATCCCGCCCGACCATACGGCCTATGTAGTCGTCACAAAAGGGGACTTCGTTACCGCACCGTTGCCCCATCATGCCGGAACGGTGTCGATGCGATCATGACCGCCCCATGTTCCGTGTCGTTTCCCACCCCGGGGGATCCAGCAGTTCGGTCAGGCGTGGGCCGATCTGCGCCAGCGCTTCCGGGGAGGTCATCTGATCGTGCGGGACGCCGACGGGATGATCGTCGACCCGGCCGTCCACGTAGGGTTGCCAGCCGTCCGCCGCGGTGTCGTGACCGGCCGCGCTGAAGTAGTCCAGACGGCCGCGGTAGACCTTCGGCCGGTGCTCGGCGATCAGCTCGGCCGAGCGCACCGCGCTGCGGTAGATCCGGCGCACCCGGTCGGGGGTGAGCACCGCCATGTCGGGCGGGATGGTGGCGTGCAGCGCGGCCAGCGCGTCCTCGCTCAGGTCGTGGATGTCGCCGTCGCCGGGCAGCTGGGCGTCCGCGCCGATGCCGAGTTCGGCCAGCGCCTCGCGGATCGCCGCCCGGAAGTCCGTGACGTCGATGTCCGGATGACTGTCGAGCATGGTCAGCAGCCCGATGTCCTCCCCCGCCGCCTGCAACTCGGTCGCCACCGCGTGCGCCAGCACACCGCCGAGCGACCAGCCGAGCAGCCGATAGGGGCCGTGCGGCTGCACCGCGCGGATCTCGGCCACGTAGCGGCGCGCCATCTCGGTCAACGACCCCGGCAGGTAGCCCTCTTCGGTCAACGCGGGCGATTGCAGGCCGAAGATCGGCGTGCTCGCGGGCACGTAGCGCGCGAGACCGGCGTAGCACCAGGACAATCCGTACATCGGATGCAGGCAGAACAGCGGCTGGGCGGCGGCCGTGTCGTGCGGCACCATGGTCCGGATCGGCAGCAGCACACCGAGCGCCGCGTTCGAGTCCTGGTCGTAGTCGTGGTTCTCGGCCAGCGCGGCGAGGATCCGGGCGGCCAGCGCCGCCGGGGTGGAATCGGTGAAGAACCACTGCACCCGCACCTCGGCGCCGGTGAGCGTACGCAGCCTGCTGACCGCGCGCGTGGCGACCAGCGAGTTGCCTCCCAGGTCGAAGAAGTCGTCGTCCATGCCGATCCGCCGGACGTCGCCGGACTCGAGCACCTCGTCGAACACCTCGAGCACGGTCCGCTCCAGCGGCGTGCCCGGCGCGCGGTACGGGCGGGCCGCCATCCGCGGCGCGGGCAGCGCCTTGCGGTCGAGTTTGCCGCTGGCGTTCAGCGGCAGTTCGGCGAGCACGACCACCGCCGAGGGCACCATGTAGGACGGCAGCGCGGCACGGGCGTGCAGCAACAGCGCGGCCTCATCGATGGCCTCCCCCGGCACGGCGACCACATACGCGGCCAGCCGGTCCCCGCCTGCGCCGCGCACCAGCGCGACCGCGGCATGCCGCACCTGAGGGTGACCGGTCAGCACGGTCTCGATCTCCCCCAGTTCGACGCGCTGGCCACGCAGCTTGACCTGGAAATCACCGCGGCCCAGGTATTCCAGCGCTCCGTCACGCCAGCGCACGATGTCACCGGTGCGATAGAGCCGGGTGCCGCCCGCATGGGCGACGAAACGCTCGGCGGTGAGGGCCGGGGCCCCGAGATAGCCGCGCGCCAATTGCACACCCGCGACGTACAACTCGCCCGCCGCACCCGGCGGCACCGGCTGCAACTGCCGGTCGAGCACGTGCACGCGGGTGTTGGCCACCGGAACACCGATCGGAATCGCCGCCGCGGCCGTATCGCGCACCGGGTGGTCGGTGACCACGGTGGCCTCGGCGGGCCCGTACCAGTTGACCAGCGCGGCGCCGGGTGCGGTGGCGGCGAAGGTCACCGCGGTCTCCCCCGACAACGCCTCGCCCGCGGCGAACACCCGCCGCAACGACGGGTAGCTCGTGGCCGGGGTGGCGACGGGGTCCAGGAACGCATCCAGCATCGACGGCACGAAATGCACCGTGGTGACCGCGTTCTCGACGATGGTCCGGGCCAGGTAGGCCGGATCGCGATGGCCGTCGGGCGCGGCGACCACGATCGATGCTCCGGTCTGCAACGGCCAGAACAGCTCCCAGGTGGAGATGTCGAAGGTGATCGGCGTCTTGTGCAGCACCACGTCGTCGCCGCCGTGCGGATAGGCCGACTGCGCCCAGCGAAACTGGTTGACCATCTGCCGGTGCGTGATCATCACGCCCTTGGGGCGACCGGTAGAGCCCGAGGTGTAGATGACGTAGGCGACGGTGTCCGGGTGGACGTGCTGCGGCCACGCTCCCTCGTACGGCGGCAGATACAGCGTGTCCACCGCGATCACCGGGACACCGGTCGCGGTGTCGAACGCGTCCGCGGTGGTGGTCAGGACGCAGATCGGGGCCGCGCTGCCGAGAACGTACTCGCTGCGCTCGACCGGGTGATCCGGATCGATCGGGACATAGCCGCCGCCGGCCCGCAATACCGCGTAGATCGCCACGACCAGATCGATCCCGCGTCGCATGGCCACGGCGACCAGTGTTTCCGGGCCCACGCCCCAGCGCATCAGCTCGACGGCCAGGGAGCGTACGCGCGAATCCAGTTCGGCGTAGCTGAGGGTGGTGTCGGCGAAGCGCACCGCCGGCGCGTCCGGCGTGCGCGCCACCTGCGCGTCGAACAGCGACAGCAGCGTCGCGCCGTCCAGCAGTCCGGGCGCATCGGTGGCGTTGCGTGCGGCCAGCTCGGCGCGCTCGTCGTCGAGCAGCACATCGATCTCGCCGACGCGCGCCTGCGGGGTCGTTACGAAGCGTCCGATCAGCGCCGCGAGCCGGCGCGCGAGCGCTTGCGCCGCCGGTTCACCGGTCAGATCGCGCAGGTACTTCACCGAGACGCGCAACTGGCTGTCCAGCACCACCATCACCGTGAACGGATAGTGGGTGCCGCTGACCGCGCCGACGCCGGTGACGTTCATCCCGTCGATGGCGCTGGCCTGGTCCAACCCCTCCCGGTCCACCGGGAACGACTCGAACACGACCAGCGAGTCGAACAACCCTTCCACGCCGACGGCTTCCTGGATGTCGCTCAACCCCAGGTAGTGGTGATCCAGCAGCGCGGCCTGCTCGGCCTGCAACTGGCGCAGCAACCCGCCGAGCGTGCGGGTCGCCTCCAGCCGCACCCGCACCGGGATCGCGTTGAGGAACAGCCCGACCATCGCCTCGACGCCGTCCAGCTGGGGCGGCCGTCCGGACACGGTGGCGCCGAAGACCACGTCGTCGCGGTCGACGGTGCGACCGATCAGCAGTCCCCAGGCCGCCTGCACCACAGTGTTCACCGTGACGCCGAGACCCGACGCGAGCCGGGTGAGCGCGGTGGTGTCGGCCTGGGACAGCTCGAACCCGACCTCGCCGACGCCCGCGGAGATCTCGCGGCCGGGATCGACCGGCGCGAGCGGCGTCGGTTCGGTGACACCGGCCAGCGCGGCGCGCCACGCGGCACGGGCCGCCTCCGCGTCCTGCGCGACCAGCCAGGCCAGGTAGTCGCGATAGGACCGCACCGTGGGCAGGTGCCGGGAGTTGCCGCCGAGCGCGTACAGCGTGAGCAAGTCCTTCATCAACAGCGGCATGGACCAGCCGTCGAGGAGGATGTGGTGGCTGGTCACCAGCAGGTGGTAGCGGGCGGCGGTGGAGCGGATCAGCGCGAACCGCAGCAGTGGCGGGGTCCGCATGTCGAAGTGGTCGGCGAGCTCGGCCGCCGCGAGCCGCTCCAGCTCGGCCGCCGCGGCGGCCGGTTCCAGCTGACTCAGATCGATCAGCCGCCACGGCACTTCCAGCGAATCCTGCACGATCTGCACAGGATTGCCCTCACTGTCGTCGGCGAAGGCGACGCGCAGATTGTCGTGCCGGTCCAGCACCGCCTGTGCGGCGGCATGCATCCGGCGCGCGTCCACCGCGCCCCCGAGATCCAGCACGAACTGGGTGGTGTAGACGTCCACCGAGTTCTCGGCGAGCAGGGCGTGGAACAGCATGCCCGATTGCAGCGGGGTGAGCGGCCAGGCGTCGGTCAGGTCCGGGTAGGCGCGGGTGAAGCGGTCGATATCGGGCTGCTTGAGCCGCACCAACGGGAAGTCCGACGGCGTGAAACCGCCCGCGTCGGGACGCAACCCGTGCTCGGCCAGGCCGCCGAGCGCGCGAATCCAGTGCTCGGCGAACGTTTTCGCGTCCTCGCCACGGAACGCGGCGGCGGCGAAGTCGAAGCGGGCCAGCAGGCCGTCGTCGGTGGCGTCGACGGTCAGCACGAGCAGCAGGTCGTCGGACGGGATGTCGGTGTGCACCCGCGCCGGGCGCAGATCCCGGTAGCGCAGCGCGAACCGGCCGCGGCCGAGGCCGCGCAGTTCGGCGGCGGTCTCGGCATTGAGGTGGCGCAGCAGGCCGTAACCGACACCGCGTGAGGGCACCGACCGCCGCAGCTCCTTGATCTGCGCGATGGCGGCGCCCGCCGCGGGACCGCCGATCAGGGCGTCTTCGATGTCGATCCTGGTCAGGCGCAGCGGAAGCGGGTATTCGGTGACGAAGCCGCCCACCATGCTCTCCGCGTCGGCGTGGATGACCGCGCGCGGGTCGGCGGGCAGCCGCACGACCGAACCGATGGCGCGCGTGACGGTCTCGCCCGCGGAGGTGTGCAGGGCCAGCGCCAGCGCGGTGAGCACGATGTCGTCCACTCCGGCGTGGTAGGCCTCCGCGGCGGCGGCAACGGCCGCCGCGCCCTCCGCCGTGATCGTGAGCGAGACCCGGCTGCGTGCGCGCAGATCGCGGCCGTCGGCTCCGGCGCCCTCCGGGAGGGTGCCGAGTGTCCGTCGCCACCAGTCCATCTCGGCTACGGTGGCCGGCTCGTAGGCCTTGGCCGCCAGCGCCCGGATGAGCATGCCGAGGCCGGATTCCGCGGCCGCGGGCGCGGCGTGGCGTGCCCGGTTCCAGCGCGCGGTGAGCTGGTCGGCGATGGTCCGCCAGGAGATGTCGTCGACCACGAGGCTGCTGGCCACGATGATGAGCGTGGAGCGGCCCTCGGGACCGCCGGTGAGCACGAAGTAGATGTTGCGCCCCTGTTCGGGGTCGAGCGCGGCCGCGGCCGCCTGCACCACGTCGTCGATGGGCAGCGAGGTCTCGCCACGCTGGGCGTCCAGCCTGCGGAACGCCTCGCCCGTGCGCTCGTCGGCGGCCGGGATGCGCAGCACGGGCGCACCGCTGTCGTCGTAACGCACCCGTACCCACAGCATCGGGTGCTGGTCGAGCACGGCGGACACGGCGCCGCGCACCGTCTCGACCGAACAGGTCTCCGGGACGTCGAGGGCGATGGCCCGCACCTCGACGCCCTCCTCCAGCATCCGCGCCGCGTCCGGCGTGAGCGGCAGTTCGCCCGCCTCGTCACCGTGGCCGCCCTCCATCGCGGCGGCGCGGGCCAGGGCGGCGACAGTCCGGCATTCGAAGACATCACGCGGCGCGAAGGTCACCCCGCGGGCGCGTGAGCGGGAGACCACCTGGATGGACACGATGCTGTCGCCGCCGAGGGCGAAGAAGTCGTCGTCCAGGCCGACTCGGTCCACGCCGAGCACCTCACCGATCACCTCGGCGATCACGAGTTCGGCCGGGGTGCGCGGCGCACGGTAGGCGCGGGTGTCCACGGCGGGCTCCGGCAGCGCCTTGCGATCCAGCTTGCCCACGGGGGTCAGCGGGATGGCGTCGAGCACCACGATCGCCGCCGGAACCATGTACTCCGGCAGCGTGCGCCCGATCCGCTCGGTCAGCACGGCCGGATCCGCCGTGGCGTCCCTGGCCGGCAGCACGTAGGAGACCAAGATGGTCGCGCCGGAACCGGTTTCCCGGCCGAGGGTGACGGCGAAGTCGACTTCGGGCTGGGCCGCGAGCGCGGCGTCGATCTCGCCGAGCTCGATGCGGAAGCCGCGTACCTTCACCTGGAAGTCGTTGCGGCCCATGTATTCCACGACCGGCGCGGCCTCGGCCCTGCGCCAGCGCACCAGGTCACCGGTGCGGTAGAGGCGCTCGCCGGGCGCACCGTAGGGGTCGGCGACGAATCGCGCCGCGGTGAGCCCGGGGCGGGCGTGGTAGCCGCGCGCGAGCTGGATACCGCCCAGATACAGTTCGCCCGTGACGCCTTCGGGCACCGGGTGCAGCCTGCTGTCGAGCACCAGCGATCGCATGCCGCGGATCGGGCCGCCGATCGTGATCGGTTCGCCGGGCCGCAGCGGATCGCTGATGTTGGTCATGATGGTGGTCTCGGTCGGCCCGTAACCGTTGTGGAAGTCGCGCTCCGGCACGTCCGTCCACTTGGCCGCCAGATCGGCGGGCACCGCTTCACCGCCCGCCACGATGGTCCGCATCCCCGCCAGCGCGTCCGGGTCGAGCGAGGCGAGCACCGACGGCGTGAGGAAGGCGTGCGTGATGCCCTCGGCGCGAATCAGTTCGGCCAGTTCCTCGCCACCGAAGGTCAGCGGTGGCGCCAGCACGAGACCGCCCGCCGCGCCGAGCGCGAGCAGCATTTCCAGCATCGACGCGTCGAACGACGGCGACGCGAACGCCAAGGCGCGCGTCGACCGGTCGAGCCGGTAGCGCTCCACCTGCTCCGCGCTGAAGTTGGCCAGGCCGGCGTGGGTGACCACGACGCCCTTGGGCAGACCGGTGGAGCCGGAGGTGTAGATCACGTACGCGGCGTTGTCCGGGCGCGGCGCCGCGCGCAGTTCGTCGGGCCGCAACGGCTGGTCCGAGCGCACGGCGACGTCGACGGTGAAGTCGCGATCGTCCAGGACCATCCATGCGCCACCGGCGAGGGCGGGCAGGTTGTCCAGCTCGGCGGTGAGCGTCACGCCGAGCGTCACACCGGAATCCGCGACCATGTGCGCGATGCGCTCGGCCGGGTAGGTCGGGTCGATCGGGACGAACGCCGCCCCGGTCTTGGCCACCGCCCACAGCGCCAGCACCGATTCCACCGAACGACGGACGGCGATGGCGACCAGCACATCCGGTGCCGCGCCGTGGTCGATCAGCGCGCGCGCCAATTGCGCGGAGGCCGCGTCGAGTTCGGCGTAGCTGAAGGTGCGATCGTCGGCGACCACGGCGATTCCGGCGGGGTTCGCCGCGACGGCGGCGGCCATCAGCTCCGGCAGCGTGCTCGGCGGCACGGCGGGTGCGCCGGTACGGGCGATCAGGTCGGCGCGCTCGGAGTCGTCCAGGATCGCCAGATCACCGACGGCGGTGGCGGGGTACCGGGCGACGGCGGCGAGGATGCGGCGGAACCGGCGGCCGAACTCGATGATTGTCTGCTCATCGAACAGATCGCGGGCGTAGGTGAATTCGGCGGCGAGACCGGCCTCGGCGCCGGACTCGGTGCGCTGCTCGCGCACGGTCAGCAGCAGATCGAATTTCGCGGTGTCGGCGGCCGGGTCCAGCGCGGTGAAGCTCAGGCCGGGCAGTTCGAAGCTGGTAGCGGTGAGGTTCTCGAACGACAGCGCCACCTGGAACAGCGGGTGGCGGCCCGCCGAGCGCTCCGGGTCGAGCGCCTCGACCAGCCGCTCGAACGGGATGTCGGCGTTGGCGAAGGCGCGTAGATCGGTTTCCCGATTGGCGGCGAGCAGTTCGGTGAATGCGAGACCGGGCGCGACCCGGGTGCGTAGCACGAGCGTGTTGACGAACATGCCGATCAGGTCGTCGAGTTCGGCTTCGCCGCGCCCCGCGACGGGCGTGCCGATCGCGATGTCGTCGGTGCCGGACAAGCGCGACAGGAAGACCGCGAACGCGGTGTGCACCACCATGAACAGCGTGGCGTTGTGCTGCCGCGCGAGCCCGGCCAGTGCGGCGTGCACGTCGGCGTCGACGACGAAATCGGTCTTGCCGCCCGCGAAGGACTGAGCGGCCGGGCGCGGCCGGTCGGCGGGCAGGTTCAGCTCGTCGGGCAGGTCGGCGAGTTCGACTGTCCAGTAGGCCAGTTGCGCTCCCGCGAGCGACTCGGGATCGTCGTCGGCGCCGAGCACGTCGCGTTGCCACAGCGCGTAGTCGGCGTACTGGATGGGCAGCGGCGCCCAGGACGGCTCGCGGCCGCCGCCACGCGCCACGTAGGCCGACATCACGTCGCGGGTCAGCGGGCCCATCGACCAGCCGTCCGCGCTGATGTGGTGCGCGACGAAAACCAGTACGTACTCCGACCCAGCGAGCTGGAAGAGCTTGGTGCGCAACGGCACCTCGGCGGTGACGTCGAAGCCCGTCGCGACGATGCGCTGTATCTCACCGGCGACATGCTCGTCCCCGATCTGCGCGGGAGCCAGATCCACCGGCACCTCGTGCGGCGCAAGAACCCGCTGTACCGGGCCGTCCGGCGTCTGCGGGTAGACGGTGCGCAGGATCTCGTGGCGCGCGACGATATCGGCGACCGCAAGGCCAAGCGCGGTGACGTCCAGGTCGCCGGACAGGCGGATGGCGGCCGGGATGTTGTAGACCGAGGCCGAGGTGTCGAACTGGTTGAGGAACCACATGCGCTGCTGCGCGAACGACAGCGGCAGGTGGTCGGGCCGCGGTCCCGCGACCAGCGGGATGCGTTTGCGCGCGCCGGTGCCGTGTTCGACCTTGATCGCCAGTCCGGCGACGGTGGAGGCTTCGAACAGCACACGCACCGGAACACGCGCCTCCAACGCCGCGCCGATACGCGCCGCGACCTGCGTCGCCAACAACGAATTACCACCGAGGGCGAAGAAATCATCATCCGCACCGACACGCTCCACACCGAGCACCTCGGCATACACCGACGCCACGATCTCCTCGATCGGGGTCGACGGCGCACGAAACGCCTGAACCTCGAACTCCGGCTCCGGCAACGCCTTGCGATCGAGTTTGCCGTTCACGTTCAACGGCAAAGCATCCAA
>NZ_BAFP01000027.1 GCF_000308455.1 Nocardia abscessus NBRC 100374 | reverse complement strand
CTGCATATGAACCAGCCTTCGGCATCCCCATCCTCGGCGACGACTTCTATCCGGTGCTCACCGACAAGCCCGTCGACGACTTCACCAGGCCACTGCAGTTGCTGGCCGCTTCGCTCGAGTTCACCGATCCGGTCAGCCGCGAGCCACGCCGCTTCGAGACCACTCGCGCGTTGCAGGCTTGGACCGATCCGCACGGGTGGGGCGGCTGACGGCACCGGGGCCGGTCGGGCGCGAAGCCACTACCGCGCGGCCATCGCGGCCCCCGCGCGCAGTATCCCGTGCTGCCCGCGTGTCGAGCACGGCGCCGACCCCGGCAGCCCTGAAAAGTGACACATCCATCAGTTGAGCCCTGGCAGGTAGCGAACCTGTTGCAACTCCGTACACTGGTGCGGGATGCCTGAGCCAGACCTAACAGCAACAACTCAGCAACGCCACAAAGTGCATGCCTACATAGACGTCGCCGTGGTAGTGCTCGTCCTGGCAGCCACCAATCTGATCGCGCACTTCACCACCGCGTGGGCAAGCGTAGTGACGGTGCCCGCCGCGGCGATCGTGCTGCTCGCGCTGGTCCGCAAGCGCGGCCTCGGCTGGTCGGAGCTGGGCCTTTCACCTCGGCACTGGCGCCGCGGTTCGCTCTACGCGCTCGGCGCGGTGGCGCTGGTCCTCACGGTCGTCGCGATCGGGGCGGCGCTCCCGCTCACCCGGCCGTTCTTCCTGGCCGATCGCTACGCGACCATCTCGGGCGCATTGATCGCCTCGATGATCGTCATCCCACTGCAAACGGTGATTCCCGAGGAACTGGCCTTCCGCGGTGTGCTGCACGGCACACTGCACCGCGTCTACGGTGCCCGCGGCGTCTTCGCGGCGGGCTCCATGCTGTTCGGTCTCTGGCACATCGCGTCCTCCTTCGGCCTGGCCTCGGGTAACCGCGGCTTGAGCGGCATCGTCGGCGGCGGCGTCGCCGGCCAGATCATCGGGATCCTGCTCGCCGTCGTAGCGACGGCGGCGGCGGGCGTGGTGTTCACTTGGCTGCGCCACCGCAGCGGCAGCCTGCTCGCCCCGATCGCCCTGCACTGGTCGGTCAACGGTGCGGGCGCGCTGGCGGCCGCCCTGGTTTGGCACACCACGTTCGCCTGATTCTCGCGGATTCACGACGGGAAAATCGGACCCACGTCGGTTTCCACGCACAGACGGCGCCCGAAGCGGCGAAAGTCACTCAATGGCGCGGTAGGAATTCGAACGGAGTTTCGACACGCGGTGGCGCCGACGAAATGGCCGCTCATCCGGATAATCGAGCAACACCGCAGTTTTCGGCAGCTCGGCGTGTCGCCGTCGGTCACCTGTCCGCGACATTGACCACGAACAGAGGTCGGTTTAGTCTCACTGGCGATCACACATATGTTCGAGCACTCATGTCTCCACCACTCGGCATGACACCTGCTCTTGGGAAGGCTCGCCGATGCCCGACGAACTGTCGAACGGTAGTTCCGAGATTGCCGCGCTGGCACAGCAAGTCGAGACCGCGCGCGGCAAATTGCCCCTGCAGCTCGATCCCGCGCTGCTTCAGGTGCTCTCCGAACGCGAGATCGCAGCGGAGCGCGAACTGGCGGAATGGATTCGCGCGCAGCGACGCAAGCAGCGGCGCCGGGAGATCGAGGCGGAATTGGCCGCCGAGCAGCGGGATCGCAAATCGGCGGCCACGTTGCGCCGATCCGACGAGGCCGACGCCCGCTGGCATCGGCGCGCCCTCGCGGCGCGGCGGCGGGTGTCCAGCGCGGACGCGCGGCTGGCGCAACTCTACCGGCGGGCGGAGTGGTCGTCGCGGGCCTTGATCGCCGTTGTCGTGCTCGGCATGGTGTGGGCCGGGGTCAATGTGCAGCACAATCTGGTGCCCAGCGGCGACATGTCGGATCCGCTCTACTGGTTGAGCTACGGCATCGAGGCGATGATCTCGATCCCGATCATCACCATCATGGTCGCGGCCACGACGGCCGCCAAGTGGGGCCGGGAGCTGGCGCGCGGCAAGGTGATCTTCTTCGAGGCGGCACTGCTCGGCACCACCGTCGCGCTGAACACCGGACCGCATCTCGCCGCGGGCGACCTCGGCCGCGCCGTCGAGTACGCGATCGCGCCGGTAATGGTCGGCGTGGTGATCTGGCTGCACGCCTGGGTCTCCGCGCGGTACGCGGTGCTGATCGACGGCGCGCCGGTGATCGATCGCGACCCGCAGCCGATCCGGATCGACGCTGAACGTACCCCCGGCATGCCGGATGGCGGTGATCATCACTCGCTCGCGGGAGTCGGCGTGGACGCGAACGACGGCCGATTTCACTGGGAAGAGGAGATCGGCACCGCGCCCCTGAACAGTGGCCGCGAGCCGGAGCACGACTTCCCGGCCGGTCCCCGCGAGGTCGGGCGCAACCGGTCCGTCGGCTCGAACACGCCTGTCACGCCGCGCACCGACCACGCGAAGTCGTCGGCGAACGGTCACGCCATCGATTCGCCGATCAACGGCCATGCCGTCACCGCGTCGGTCGGGGGTCATCCCTTCGATCGGTCCGTGCTCGATCACGCTCCGGTCGAGGCGGCCGACCCCGGAAACGCCGAAGTGCACGCGGGCGCCACCGCCTCGAGCCCGGCCGAGCAGTTCACCGACGGTCATGCGGTCGAAACCCATCCGAACGACGCCGCATTTCCGCAGGCCCCGAACGGTCACCCGGTCGAAACCACCGTCAACGGCCATGCCCACGACGTCTCCATGAACGGCCACACCGTCCTGCCGGTCGACGGGACCACCGAGCCCGCTGTCAACGGCAACGCTTACCACCCGCGCATCAACGGAAACAACGGGCGTCCGGCGATCAACGGCCACACTCCCACTAACGGCAACGCCCACCATCTCCAGGCCAATGGGCACACACTGCGTTCAACCACCAACGGCTACACCATCAAGACCCCCACCAACGGCAACGCACATCCCCCGCAGATCGACGGGCACAGCGTGCGCCCGACCGCCAACGCTCACACCGTCGAAACGCCCGCCAACGGCAACGCACATCCCTCCCAAGCCAACGGGAACACCCCGCGCCCAATCACCAACGACCACACCGTCGAAACCCCCACCAACGGCAACGCACATCCCTTCCTGGCCAATGGGAACACCCCGCGCCCAACCGCCAATGGCCACACCATCGAAAGCCCCAGCAACGCACACGCCCCGCAGTCCAACGGCCACACCGCGCGCCCAGTCACCAATGGGCCCACCGCTGAGTCCGCCGCGACGGGCGATGCTCCCCCTCGTCAAGTCGGCAGCGTTTCGAGCACCGACGGCCCGCTTGCGCCCGGCCCCGGCAATGGACGCCTTGGGCACGTCAACGGGCACACCGTTCATCAGGTCAACGGGCACACCGTTCATCCAGCCACCAACGGCCACGCCCTCGAATCCGTCGCCAACGGCAACGCACACCCCCTGCAGATCGGCGGGCACAGTGTGCGCCCAACCGCCGATGGGCCTGCCGTCGAGTCCTCCCCGACCGGCGACGCTCATGCTTTGCAGGGCGACAACCTTCCCACCACCGACGGCCTGCTTGTCAGCCCCACCAGCAATGGACCCCACGGAGAGACCACCAACGGCCACACCGCCGAGTTCTCCACCGATATCGACGCGCACGCCCTTCCGGTCACGAGTCACAGCGTTGCGCCCGGCACCGAAAACCGGCGGGGCACCCGCGCTGCGGACGGAAGCCCAGATCTCGCTGTCTTCAGAGGTCAGGAAGTATCGACTCCGGCACCGAATCATCCGATGGCGTCTGTCGCCGATCCCGTCTCGGATGTCGCCGCCGAACCTGCGACCCGACCGGCCGAACCCGCACAGCCCTTCCCGGTAGACGCGGAGCAAGCAGCGCTCGGCCGAGCGGAAGCGTCCGCGTCCATCGACCGCGAGCCGCGACTCCATCCCGCCCAACCATCTGCGCCACAGCAGATCTCGCTCGATGACCTGCACGAGGGATTCGAGTTCGACGAGCGGTCCGTGGCACAGGCGAGCAATGCGGCACCGCCGCAGGCGAATCCCGAGAGAGGCGAACGCCCGATCGATCGCGCGCTTCGTGGCAACGACACCGTCCGGCGCCCGGGTTCCGGTGCCGCGGATTCCCTGCCTGCAACCACCGAAACGGCCGCGCAGGTGAACCCGAACGCCACCGCCCCGCGCGCGGCAAAACGCGGAAAGTCGCTGTCCGCCGAGCAAAACGACCGCTCCGCCGACTCGGAGAGCGAACAACTCGCGCTCGAGGAAGCCCCGGAGTACGCCCACCTGCGCGCCGAAGCGCTGCCGATCCTCGACGCGGAAGACGATGAGGACGACGAGTTCCCCACCGAGCCCGAGGAAGCGGCCAGCGACGACGACGAGATCTCCGCGATCGCACGGGCCATCACCGGCCGACGCCTGTCCAACCTGCCGATCGAGGAGGTCAGGGAGATTCTCACGCTCGCCGACCAGGGCGGTTCCACCCCCGCCATAGCGAACGAGCTCGGCGTCTCCCGCTCCGCGGTCACTCGTGTGCTGGACTCGGCGATCAAAGTTCATCGCCCCTACGCGGTCATCGGCTGAGCGCCGAACGCGCCCATCGGCCCTCTTCGGCGCGCTGAAGTCGCCGGCGAACCTCCGACGGCTGCGGTGCGCAGCCGTGACAGCTGCGCGCTCCGTTGGCTCCGCGGCAACGACGGCGCGATCAACCGACCGGGTGCTCGGCCGCGGCAGCACGGTTCACTCGCGAGGTCACGCAGCATGCCTACCGAAGGCGCCGGTCTCTCAGCTGCTCCCGCCTCCACAGCTACTTCCCCCACCCCCGCAACTGCTGCCCCCACAACCACTACCGGAATTACCGCCGCCGTCCCCCGCACCCCACCCGCGTCTACGTCGTCGTTGCTGTGCGCTACTCGGGCGTCGTCGTTGCTGTGCGCTACTCGGGCGGCTACCGGAAATGCGGACAATCCCCAAGACGATGAGCGCGACGACCACTGCGCAGAGCAGAAACTCCATGGATCAACGCTATCCGGCGATCCGAGGACACGCACCGTTCCTCGCCCGAAAAGCTGTGCACCCGGCAGTTCCGGGTGCACAGCTCTGTTCCGGCCTACTCGATCACGTCGATCGCCGGTGTTCAGCGGCTCCTATCCCGTTCGGCTCTCCACGGCGGCGGTCCCGACGACGGCGTCCGGTCCCGAACCAGCGGGCTTCTGGTCACCGTGACCCGGCCACCACGCCTTGTGCCCGATGATCGCGGTGAGTGCCGGCGTGAAGAACATCGCCATGACGAAGGCCGCGATCGCGATGCCCACCGAGATGGCGAAACCCATCTGCGCGAGGACATTGTTGCCCGCCAGCATCATCGACGCGAAGGTTCCCGCCAGGATCACCCCGGCCGCCGCGATGGTGGGGCCGGTGTGCCGCAGGGCCAGCGCCGCCGCTTGTTTCGGCTCGTTTCCTTCGCGGGCTTCTTCCCGGAGCCGGGCGACCATGAGGATGTTGTAGTCGGTGCCCAGCGCGACCACGAACAGGTACATGATCACCGGAAGCGTGAAGATCAGCCCGGACTCGCCCTGGAAGTGCTGGAACACCAGCACCGCGGCGCCCAGCGTGGCGGCGAAGCCGAGGAACACCGACACCATCAGGTACCACGGTGCGACCAGACTGCGCAGCAGCAAGCCCAGCACGATCATGATCAGGATCGCCGCGACCGGGAACACGATCGCGTAGTCGCGCGCCATCGCGTCCTGGAAGTCGACGAACACCGAGGTCAAGCCACCGACGGCGGCCGTGGTACCGGCAGGCGCGGCCGAGTGCGCGACATCGCGCAGCGGTCCCTTGACCGTGTCCAGCGCGGCGTCCGACTCCGGCGCGGCGTCGAGCGTCACCGCGAAGTCGGCGATCGTCTTGTCCGTGGACAACTTCGGCTCGGCCACCTGCCCGACACCGGGCACACCGGCCAGCGCGTTGCGGTAGGCGGTGAGCTGCTCGGCGGTCAACGCACCGGCGGACTGCAACAGGACATCCGAAGGCTGGGTGGTCCCGGCAGGCATGCCCTTGACCAGTTCCTTGCTGTAGACGACGGATTCCGACGCCTCCGAGGTCGATCCGGAGCTGAGGTCGAACGTCGGGTGGAAGCCGAAGGCGAAGATCCCCAGGACCAGCAGCACACCGCCGGAGGCCACGGCGAAGACACCGGGCCGTCGGCCGAGCGCGTTGCCCGCCGCGGCGAACCGCGCGCCCTTCGGCTCGGCGCGCCACGCCTTGGACGGCCAGAACACCTTGGTGCCCAACAGCGAGACCACCGCGGGCACCAGCGTCAGCCCGGCCGCCAGCGCGACCGCCACCGCGATCGCCAGCGCCGGACCCAGAGCGCGGAACATGCCGAGCGTGGAGAGCAGCAGGGCCATGAACGCGATGATCACCGCGCCGGCCGCGGACGTGATCGCCTCACCGACCCGGCTGACGGCGCTGACCATGGCGGTCTTCGAGTCCTCGCCCGCACGCAACCGCTCGCGGTAGCGGAACATCAGGAACAGGATGTAGTCGGTGCCGACACCGAACAGCACCACCACCAGGATGGCATTGACCGAGGAGTCGATCTGCAGGTCGAAGGCCTTGGCCATCATGGCGATCAAGCCGCCGACCATGCTGGAGACCGCGCCGATCACGACGATCGGCAGCAGCGCGATCACCGGGCTGCGGAAGATGACCAGCAACAGCACGAGGATCAGCACGACGGTGGCCACGCCGATGATGGCCATGCCCTTCTCGCTGGATTCCGTCTGGTCCAGCACCTGCGCCGCCTGACCGGTGATGCCCGCCTTCAGATCGGTGCTCGCGACGCGTTCCTTCAGCTGCGTGCGCAGCGCCTTGACGGCGTCGCCCTGCGTGGTGTCGTTCGGACTCGTCACCTTCGTCATCTGCACCGCGATGATCTGGATCAGTCGGTTCTCCGACGGCGGCGTCGGTTGCATCCCGGTGACGTCCTTGATCTGCGCGTTGCGCAGGTCGTTGCCGATCGATACGACCGAAGTCGCGTCCGCTTCGGTCAACGGCGTGCCGTCCGCCCGGGCGAACACGATGATCGCCGCGGGGGCGGAGCTCTCCGGGAACGCTTTCTGCTGCAACTCCAACGCTTGGATCGACTCGTAATGCGAAGGAAGGAAGGCGGATTGGTCGGTCGTTGATTTCAGTTCCGGCGCCGAGGCCACCACCGCGATGGCGAGCAGCACCCACAGGCCGATCACCTTCCACGGATTGTGGACGACCACGGCCCCCAGTCGTGCGAACATGTGCGAATAAATCCTTTCCGGATTTCGAGAAAGTGGCGGTCAGATCGGCAGGTCTTGCGAGGTCGGGTTCTCGGCCACGTCGACGACCGTTCGGTAGATGTGTTCCGGAATCCGGCCTCGCAGTTCGGCGGGCTCGTCCACGATCTCCACCGTGTAGTCACCCCACTCGCGCTCACCGCTGCCGACCCCCAGCAGCTCGCGCCAATTCTTCCATTCGGTCCAGTCGATCGCGACGAATATTTCGCGCCAGTTCGTCTCCTGCCGGTGCACCACGTACTTGCCCTTGCGGCTCACGTACACCCGCAGCACGCTCATCCCGACCTTGCTGTATTCGCGGGATTCGCCGAGCAGCCTGCCGGAGAAGCGCTGCTTGCGCCCGCCGCCCGGCCCCACCCGCAATACGATCTGGCGGAGGTCGTCCGCCTCGCCCGGCGCGGCGGATTCCTTCACGACAGTGACGCCGCCGGCCGACTGCTCGACGGTGCCCTTGTCCGGATCGGTACTCATGGTTCCCCGTTTCATAGATCAGTGCGCATCCAGGCATGCGTCTACTGTCAACCGGCCCGTTGCGAATCCGACTCTCCAGCTACGGATTCGATATTCTCAGAAGATCCGGGCGACTGCCTCACTATAAGTAGATGTATACGTATAACGCAAGCCTCGACCGCCGCAGGTCCGGCGTGGGGCGCCGCGCTCGACTAATCGACCTGCCCCATCGGACGGCCGTGTTCGAGGTACCGAGGGCAGCCGTCGAGGTGCGCCAGGTGCGCTTGCCGCACCCGCCGAGCCAAACGCGGTATCAGGTAGTCATCGATGTCGGCGATCGAAACCCACCGATAGGCATCGAGTTCCGACTCCTGCAATCGAATGGTTCGCTCATCGGCGCCGAGTTCACCGCAATCGAAGACGTACAGGACCTTGTCACCTTCACCGGGGCTCGGCGCCCAGTCGTGCACGAGCAGCCGACGAGCGAGACGATCGATCCCGAGTTCCTCACCGACCTCCCGCCGGCAGGCCGCCGCAGGCGCCTCCCCCGGCTCCACATACCCACCCGGCAGATCCCAGCCACTGCCATACGTCTTCCGCACAAGGAACACGTCCTCGCCGCGAACGAACAACGCCCCCGCGGCCAACCGCGCCCGGCCGAACTCCGACATCACCCCAGCCAACCACGAAAGCCCCGGCCAAGGCTCCACCTCCGAAACAAGGGCGCGGCGAGCGCACTGCCACGCAGGCCGATATCCGGCGCTAGGACGTGGGGCTCAGATCGTCCGGCAGAATCCGAAACGCCGAGTAGCGGCCGAGGGGCCGCAAGGTTCGGAAGTCGCGGCGGTCGAGCGTGAGGATGGCGTCGGTGTCGAATTCATCGGCTAAGGCGACACACACCGCGTCCACCAGATCCAGATCCAGATTCAGATCGCCATACTTCTTCCGGATATCGACCGCGGCATGCAGCTGCGCTGCATCGATGCTCGAGATGACGAGCCGCGTCGACGCGACCCGGTCGGCGATCAGAGCCAGGATGCCGTCGGCCACTTCACGCCCGGCTCGAACGCTCGCCACGTGATGCACCTCGGTGAGCGCCAGCGGACTGACGACAATGGCGCCCGCCGAATCAGCGGCTCGTCGCACCGCGAAGTGCTCGGGGTCCGAGCGATTGAACAGCGCGAGGATTCCCGAGGTGTCGGCGACGACGATCATGCGGGTCGGTTCATCGCGTTGCGGATATCGTCCTTGCCGATCGGTCCACCCAGATCGAAAGTCTCGTCATCGCTGAGCAATGGCGACTCCCACCTGCGGTGCCGCATGAGGTACGCCCGGACCGCATCACGAGTGATTTCGTGTTTCGAGCGACCCTCGGCATCCGCTTGCGCGTTGAGCGCCGCCTCTTCGTCTTCCGGCAATCGCATGGTCCAAGCCATACACTGATGGTATCAGAATTGATACCACTACTGCTCCGCCTTGTCGCGAAAGCGCCCTGTATCGCCCGACCCGCGCAGCCTGGCCTCCTACTCGATGACAAGATCGTGTGGTGCGTGTCCTCGTCACCGGAGCGAATGGCTATCTGGGCCGGGCGGTCGTCGATCTGCTGGGCAGGGCCGGGCACGAACCGATCGCGATGGTTCGCAGGAGCGCTTCAGCTATTCAGGCCCCGGTTCGGGTCGCCGACCTGCTGGACGAGGGCGGGCTGCGAGATGCGCTGGAGGGGGTGGCGGCGGTCTGTCATCTGGCCGGGCTCACTCGTGCGCGGGAGTCGACGGACGATCCGCTCCGGTACTTTCGCGTGAACACCGGCGGGACCGTCGCCTTGCTGGAAGCGATGGTCGCGGCCGGGGTCGCTCGGATCGTCTTCGCCTCGACCGGCTCGATCTACGGCAGCCCGGAGCGCCGGCCGATGACAGAGCGGCTGCCCGACGCGCCGCCGCACCCGTACGCCGCGAGCAAGCTGGCGGCCGAGTGGGCGATTCGCGCCCAGGCGCGCACCGGTCGTTTGTCCGCTACCGTGCTGCGCTTGACGAACGTCGCAGGCGGTGCCGACCCCGACCCCACGCGCCTGATTCCCCGCACGTTGGCCGCCGCGACGAATGGTTCGGCACTGGAGGTCAACGGCGACGGCAGCGCGGTTCGCGACTACCTGCATGTTCTCGACGCCGCAGCCGCTTTCGTCGCGTGCGTCGAGCACACGTCACCACCGGGCGAGTTCGGGCAGTACATCATCGGCAGCGGCCGTGGCAGCAGCATCCGCGACGTCGTAGCCGCCGTCGAGCGGCGGACCGGCCGCCGAATCCAGCTGATCCATCGCCCACCGGCGCCCGAACCGGCCGCCCTGATCAGCGATCCCGCCAAGGCGGCGTCCGAATTAGGCTGGTATCCCAAACATTCCGACCTCGAGACCATCGTCCACGACACGTGGCACGCGGCGCGCGGCGACGAGCGGTGGAATTCGCCCGGGCCCGCCTGAGGTCACCGGCCCAGGCCCGCCCGATCGAGCAAGTAGGCGGTCAGCGGCTGGTAGTGGTCGGGGTGCACTCCGTCGTCGAGCGGAACCGTGACGGCGATCTTGCCCTCGTCCTGCCCGGCGAACAGTGCGGGGTCGTTGCTGTCGGCGAACCCGACGGTCTCGATGCCCGCCTCACCCGCCGCCCCGGCCCAGCCGTGATCGGCGATGACCAGGTCGGGCCAACGGCTGCGGTCGGCGTCGCGCAACTCCCGCAATACCGCTCGCATCGGGTGCGGGTCATGCGTGTGTTTCAGCTGACCGTCGGTGCCGAGTGCGGCGACCCCCGAGCTGTAGACGATCTCGCGATACTGCGGGCCGAAGGAACCGATGACCTGGTAGGACCATCCAGCCGCAGGCGTCGGCACCACGCAACCCGCGGCACGCAAGGCATCCTCGACAGCGCGATAGACGCCCATGAGCGTATCGGGATGCCCGGTCGCCAGGAGCACGGTTTCCCGGCGACGAGCCGCGAGCCCGATCCGCGCGCCCATCGCGTCGAGCGCATCGAGGGTCCGGTCCGCGTCGATGGTGTCGGGACCCCGCCGATGACGCGGGTCGGGGCTGACCCCGCACAGTCGCGCCATCATCGCCAAGGTCTCGTCGAAGGTCCGATCCCGCAGTGTCAGACCGAACTGGTACCGCGGATTCTTCTCCACCATCTTCCGATAGTTCGAGAGATTCCCCTCCCGAGGCGTCGCGACGTCCCCCGCGATCCGAGTCTTCAGCAGATGTTCCCGCAGCAGCGCCCGGTCATCGGGTCGGCCTGGCCGAGTCACATACCCCACCGCTCACACCTCCACATCGGCCGTAAGCCGCGACCGATTTGCCGTTCCGGTCGTGCCCGCAGCCCGATGACGTGTGGTCTGTTCGCTGCCCGCGACACAACACGACAGTACCTATCGGGATCTGTTCCGACGGACTTCGCGGGTATCGGACACGGCGAAGGCCCGCCTCCCGGAACGGGAAGCGGGCCTGCGGGTTTCACGCCGTGGCGAAGGCTTACTTGGCCTTCTCCAGGACCTCGACCAGACGCCAGCGCTTGGTGGCCGACAGCGGACGGGTCTCCATCAGCTGAACGCGGTCGCCGACGCCGGCGATCTCGTTCTCGTCGTGCGCCTTCACCTTCGAGGTGGTGCGAATGATCTTGCCGTAGAGCTTGTGCCGGTTACGGTCTTCCAGCTCGACGACGATCGTCTTGTTCATCTTGTCGGAGACAACGTAACCGACACGCACCTTGCGGGTGCCGCGCTGCTCTTCAACTTTGTCGCTCATGCGGCATCTCCCTTGCCAGCGGGGGCGGTGGCCAGACCGAGCTCGCGCTCACGCATGACCGTGTAGATGCGCGCGATCTCGTGACGGACGACGCGCAGACGACGGTTGTTGTCCAGCTGACCCGTCGCCATCTGGAAGCGCAGGTTGAACAGCTCTTCCTTGGAGTCGCGCAGCTTGGCCACCAACTCCTCTTCGGTGAGCTCGCGGAGCTCTGCGGCCGGTGTTCCGGTAGCCATCAGAACTGCTCCTCCCTGGTCACGATCCTGCACTTCATCGGGAGCTTGTGCATCGCGCGGCGCAGGGCCTCACGAGCGGTCTCCTCATTCGGGTAGCTCATCTCGAACATCACGCGACCGGGCTTGACGTTCGCGACCCACCACTCCGGCGAACCCTTACCCGAACCCATGCGGGTCTCGGCGGGCTTCTTGGTCAGCGGGCGATCCGGGTAGATGTTGATCCAGATCTTGCCGCCACGGCGGATGTGGCGAGTCATCGCGATACGCGCCGACTCGATCTGCCGGTTGGTGACGTACGCCGGCTCCAGCGCCTGGATGCCGAATTCGCCGAACGCCACCGAGGTGCCGCCCTTGGCCATGCCGGAGCGGCCCGGGTGATGCTGCTTGCGGTGCTTCACCTTGCGAGGCATCAGCATGCGTCAGCCCTCCTGTGTCTCTGCCGGCGCGTCGGCCACCGCGGTGGCGGCGCGACCGGCCTCGGTGCTGGTCGCAGTGGTGCCGGTGGAACCGGACCGACGCGGACGGCTCGGCCGCTCCCGGCGCGGACGCTCGGGCGCGGCGGCAGCGGCGGCCAGCTCACGCTTGCCACCGACGATGTCGCCCTTGTAGATCCAGACCTTCACGCCGATGCGACCGAAGGTGGTCTTGGCCTCGTAGAGGCCGTAGTCGATGTCGGCGCGCAGCGTGTGCAGCGGCACCCGACCCTCGCGGTAGAACTCCGAGCGCGACATTTCGGCGCCACCGAGGCGGCCCGAGCACTGCACACGGATGCCCTTGACGTTCGGCGAACGCATGGCCGACTGGATGGCCTTGCGCATCGCGCGACGGAACGCCACACGGTTGGACAGCTGCTCGGCGACGGCCTGGGCGACCAGCTGGGCATCCGACTCGGGGTTCTTCACCTCGAGGATGTTCAGCTGGACCTGCTTGCCGGTGAGCTTCTCCAGCTCGGCGCGGATACGGTCGGCCTCGGCGCCGCGGCGGCCGATCACGATGCCGGGACGCGCGGTGTGGATGTCCACCCGCACACGGTCACGGGTGCGCTCGATCTCGACCTTGGAGATGCCCGCCCGCTCCATACCGGTGGCCAGCAGCTTGCGGATCGCGACGTCTTCCTTCACGTAGTCCGCGTACTGCTTGTCCGCGTACCAACGCGACTTCCAGTCGGTGGTGATACCGAGGCGGAAGCCATGGGGATTGATTTTCTGTCCCATTTACTTTGCCCCTCCCTTCCGGCGGTTACGAGTGGATCCACCGGCGGTGGGGATGCTCTCGACCTCGATGGTGATGTGGCTGGTGCGCTTGCGGATGCGGAACGCACGGCCCTGGGCCCGCGGCTGGAACCGCTTCAGGGTCGCACCCTCGTCGACGTAGGCCGTCGAGATGACCAGCGTGGCCGGGTTCAGGCCGAGGTTGTTCTCGGCGTTGGCGGCGGCGCTGGCGACGACCTTGGCGACCGGCTCGCTCGCGGCCTGGGGCGCGAACTTCAGCAGGGCGAGGGCGTCCTCGACGCGCTTGCCGCGGACCAGGTCCACGACACGGCGTGCCTTCATCGGGGTCACGCGAACGTGCTTGGCGGTCGCGCGCGCAGTCGGGTTCTGAGTCTCAGTCGTCGTCATCGCCGCTTGCTCTTCCGGTCTTCCTTGACGTGGCTCTTGAACGTCCTGGTCGGCGCGAACTCACCGAGCTTGTGCCCGACCATGTTGTCCGAGATGAACACCGGCACGTGCTTGCGGCCGTCGTGCACCGAGAACGTGTGCCCGATGAAATCGGGGATGATGGTCGAACGACGCGACCAGGTCTTGATGACCTGCTTGGTGCCCTTCTCGTTCTGCACGTCCACCTTCTTCAGGAGGTGGTCGTCGACGAACGGGCCTTTCTTGAGGCTGCGTGGCATTTCTTACCTCCTCCTTCAGCGCTTCTTGCCGGTCTTGCGACGGCGGACGATGAGCTTGTCGCTCGGACGGTTGGGCTTGCGGGTGCGGCCTTCCGGCTGACCCCACGGCGAGACCGGGTGGCGACCACCGGAGGTCTTGCCCTCACCACCACCATGCGGGTGGTCGACCGGGTTCATGACGACACCACGGACTGTGGGGCGGCGACCCTTCCAGCGCATGCGACCGGCCTTACCCCAGTTGATGTTCGACTGCTCGGCGTTGCCGACCTCGCCGACGGTGGCGCGGCAGCGCACGTCGACGCGACGGATCTCACCGGAGGGCATACGCAGCGTGGCGTAGGGGCCTTCCTTACCCAGCAGCTGGATGCTCATACCGGCCGAGCGGGCCAGCTTGGCGCCGCCGCCCGGACGCAGCTCCACCGCGTGGATGGTGGTACCGGTCGGGATGTTGCGCAGCGGCAGGTTGTTGCCCGGCTTGATGTCGGCCGTCGGGCCGGACTCGATGCGGGTGCCCTGCGTCACGCCCTTGGGGGCGATGATGTAGCGCTTCTCGCCGTCCACGAAGTGCAGCAGCGCGATGTTCGCGGTGCGGTTCGGGTCGTACTCGATGTGCGCGACCTTGGCCGGGATGCCGTCCTTGTCCAGGCGACGGAAGTCGATCAGACGGTAGGCGCGCTTGTGCCCGCCACCGCGGTGCCGGGTGGTGATCCGGCCGTGGGCGTTGCGGCCGCCGGACTTGGTCAGCGGACGCAGCAGCGACTTCTCCGGCTCCGACCGGGTGATCTCGGCGAAGTCCGAGACGCTGGCGCCACGACGGCCCGGCGTAGTCGGCTTGTACTTACGGATTGCCATGAGTTCTTCTCTGCTTTCTGGATTCCCGGGCGCTTACGCGACCGGGCCTCCGAAGATCTCGATGGGCTTGCTGTCGGCCGAGATGGTCACGAGCGCGCGCTTGGTGTTCTTGCGCTTGCCGTAACCGAAGCGGGTCCGCTTGCGCTTGCCCTGACGGTTGGCGGTGTTGACGCTGGTCACCTTCACACCGAAGACCTTCTCCACGGCGATCTTGATCTGCGTCTTGTTCGAGTCCGGGTGCACCAGGAAGGTGTAGGTGCCCTCCTCGATCAGCCCGTAGGACTTCTCGGAGATGACCGGCGCCAGCAGAATGTCGCGGGGGTCGGCGATGGTGGTCACTTGCTCTCCTCCTGTGCAGCCTCGGCCGGGCCGTGCACGAACGTGTTGAGCGCCTCGACGCTGAACACCACGTCGTCGCTGTTGAGCACGTCGTAGGTGTTGAGCTGGTCCGGGGCGATCGGGTGCACGTTCTGCAGGTTCGCCACGCTCTTCCACGCGGCGACGTCCTCGCGGCCGACGACGACCAGGAACTTCTTGCGGTCCGACAGCTCGGCCAGGAAGCTCTTGGCGGTCTTGGTGGACGGGGCCTGGCCCGACACCAGTTCGGTGATCACGTGGATGCGCTCGTTGCGCGCCCGGTCGGACAGGGCGCCACGCAGGGCGGCGGCCTTCATCTTCTTGGGCAGGCGCTGGCTGTAGTCGCGCGGCTGCGGGCCGTGCACGGTGCCACCGCCGGTGAACTGCGGCGCGCGGGTCGAACCCTGGCGGGCGCGACCGGTGCCCTTCTGCCGGTACGGCTTCTTGCCACCACCGCGCACCTGGCCACGGGTCTTGGTCGCGTGGGTGCCCTGGCGAGCCGCGGCCTGCTGGGCCACGACGACCTGGTGCATCAGCGCGATGTTGGCGGTCACGTCGAAGATCTCCGCGGGGAGATCGACGGTGCCGTTGGTCTTGCCGCCGATCTCCTTGACCGGCAGCGTCAGATTTGCAGACTTCTTCTCAGTGTTCACAGCTGAGGTCGTCATGCGTGCGCACCACCCTTCACGGCGCTCTTGACGATCACGACGCCGCCCTTGCGACCCGGGATCGCTCCCTTGATCAGCAGCAGGCCGTTCTCGGCATCCACCTTGTGCACCGACAGGTTCTGCGTGGTGACCCGGTCGTTACCCATCCGGCCCGACATGCGCATGCCCTTGAACACGCGGCCGGGGGTGGCGCAGCCACCGATCGAACCCGGGCGGCGGTGCACGGCCTGCGCACCGTGCGAGGCACCCTGACCACGGAAGCCGTGGCGCTTCATGGTGCCCGCGAAGCCCTTGCCCTTGCTGGTGCCGGTGACGTCGACGTAGCTGCCCTCTTCGAACACGTCGGCGCTGATCTCCTGGCCGACCTCGAAGGTGGAGGCGTCCGCGACGCGGATCTCGACGACGTGGCGGCGCGGCGTGACGCCCGCCTTGGCGAACTGGCCGGAGACCGGCTTGTTCACCTTGCGCGGGTCGATGGCGCCGAAGGCGACCTGGACGGCGCTGTAGCCGTCGCGCTCCACGGTGCGGATCTGGGTGACGACGTTCGGCCCGGCCTTGATGACGGTCACGGGAACGACGCGGTTCTTGTCGTCGAAGACCTGGGTCATGCCGAGCTTGGTGCCCAGGATGCCGGCGGCCGGCCTGTTCTTGTTGTCAGTCATGTCTCGAGTCCCCGTCACTGAATGTTGACGTCGACGCTGGCCGGCAGGTCGATGCGCATCAGCGCGTCCACCGTCTTCGGCGTCGGGTCGAGGATGTCGATAAGGCGCTTGTGCGTACGCATCTCGAAGTGCTCGCGCGAGTCCTTGTACTTGTGCGGCGAACGGATGACGCAGTACACGTTTTTCTCGGTCGGCAACGGCACCGGGCCGACGACGCGTGCCCCGGTGCGGGTCACCGTCTCCACGATCTTGCGCGCCGATGCGTCGATCGCCTCGTGGTCATAGGCCTTGAGCCTGATGCGGATCTTTTGTCCCGCCACGCTAAGTGTCCTTTTCTCCGCTTTCCTTCGTGATCCGGAAGCCGGCTGAACCAGCCCTCTGGACCACCCTCATTTGCACAGCCCGAACACACGAAGACGTCCCAGCCCGAGCGGTCAGGCCCGGAGGCGGTCTGCGTGATCACGCAGGGCCCCGATCGGGCTGGATCCGGCACAGTGGAGACCAATGACCGGGCACGCCCGATCCTCGCCGCTGTTCATCTGTCATGGTTCTCCGGTCCACGCGGTCGGGCGTGTCGCCCGTCCGCTCATTCCTCGGCCTCGGATCGCAAAGCATCTCAGGCCTGGAACGTGTCCCGGACGTACCCACGCCGGAAACCCGGCGAGGTACACGATGGGGTACTGCTCACCTCGCCCGACCAGTCGTTTCACAGGGAAACAGACGTGGCCCGGTGCAAGGCAACCCGAACAGTATGCACGACCCCGGTCGGTGACTTCAAATCCGTCCCCCCTCCGCTCGCCGTTGCGCCCGATTCGGACAGCACTCAGCCGCCCCGCGCACTCCGGAGCCGCGGTCGGCCACCAGAAACTTACTTTTGAGTAAGATATGCCCATGACGAAAGAGACCGCGACCTACCGCGGCTGGAAGAAGCTGCCGGACAACCGGCTGGGGCATGCCCTGTTCTCGCTCGGGATGGTGGCCCGGGTGCCCTACTTCGGCACCGTGTTGCCGAACGTGGTCCGGCTCGAACCGGGGTTGTGCGAGGTGACTTCGCCGAAGTGGTTCGGAATCCACAACCACCTCGGCACTTTTCACGCTATCGCGGCGTGCAATCTCGCCGAGGTCGCGATGGGCATGCTGAGCGAGGCGACGGTGCCCGGGACGCACCGGTGGATTCCGAAGGCGATGCACGTCCAGTACCTGGCCAAGGCGGAGACCGGTCTGCGGGCGGTGGCGAAGCTGCCGGAGATTCCCGATTTCGCGAACATCACCGAAGGGCGCGAACTGGTGGTGCCGGTCTCGATCTACGACAAGCACGGCCTCGAGGTGGTGCACGCCGACATCACCACCTGGGTCACGCCCAAATAGCCGCGGCCGAACCTCCGCGAATCCGGGAACCCGTTTTCGAGAGCGAATTCCGGGCCGGGATCGTCATGTATCGCTGTGCCTTCACTCGGTAGCGACGACTCGGCCCTGGTCGATATGCAAGGTTCGCTCCGCGCATCCAGCAAGCCCGTCCTTCGCGCAAGCCGAGACGACGATCGTCATGTTCTGCCTCGCCAGAGTTCGCAATGTTTCGGCGAGATAGCGACGGCCGTCGTCGTCCAGGTCCGCCATCGGATTGTCCAGCACGAGCGCCGCCGGATCGGAAACCAGCGCCCTTGCCAAACCCAGCCACTTCTTCTCACTGCGGGAAAGGCGGAGAACGGGTTTGGAACAGAGTTCGCGCAAGCGCGACAGACGCACTGCCCGATCGACAAGGCGCGCGGCCGCGTCTCCGCTGTGGCCGGCGATTTTCGCCGAATACGCCAAAGTCTCGGCGACGGTCCACGTCTCGTTGCCCTCGTGCACGTCGGGAACCCAGCCGACCTTGGCTCGGACCACCCACGGCTCGACACTCGGGTCCGCGTTCTCCACGCGCAGCTGCCCTCGGTGCGGGCGCAACTGACCGGCGAGCATCAGCAGCAAGGTCGTCTTTCCCGCACCGTTCGGACCGACTACCGCGGTGACCCGGCCCGCAGGGGCTTGAAACGTCACATCATCGACAACGGCCACTCCCGCGAATTCGCGGCGGAGCCCGCTACAAGTAATGCCGAGACCCACCGAGCTACTCCGTTTTCGTCGTGAACAAACTTGTCCGGCCGCGGTGAGATCAGCAGGGCAACGCTCGCTGATCACCGGCGAGCGCCGAGAGAACGGCGGCGGTGGTGCGCGGGTCTTCCAGCATGCCGCTGTGGCCTGCGGCGTTGCCGGAGCAGCCGTCCTGCAGCCAGACATTGCGGTCGGCGGCGGTGGGCGCGGCGAGCAGGGCGGTGTCCTGCGGCGTGATCACTTCATCGGCGCGGGAGGCGATGGCCGTGTACCGCAGACCGGGCACGGTCTCGCCCCCCGCGTTCAGCCGGTTCAGCAGCGGTGACCCGACCACCTGCTGTTGTCCCGGAGTTCCGAAGACCTGGGCCGCGATCTGGGCGTTACCCAGGCCGAGTGAGGCCAGGTCCGGGTAGCCCGCGCGCAGCCCGTCCCAGGTCGTGCCGCGATACGGCGTGCCGAGCGTCACCACCTGCGAGACCGCGTCCGCGCCGCGGGCCCGCAGATACTGCCGGATCACGGTGCCGCCGGTGGAGTGGCCGACCAGCGCCACCCGGCTCGCACCGGTCGTCTCCCGCACGGACCGCACGACCTCGGCGAGTTCACCCGCCATCCGATCGATGTCGGCCACCCCGTAGACCACGCGGCCCATCAGGGCGGCGCCGATCGGCCCGATGCCCGTCGAACTCGAGCCGGTCTGCCCGCTCACCGCGTCGACGACGCCCGGCGCCGCACCCAGATTCGCGGCGAACACACAATGCCCCTCGGCCCGTACGGCGGGCGCGAGCAAGGGAAAGCTGCGGCCGATGTCGGTACCCGAGCCGTGCACGAGGATCACCGGTTCCGGCCGCGCCTGGGTGGACCGGCAGGACCAATCGTTGGCGCCGTCCAGCGCCGGCAGCTGTGGGGCGGCGGCCGCGCTCGGCGCGTGCAGCAGCGCCGCGCACGCCGCGACCATCATGAGGGCGGCGACTCGCGCGGCCCGAAAGCGAAGAGGCATCTCGAATTCCCGACCGATCAGATTCCCAATGGAGCGGCCAGGGTCGGCCAGGAGTCCTTCAGCGCGTCCTCCCAATATCCCCAGGAATGGGTGCCTTCCGGCCGGAAGTTGTATCGCGCGGGGATTCCGAGACTGTCCAACCGGTCTTTCATGTTGTGCGAGCAATAATTGGTGGCCGCCTCGATGACCCCGCCGACCACGAGTTGATTCGCGAAACCCCACGGCCCGTTCAGGGAGTATTTCCCGCCGTATTGGTCGTAGACGCCGGGTATGCCATTTCCGCTCGCGATGTAGATGGACTTTCCGCGCAGTCCCTCCGCGTGCACGTACGGGTCGTTGGCCTTCCATTGCGGGTCGCCGGCAGGGCCCCACATGTTGTCGAGTTCGGCCAGACCCCACTCCTCGACGGTCAGCCGGACGAATTCCCGGCCGACCGGATCGCTGGTCTGTGCGCAACCGCTGTAGGCGGCGACGCTGGAGAACAAGTCACCGGTGGTCGCGGCGAGCGCGAGGGTCGTAGTCGCCGACATGGAGAAGCCCGCGACGCCATTTCGCCCACTGGTGCCGAGATAGGCGTCGATCAGCGGCGGAAGCTCGCTGCTCAGGAAGGTCTTCCATTTCTGGCGACCGAGTCTGGGATCGTCCTTCTGCCAGTCCGCGTAGTAGCTGAACATCCCGCCGATCGGCGTGACCGCATGGACGTTCTTGTCCGCGAGGAATTGCATCGCATCGGTCTTCGTGCCCCAGGTGGAGCCGTCGATGCCACCGGCCGCGCCGAGCAGCATGTACAGCACCGGGCGCGGCACGCTCGTGTCCGCCGCACGCTGCACTTCGACCGGAATATCGAGATCCATGGCGGCGGAATGCACCGTCAAGGTCAGGTTCCGCGCATCGTGCTCCTGCACGGAAACGATAGAAGACTCCGCGGGCGCCGCGTTCGCCTGCACCGACCCGACCGCCGATGTCGCGGCGCCGATGACGGCCGCCGACAACACCAGCCGGCGGAAGTGGCTTCCTCTCATGACTCCCCTTATCCCGAATCCCGGAACGCCTCGCGTTCCGAGCCCACGGTATGGTGCGCCGCAATCCATTTCACGACTGAAGTTGCTGGGCCACTGATTCTGGGGGCACCCGCGAAGCGGAATTCTCGCCGTCGTGCCGCCGATTTATTCCGATATCGCGAGACCCGAATTCCGTGGGCTCGCGCGCTTCGGATAGTTGCGCTCGCATCGGCCGAGCGGATTGAATGCCCCTATGGGTGTCAGCGCGGGCCGGGAAGTCGATGTGTGCGTGGTGGGGCTCGGTCCCACCGGGCGGGCGCTGGCGCACCGCGCGATGCGCGCCGGGCTGTCGGTCACCGCCGTCGACCCGCGCCCCGAGCGGCTGTGGCCGCCCACGTTCTCCTGCTGGGTGGACGAGTTGCCGGACTGGCTGCCGTCCACGGCCATCGCGACCACCATCCCGGCGCCCACGGTCTGGACCGAGACCGAACACCGCATCGACCGCCCGTACTGCGTGCTGTCCAAGCCAGGTCTGCACGCGGCGCTGGCGCTCGACGACGCCACCGTCGTGCCGGGCCGCGCCACCCGGGTGGACGCGCACGAGGTGGAACTCGCCGACGGCACGGTGCACCGAGCGGCGGCGGTGTTCGACACCCGCGGGCTGCCTTCACTCGGACGGCGCCGGGCGGCGAGCGCGCACGGCATCTTCGTCGACGCCGAGACCGCCGCGCCGATGGTCGTCGAGGGCGAAGGTCTATTGCTGGACTGGCGACCGGAGAACGGCGCGGGCCCGGACGAGCCACCGTCGTTCCTCTACGCCGTACCGCTGGGCGACGGCACGGTGATCTTCGAGGAGACCAGCCTCGGCCTGCGCGGCGGCATGCCGCAGCACGAATTGCGCAAACGCACGCTGCACCGCTTGGCCGCGCACGGCATCCGCCTCACCGGCGCCGAATCGAGCGAAGCGGCGCACTATCCGCTCGACCAGTCGCCACCGCGCCGCGGTACCGCGCGCGCCGTTCCCTTCGGTTCCCGCGGCGGCATGATGCACCCGTGCACGGGGTACAGCGTCGCCGACTCGCTGGCGCTGGTCGACACCGCGATCACCGCGCTGCGCCAGGGCCGCGACCCGATCGCCGCGCTGTGGCCGCCGCGTGCGCGACTGGTGTATTGGATGCGGATGCGCGGCCTCTACGGCCTCGGCAGGCTCACCACCGCGCAGTCCATCGCCATGTTCGACGCGTTCTTCAGCGCCTCCCCGCGCGGCCAACGCGCGCTGCTGTCCGCGCACGACGACTACACGGCACTCGGCGCGGTGCTTTTCGACACGGTCGCGCACACCTGGCCGTTCCGCTGGCGCTACGACCTGGTCGGCTGGACCAACCGGGATCGCTGGCTGGACTACGACTTCGCCGAACCGAGGGAAGAGGCCGAACGCCGGGTGCGGTGAGCACGACCGGCGCACGGCGAGGGCCTGCGGCTAGGGCCCCGTCTCCGCGGCCCGCCGGTATCCCCTGATCGCGGGATAGGCGAACACGACGATCAACCCGAGCGTCCACGCGAGCGTCTTGATCAGCGGCTCGGCGACCGCGCCACCATAGGACAACCCGCGCATCGCATCGATCGCACAGCTCATCGGCTGGTTCGCCACCGCGTCCTGCAACCAGACCGGGTAGGCGAAGACGGGAACGAAACCGGAGTTGAAGAACATCAGCAGCGTGTTGACGATGCCGATGATGTTCACCAGCATGACGCCCTCGGAGATGGTCGCCAGCGCGGTGACCAGAACGGCGAACGCTACCCCGAACAGGACCGGGATGCCGATCAACGCCACCGCCGCCGCAGGCCCCTGATCGAACCGGAAGCCGAGCAACAGGCCGACCGCCACGACGAACAGGGTGGTCACCAGGACGCGGACCGCCTCAGCGAGCAGTCGTCCGGTGAATCCGGCCGCACGATGCACCGGCATCGTCCAGAACCGGCCGAGCAGGCCGGTCATCTTCTCGGTCTTGAAACCGAGCGCGCTCACCACCGCACCGGACATCGCGGCGACCAGCGTCAACAGCGGAACGGTGCCGTACACGGCGGGCATGCCGGTGGCCCCGGTGACCGGCTTGTTCAGCACGATGTAGAACATCACCAAGGTCAGCGCGGGATAGACCAGCGTCTGGATGGTCGTCGCCGGATCACGCGCCCAGACGAGCAGCAGCCTCTTGCACTGGATCAGGCTCTGCGTCACCCAGGTGACCAGCGAACCCTCCGGCTTCGCCCGGACGATCGGCAGCGGTTCGCTCGCGCGTACCTCCACCTGGCCGGCCCGCTGGTCGGTGCGCTCCACGGTCGATTCCACCGAACTCATGACCGCCTCACACTCGCCCAGATCGCCAACGGAACGAAGGCCGCGGCGAGCCCGATCAACCACACCAACGGCACCCACAACACCTGCCAGGTCACGCCGTCGGCCGCCATGTCGCGCAGGGCGAAGGAGAACTGGGAGATCGGCTGATTGCGCACGAAGGGACGAATCCACTCCGGAAAGTTGTGCTCCGGCACGAACCCACAGGAGAGCATGCCGAAGATCAGCGTCGGCAGGGTCAGCGCCTGGCTCAGCGATTCGGGACTCTTGGTCAGGCTGCCCAGCGCGTCGGCGCCGATCGCCAGCACCGTGCCGACGCCGAGGGAGAATGTGCAGAACAGCACCGCCTGGCCGAGACCCGCGTCGAAGCGGAAGCCGATCAGGTATCCGAAGAGCACCGCCGCGGTGAGCGAGGTGACCGAGCGGACCAGCCCGGCGCAGATGCGCGCGGTGAACGGCACGAGCATCCCGATCGGCATGGTCTGCAGGCGCGTGCTCAGCCCTGTCATAGCCTCGAACGCGGCCAGTTGCGCGTTCGACATCATGGTGAAGGCCATGGTCTGCAACACGATGATCGGCATGACGTACTGGGCGTAGTCGACGCCCTGGAACTTCATCACATAGCGCAGCGGCAGGTAGAAGCCGACGGTGAACACCAGCGGCGTGACCATCGCCACGATCAGCTCGCCCTTGGTGGCCATGGTCCGGATGATCCGCCCGGTCAGCGCGCGCCACTGCGCGAACGACGACAGCCGTGCCGCGGGAAGCTCGGCGAACAGGCTCACCTCGGCCTCGGCGTGCTCCGGGGCGGTCGCAGCGGTCACGCGTGCCCGCCCGAATGGCCGGTGATGGACAGGAACACGTCGTCGAGCGAGGGACGGCGCAGCGCGATGTCGGCCAGGTCGACGCCCGCGCTGTCGAGTCTGCGCAGCGCCTCGGTCAGCGTGGCGGCGCCCTCCGGCGCCGGAATGGACAGCCGGTCGCCGCCGTCGAGGTCGGCCATGACCGCGGGCGGCACCAGGTCGCCGAGCGCGTACGCGGCGGTGCGCAGCTTCTTCGGATCCAGGGGAACCACTTCGCAGTAGCTGCCGCCGGTCTTCTCCTTGAGTTCGTCGGCGGTGCCCTCGGCGATCACCGTGCCCTTGTCGATGACGATGATGTTGTCGCTGAGCACGTCGGCTTCCTCCAGGTACTGCGTGGTCAGCAGCACCGTGATGCCTTGCGTCTTCAGCGCGGTCACCAGATCCCACACGCCCTGGCGGCTGCGCGGGTCGAGGCCGGTGGTCGGCTCGTCCAGGAACACCACTTCGGGACGCACCACCAGGCCGCAGGCGATGTCGACGCGGCGGCGCATGCCGCCGGAGTAGTGGCGCACGGCGCGGCGGCCCGCGCTCACCAGGTCGAATTCCTCCAGCAGGGTGTCGGCGCGCTTGCGGGCGACGGACTTGCCCAAGCCCATCAGCCTGCCGAACAGCTCCAAGTTCTCCCGGCCGGAGAGGTTCTCGTCCAGCGCCGCGTACTGACCGGTCATCATGATCGATCGCCGCACGCCCGCCGGGTCCTTCAGCACGTCGTGCCCCGCGACGACGGCGGTGCCGGAGTCGGGACGCAGCAGGGTGGACAGCACCTTCACCATGGTCGTCTTGCCCGCGCCGTTGGGCCCGAGGATGCCGAGGACGGAAGCACGTTCGGCGACGAAGCTGACGCCCTGCAGCGCATGCACGTCGCCGAACGACTTGCGGACGTCCGCTACCCGGACCGCTGGCTCACCCGCATGCGAATCTGCTTGGTTGGAACTCGGCATCAACTCTCCACTATCGGCCGGTACGGCGACGACCACGTCGCCCGAGCGCATGCGCACGCTCGGATTGGTGATCCGTCGCGCTCGGCGTGATGTTACCGGCCGATGGTCTGGCCTTTCGCCGCGCGCGGGGGCACATCGGGGGCACAGCAGGACGAAGTCCCTCCCCGACCCGCGCCGAGCCGAGCGAAGGCTCGGTAGCCGCCCACTCCGGCATGCGCCAATTGTGTCCTTACTCACATTTCTCGCCGCCCGTCCGTCACGCGAGGGATCGACGCTGGTGAGCGCGATCCGGTGCGGCCGAGAGCCGGCGGCCGAGCCTTGTCGGGCCGCTGCGCCAGACCATAGTCTGATTTGCGGGGGAACACACTCACTCGTCCGCGGCTGCGCCCCGCTGAGCGGTCCGCACGCCGGTTTCGACACTGCGAGAGGTGATCATGGCCGAGTCCGCGCAGCCACGGTTGGCGGCGCGTCCGGGAGGAACGGGCCGAACGAACGTGCTGACGTCTTACGATCCGCGCACCGGTGAGGTCGTGGGCAATTACGCCGTGATGAGCGCCGGCGAACTGAATCGCGCGGTGCGCGCGGCCCGCTCCGCCGAAAAATGGTGGGCGGAACTGGGATTCAGTAGCCGCAGGCGATGGCTGCTGGACTGGAAACGCGAGATCGTCCGCCGCTCGGGCGAATTGGTCACCCTGCTGTGCGAGGAGACCGGGAAGCCGGAAGCCGACGCCGCGATCGAGGTTCTGCTCGCGGTGGAGAACCTGGACTGGGCCGCGCGCAACGCGGGCCGCGCGCTGGACCGGCGGCGCATCGGTTCCAGCTGGCTCACCCGCAACCAGCGGGCCACCGTCGGCTATCTGCCGCTGGGCGTCGTCGGCGTGCTCGGCCCGTGGAACAACCCGGTGTTCACGCCGATGGGTTCGATCGCCTACGCGATGGCGGCGGGCAACGCCGTGGTGTTCAAGCCGCACGAGCTGACCACCGGCGTGGGCGTGTGGCTGGCCGACAGCTGGTCCCGGCTCGCGCCGAACCAGCCGGTGCTGCAAGTGGTCACGGGAGACAAGGCCACCGGCACCGCGCTGTGCCGGGCGAAGGTCGACAAGATCGCCTACGCCGGTTCGGAGGCGGGCGCGCGCGAGGTGATCTCGGTGTGCGCGCAGACCATGACGCCGGTCGTCGTGGAGCGCAGCGGCAAGGGCAGCATGGTCGTGCACGTCGACGCGAAGCTGGACGACGCCGCCGAGGCCGCCGTATTCGGGGCGATGGCCAACGCCGGGCAGAACGCCACCGGCATCCAGCGGGCCTACGTCGCCCAATCGGTCTACGACCGGTTCCTGGACCTGGTCGTCGACCAGGCGCGCAAACTGCGGCCCGGCGCGGATCGGAAGGCGTCCTACGGCCCGATGATCATGGAGTCGCAGGTCGAGGTGGTGCGCAAGCAGGTGCGCGACGCGGTGGCCCGCGGCGGCCGCGCGGTGGTCGGCGGTCTGGAGTCGATCCGGGAGCCCTACATCGAGCCGATCGTGCTGGCCGAGGTGCCGGAGGAGAGCATCGCGATCACCGGTGAGGGCATCGGCCCGGTGCTCATCGTCAACAAGGTGGCGAGCATGGACGAGGCCGCCGAGCGGATCAACGCGGTCGGCACCGACGTCGCGGTGTCGGTGTTCACCAGGGACGTGCACGAGATCGAGGCGTTCGCCGAACAACTGCGCGCCGGGGTGGTCACCATCAATTCCTCGACCGCCTACGCGGGCATTCCCGCGTTGCCCTTCGGCGGTGTGGGCGAATACGGCCAGGGCCACAGCCACGGCGACCAGGGGCTGCGCGAGTTCAGCAGGACCCTGGCCATCACGCGCAAGCGGTACCGGGCGCCGGTGAACCTGTCCACATTCGATCGGCACCCGCGCCATCTTCGGTTGGCCCGGACGATATTCCGGATCCGGCACGGCCGCCGCCCCTGAGCGGCGGCTACCGCTCAGCCGAGCAGCACCGCGTCCATGAGCGCGGTGACCCGTGCCAATTGCGCGGGCCGGGAATCGAATCGGATCAACCGGCCCACATCGATCACCTGGCTGATGGCGGCGTGCACCCGGAAACGCGCCTCCACCGGATCGCCGTCCAGCAGGTTCGCCCACTCGAGCACGTTCTGCCGCTGGATGGCGCGCAGCTTGTGCTGCTCGGCCTGCGGCAGATTGGTGAACTCCGCGTAGTAGACCGGCATGATCTCCGGCATGGCGAAACTCAGTTTGGCGTAGCGGTCGGCCAGCCGTCGCGCGGCTTCCTCGCGGCTGGCCGCCTCGGCGAGCGCCTCGGTGATCGCGATGGCCAGCCGGTCGCCCGTGCGGTAGAAGGCCGCGGCGAGCAGGTCGGCTTTGCTCGCGAAGTACCGGTACACACTCGAGGCGTTGATGCCGACCGCGGCGCCTACCTCCTCGATACTCGCCTCGTGGTAGCCCTGCCTGCCGAAGATCCGGATGGCCTCGGTGAGCAACTGTTCGCGCTTCGAGGTCACCGGGATGCCGCGCACGGGCGGCCCTGGATCCGGTTCGGCCGGCGCGGGAGGCAGCTCGGTACGCAGGACCGCCCAGGCCATGTCGTGCAGCAGCGGAAGCAGCCGCGCGCTCGACAGTGCGGTGCGGTGCGCGGCGATGCTCGCGATCGCGCTGAGCACGCCCGCCGCCAGCATCGCCGTGTCCGTGGACGGCGCGTCGGGTCGCAGCAGCGCGATCGGCGCCATCAGGGTGCTGTTCAGGTCGTCGTAGATCTTCCGGATCCGAACCCGGTCGTCGCGCTCGAGATAGCGCCGCTCCCACCGGTAGAGCCCGGCCTCGCGGCGGATCTCGACGGTGTGCTCGCTGATCGCGCGGATCAGCGCGTCCAGGCGCTGCTGCGGATCCAGCCGGGTGTCATCGGCGGCCTCGGCGACGGTCAGCAGGTGCCGCGCGCCCTCCTCGGCGGCCGCGACGAGCAGCGCGTACTTGTTCGTGAAGTGCCGGTACAGAGCCGGACCGGAGATGCCGACCTCGGCGGCGATCTCGTCCACGCCGACCGGGTAGTACCCGCGTTCGCTGAACGCCCGCGCGGCCGCCCGGATGATCTGGACCTTCCGGTCCTTCGGACGGCGTCGCACCGACGACGCGCCCTCCGCGCCCGCCCTCCTGCCCGGGTCGGGCCGCGCGGGAGCGAGGCCGACCTCGCTGCGATCCGCGACCATGCACCTCTCCGTTCTCCGGCGGCGCTGGTTGACAGCGCCCGACAATGGAACCTAAGTTAACCACAATTCGCAAAGTTAACCACTATTCACGGCTTGGCGTCCGCCGAATTGCAGCTTAGGAGCGAACATGAGCAACAACGATTCCGCGGTGCCGGCCGCTGCCCCCACCGCCACGAGGTTCACGGCGGTTCAGGACGGCAAAGTGCTCCGGATCACGATCACCAACCCCAAGCGGAAGAACGCCATCGACTACGACACCATGGTCGCGCTCGGGGACACCTTCCGCTCGGCGGCCGCGGACCGCGCCGTGCGGGCGATCGTGCTGACCGGCGAGGGCGGCGATTTCTGCACCGGCGCCGATCTGTCGGCCAGCGCCGACGAGGCGAGCCGCGGCATCACCTCGGACATGGTGATGGACGCGGCGAACCGACTGGTGCGCGCCATCGTCGACGCGCCGGTCGCGGTGATCGTGCGCATCCGGGGCGCCGCGGCGGGCGTCGGCGTCGGCATCGCGCTGGCCGCCGACCTGGTCTACGCGAGCGAGGACTCCTATCTGCTGCTGGCCTTCATCAACATC
>NZ_BAFP01000028.1 GCF_000308455.1 Nocardia abscessus NBRC 100374 | reverse complement strand
CCGGCTCGGCATCCGAATCCGGCCGCACGCCCGACTCGTCCGGCGACTTCGGCCCAGGGTGGGACGCGGCTTCCCACTCCGCGTCCATCTGACGCATCCGCTCGACCGTCGCCTCGAGCTCGGTGAGCATGCCCTCCAGCACCGGATCCCGCACCGGCTCCGCACCCGGACGCCGCTGCGCGGCAGAGCTTTCCGGTTGCGGCGCGTCGGCCAGATGGGCGGGCAGCGGTGGCGCATACGGGATATCGGCGCGCCAATCCGACAGCGGTGGGCGCCGATCGTCCCAGTGCGGCCCCTCGAGCCGCGCTACGGCCTCGTAGATCTCGTGCCACGTGACGTTGTAGTCGCTCTCCTCGCGGAACCTGCGCGCCAGCTCCGACCACGCGTGCGCGTCGGTGACGAGCCGGAAGTCCTCGGGCAAGGGATCGCCGTCGGCGAGCCGGCCCCACGCCTCGGCGACATGGGCCAGCCGATCGAGTTGCCGCCACTCGAGCTGGCCGGTGTCCGGATCGAGCATCAACAGCTCGTCCTCCATCAGCAGCTTCTTGATCTGCCGCAGGTCGTCGGCGGTGAGATCGGGCGTCCGCGTGCGCATGTGGTCGTTCAGGGCGGCGCGCAGGGCATCGGCGTCCGCACCCTCGACCATCATGTCGACGATGTCGCCGAGGATTCGCCGACGCTGCTCCGTATCGAGCGAGCCGTCGAACTGCCGCTCCAGTACCGAGTCCGCCACGTCGATGGCGTCCCGCAGCCGGGCCAGCTGCGCGTCCAGGTCGCCCGTCGGGTCGAGCGCGGCATGCGGCAGCACGCGGCGACGGAGCACATCGATGACCTCCCGCGCGGCCGCGTCGCGCTCCCGCTGGTGCTGCTCGCGCACCCGCTCCGCGATCCGGTCCACGTCGTCGGCGTCAGCGAGGAAACGCTGGTACTGCTCGTCGGTCCAGCGCTGGACGCGAGCCCAGTCCTCGCGCCGCTGCCGCGCCCGATCGCGCAACTGCTCCGGGGTGCCCCGGTCGTCGGTGACGTCGTCCGCCTCGACGGGACGGACGAACGGCTGGTGCTCGGACTTCGGTGCGCGGAACCACGGATGGCCCTTGAAGCCCGGGCGGAGCCGGCCCGGGTTGTCCCGATCGGCGAACCAGGTGAAACCCGATAGCTTCGCCGTCTCGATGATCACCCGCATCACCTGCGAGATCGCGTCCGCGAACGGCATTTCGTAGGTGGGGACGCTGTTCGGGTTGACCGGTGATCCGCCACCCACGATGTGCGGCAGCAGATCCTGGTTCACCGGCTCCGGCGGCGGGGGGCTGTTCGGACCACGCGGCGTCGGGTCGGGCGGCGGCGGGTCGGCGAGCCAGTCGTGCACCGTCGCCTGGATCTGGTCCACGGCCCAGCTGCTGACGCCTTCCGGCAGGTCGCGATCCTTGTAGTCGTGCTCGGCCACCCCCCGACGGTTCTGCTGCCAGTCCGGCCGGGACGGATCGACCTGCTGCCACTCCCCGTTCGCGGCCCGCCACATCGCCATGTCCAGGCCGCGCGGCGGCGTACCCCGGTCTCTCGCCCCGAAGCTGCCGCCCACGTGACGAAGCTGCGGCCCGGCCAGGTCACCATCGATCGTCCAGTCGCCGACCCGGTTGGAGGTGACCCGGCGGTACTCCACCGTGACGTCGGGCCGCATCATCGCGCGCACCACGGCTTCGGAGGTGTGCAGGGCGTGCTGCAGCGCCAGATCGTGGTCGCTCATGCCCCGATCGATCGAGGGCGCCAACGGTTCCCGTGGACCGTAGACGATGATCCGGGGCGGGTCGCCGTCGACCACGCCGACCCAGTCGGTCTCCATCCGGCGCCCGGCGGCCTCGATGTCCCGGTGCCCGGCACCCGCGAGCTGTGCCATCCGATCCTGGATCCGGCCGATCCGGTTGTGCGCCTCGTTGACCTCACGGGCCACCTCGTCGAGCATGCCGATCTCGCCGGACCGGTCGGGATGATCGGCCCCGAGCCGTTCGACAGTCTCGGCCAACCGATCCGGGCCCAGGGCGGCCTCATCGACCATCCCCTGCTCGTCTACCGAGCCGAGCCGCTGGGCCAGATCGTCCCGCATGCCGCGCCGCGGTTTGATCCGCAGCAGCTCGCGGGCGCGCTCGGCGGCCGCTCGATGCTGCTCGGTCAGGGTCTCCGCCAGCAGCGGCCTGCCCTCGACGGCGCCGTCGCGGACCAGTTCTCGGAGCTGACTGTCTACGACCGCGATCCGCTCGCGCAACTGGATGACGTGCTGGGCGGCCTCCTCCAGCTTGTTCAGATCCCGCAGCCGCCGCGCGCGATCGGCGGCCGAGCGCTGTTCGCTGACCTGCCTGCCGGCGTCCTCGCCCAGCGGAGCGATGTCGACCGTCCGGCGGGTGGCCGCCTCGTCCAGCCGCCGCATCGTGTCGGCCAGCGATTCGCGCGTGCCGAGGGCCCGTTCCGGATCGGCGACGTCCATCAGCCTGGTGATCCGGTCGTCGCGCTTGGCCTGCCAGAACTCCATTTCGCGGGTGAGCCGGTGACGTTCGGCCAGCATCCGGTCGTACTCGCGGTTCGCCCATTCCGTGGCCGCCTCGACATCGCCCGGTTGCCGCGCACCGTCCTCGTTCGACGGCTCGTCACCGTTCGTCCGGTCCGTGCCCTCGCCACCCTGTTCGGGCGGCGGCCACACCTGTACCTGGTACGGCTCGTTCGCCGCCGACTCGTCGCGGTTGTTCGCGCCGTCATCCGGTTCGTCCGGCGTACGAGCGGGCGGATCGGCGGGCGGCTTGTTCGACCCACCGTCCGCGGCGGAGGTCTGCGGGGGTTTCGCCGCCTCGTCGTCGGAATCGTTGCGGGCCGATGGCGCAAACTTGCGGTCGCCCGGCTCCGGACCACCTTCCGGCTCGTCGGGTGCGGGAGTGGCCCGCGGCGGACCATTACGTCCATCGCTCGGCAGGTCGACGTGGTCGGGCTCGAGCGACAAGGGCGCGTCACCCGTGTCCGGCGGCGCGGCGGCCAGACGGGTCAGCAGGTCGTGCAGCGCACGGGCGGGAGCGCTCGCGGGTCCATCATCGTCGCCACGGAGCACGTGATCGGCGAACGCCTCGGGAAGCGCCTCCTCCGGCCGGAGATTGCCGTCGCGGTCGAAGCTGTGGCCGCTGAGCTGGTGCAGCCAGTCCTCGAAACCGAGATCCGGGGGGCGGGTGTCGTCGTCCCGATAGCGCTGGTAGAGGTATTCCTCGGCCCGATGACGAGCGCTCTGCTGACTCGCGTAATCCAGCGCGTGCCCGTATTCGTGCGCCACCACGGCCCGCACCGGACGCCGCAGCACCTCCGGCGAGAAGCGGCCGTTGTCGACTCCGAGCTGCATCCGGTCGCGGAAGGTCTGCGCACCGGTCGCATGGTCGTAGCTGAGGATGATCGACTCGGTGAACATTCGGCCGGAGGCGTCCAGCCGCGGCTGTGCCATGCCGATCACTTGGGGCGGCAAACCACCGATCCCGATGCTGCGCAGGTCGGCGCTCGGAAACCGGTCCACCAGATCGACCATCGCCCTGGCGTATTCCCGCACCACCTCGGGATTGAGACCGGGCAGATCGAACCCGAAGACTTCGAAGTCGGGATTGCGCATCTCGGTGCGCAGGTGCTCCTGCAACCGCGCACCGACCTCTTCCGGATTCAGACGCGACCAGTCGTCCTCGCCCGGTACACCGAGCAGCTCGGCGTCGCGAGCGGCCGCCGCGTCGCTGTCCCCGTCCTGCCGGGGAAGAGCCGATTCGTCGGCATCAGGGGCTGGGTCGGCGTCACGTGCCGGAGCGGCGGCGTTCGCGTCACGGGCCGGGGCGGCGGCGTTCGCGTCACGGGCCGGGGCGGCGGCGTTCGCGTCACGGGCCGGGGCGGCGGCGTTCGCGTCACGGGCCGGGGCGGCGGCGTTCGCGTCACGGGCCGGGGCGGCGGCGTTCGCGTCACGGGCTGGAGCGGCGGCATTCGCATCGCGGGCTGGAGCGGCGGCATTCGCATCGCGGGCCGGGGCGGCGGCGGGCGGCATCTGATTCGGCGTCCGCACCAGCGCGGGCGATTCGATGCCGCCGATGACATCGATCCGCACGAGCACACCGTCGCGTTCGAGATTGAACTCGCTGACGGTCACGTCCCCGTTCTTGGCGACGTGCACCAGGTGGTATTCGACCTCCAGCGTGCCGTCCCGATGCGCCGCGAGCAGTTCTTCACGAGCCCGCAGCAGCGCTCGCCCCTCGGCACTGTCCGGATCGACGCCGCGCGCGAGCATCTGCTCCGGCGTCTCGGTCAGAATTCGCCGCAGATTCTTATCGATCGCGGCCGTGCGGCGCAGATACTCCGGCGAACCCTGCTGCGCCTCGGCGACTTTGGAGCCGCCGAGCTGCGAACCGACACCCTTGGCCTCGATCACCACCAGCTTGGGCGGCCCACCGTCCACACCGGGGACCAGCACCGCGATGTCGACGGTATCGGCGCCATCGATCGCGCCGACGAAAGGCGACAGCAGCACCGCGCCCGGCCGCTTGTCCGCGTCGAGCGCGAACGCCTTGCCGCCCAGCTCGCCGAGCGTCTTCGACGCGTTCACCAGCAACGGACCGAGCCGGTTGAACTCCGCGGCGTTGCGCTCCATCTCGGCAAGGCGATCCAGCTTGGCCAGTTTCTCCGCATCGCTCAGCGACGACTCCAGGATCGCGGTCTCCAGAGCCTGCACTCGCGGCTGGAGCTTTTCCTCGGCCAGATCGCTGATCTTCTTGATCCCGAACTCCGCCATGTGCCGCTTGACCGCGTCATTGGCTGTGTCGCGTTGGCTCTGTATCGTCGCCCGCTCGGTGACCACCTTCGCGATCCGACCGGCGATCACCTCATCGACCACCGCGTACGAGTCCTCGGGTCCGGGATCGGCCAGGAACCGGTAGGGCCGCTTCGTCAGATGATCGGGGAGGAATTCATTGTTCAGCGCGTCGCGTAGCCGGAAGGTGTCGTCGCGGTAGGTGTCCGGGGCGTCGTCCCGGTGATGCCATGTGCCGTCGGGATCTCGGTAGGAGTCGGGGGGATCGCCGAGCTTGTGCAGCAGTCCGTCGGCGTCGCGGTACATGCCGGCCGGAACGTCGTCGCCTGCTCCGTGCTCCGACCGGTGCTCGGCCTCGTCGGACTCACCGAGGAAGTCCGGTGTCTCGTCGAGTGTCCGGGCGCGCTGGGGCTGCGCTGTGTCCTCGTCCACCGAACCGTTGCGGTCCAGCGGCGCCACCCTCCGATCGCCCGGCTCCGGCACGTCGTCGGCGTCGCGCGGCGGCACCGGATCGGACGCTCGCCGCGTCTCGTCCTGGGCGGCCGGGTCGCGGTCGCCCGGCGGAATCCGTGTCGGCTCCGGCGGGTTCGAGCCGTCCCGAGAGCGCGCCGGATCCGGCGCCGGGTCGGACGGCGAACGCGGCGGTATCGGAGCATCGTCGGCGGACCGCCCACCGGCGACACGCCACCAGGTGTCGGCATTCTTGCGGTGCTCGCGGGCATGCCATTCCGCCTGCGATGCCCGCAGCCGCAACGACCGTTTCGTCACTCCTTCCGGCAGATCCGAATCATCGATGCGGTCCACCAGGTCACGTAGGCGCCGCGCCTGCTCAGCTTCCCGCCGTGAGTGCATGTCGGCCATCTCGGCCCGCATCCGCGCCCGGAACTGCTTCGGCGTCTCGTCACTGCGCCGACCGGCGATCTCGCCGTCGCGGCCGTAGATCGGGCGGTCGTCGGTCGGTCGCACCCTCGGGTCGGACCCGCTGGGCGGCACCGCCTTGCCCTGTCCGTCGAACAGGATCGCCGACACCGCCCGGAGTTCCGCGGGCGCGTCCGGCGGGAAGCCCCTGCGGATCTCCGCCTGCGGATCGGAAACCTCGATGCGGAATTCGCCGGTGTCCGGGTTCATGCGCACGGTCAGGGTGTAGGCGTGGGCGCCGACTCCGTGCTCGTCCACCGGGCCGGCGTATTCGTCCACCACGAGGGCGCGCGGGCCACGGCCTTCGGCGACATCGCGCGGATCCATCCCCGCGGCCATGCGCAGCAGTTCATCGGCGACGCCCTGATGACGGGACTGGTCCGGCCCGCCGTCCGGGTAGTCCCACAGGCGTCCGCCCGCGGCCTGCTGGATGTCGCGCAGCGACATGCCCCCCTCGCCGACCGGTTCGTCCGGCGGCCGGATGGTGTCGCTTCCGGTGGCCTGCTGGATCTCCTCGAGCGAGAGCCGGGCGCATTCCCCGCGGTTACTCGGATCCTGCTGTGGTTCATCCGGTTCCGGATCGTTCCGGGTGGTCTCGTCGGAATCCCTGCGACCCGGGCCACTGGAGTCGGGACCTGGTCGGCGCGCCGTCCTGGAATCGCCGGAGTCACCGGCGAGCGGCAACAGGACCGGCTCGGCGTCCTCGCGGCGGCTGTCTTCGGACTCGGGAGTATCGCGAGATCGCGACGTCTCCCCCTCGGACCGGTCCGCACCAGCCTGGCGCGCCTCACCATTCGGCCGGGTCTCACCCGTCGACCGGGTCTCGCCGGTCGGCCGCGTCTCACCCGTCGACCGAGTCTCACCGGTCGGCCGCGTCTCACCCGTAGGAAGCGTCTCACCGGTCGACCGGGTCTCACCGGTCGGCCGGGCCTCACCCGTAGGAAGCGTCTCACCGGTCGACCGGGTCTCACCGGTCGGCCGGGTCTCACCGGTCGGCCGGGCCTCACCGATCGGCCGGGCCTCACCGATCGGCCGGGCCTCACCGATCGGCAGCGTCTCACTCGTCGGCCGGGCCTCATCCGTCGGTCGCGTCTCATCCGTCGGTCGCGTCTCATCCGTCGGTCGCGTCTCACCCGTCGGTCGCGTCTCACCCGTCGGTCGCGTCTCACCCGAGGGCCGACTATCCCCGACCTGCCGAGTCTCACCGGTTTCGCGCCTGGATTCGGCTCGCGGCGCCTCGGAGTCGGCTTTGCCCGCCTGCACCGCGGCCCTGTCACCGGTCGCGGCGGTGCGGTCCGCGACACCGGCCCGAGCCCGGTCGACGGGCGCCTTGCGAGCCCCGTCGTCCGTCGTGGCAGCTTGGGTGCGCGGGTCCGCGGACGGCGCGGTCCGCGCGTCGCTCGATCCGGGCGAAGCGGGCGACGCGGATGTGGCCCCCGGCGCCACACCGCTCGACGGAGGCGCACTCGTGGTGGTCGGCCCGGCGGGCGGTGTCGCCGCCGGGCCGGTCAGCGGAGCGCCCGCGACCGGTGTCGCGCCGGTCGGCGCCGTGTCCGACGACGACCGCGTCTCCGGGTTCTGCACGCCGTCGACGGTGCCGCGTTGCGTGCCCGCCGGATCGCCCGCCACGGCGCTATCCTGCTGTCCCGCAGAGATATTCGGTTCCTCGGACCGGTCGGCACCAGCCTGGCGGTCGTGCCTTCCTTCGTCGGCGAGTCCCGCGCCGGTGTCGGACGACGCACGCTCACCCGACGAAGACTGCTCACCCGCTGCGGACCGCTCACCCGACGAGGACTGCTCCCCGGACGACGCACGCTCACCCGACGACGCACGTTCGCCGGAGGCACCGGACTCACCGGACGCTTGCGCCGAGTCGGGCTCACCGTTGCGCGCCGCCTGGTTCCCGTCCGACCGCGCCCCATCGGAGTCCGCGTTCGAAACCTGGTCCCCGCCAGACGAAGCAGTGTCATCGGCGGTGCCGGTACGCGACGTGTCCGAACTGGCGGGGCTCGTCGAGGTATTCGTGCCGTTCCCGGCCGCGGCGGGCATTCCGGCGCGGGGAGCGCCCGTGCCGTTCGACGCCCCCGGACTGCTAGAGGTACCGGCGGGGTTCTGCGCCCCGGCACCGGGAGCCAGGCCGCTGCCGTCGCCCGCACCGGGCGTTCCCGCACCGTCGGGCCGGAAACCCACTCGCGGACCGCCCACGTCGGCGAAGAGAGTGTCCAGGCGAGTTCCCAGATCCGGGCGGCTCATCGTGGTCGGCATGATCTTGTTCCACATCTGCGCGGAACCGACCTTGGCGACGCTGGTCATCGCGCCGTTGGAGGCGCCCGCGGTGAACATCCGCCAGTCGACCGGGGTGTTCCCCAGGTTCTGCAGCGCCTTGTCCAACCCGTCCGTGGCCACGTCGAACCCGAACTGCGTCGCGGTCGCGGCCACGAAACCCGCTCCCGCACCGGCCAATCCCGCCGTTGTCCCCGTGATCGCGCCGCGCAGGAACGGATTGAAGTCCGGACCGAACCTCCGGGTCAGCGCATCGCCCACCTTCTCGCCGAGCGGTCCGGCCGCGGCGCCACCCGCCGCGGAGCTGACGGCGGTCACGATGACCTGTTCGACGTTGATGTTCTTGCGGTGCCCCTGGTCCACCTGGTAGGCCTGCACGCCCAGTTCCTGCATGGTGCCGAGGATCGTGTCGATCGCCATGTGCCGGAGCACGAACCGCACGAACCGGTTCGCGACGATCCGCCCGACCCGCTGAATCACCGCCTGCACCAACCGCTGGCCGATGAGCCGGACCGCGATCCGGGTGAGCGCGATCGCCGCCGCGTCCACCGCGGGCTTGAACGGACCGGAGAAGAACGACGCCGCTAGCTCGGCCGCCAGCAACGCCAGCGACGACCAGTACATCAGCTTGCCGTACTCGATCTCGGTGCCGACGTCGTAGGCGCCGTCGCCGATCTCCTTGAAGTAGTCGGCCAGCTTCGACAGCGTCTGGTCCTCTTGCGGATTGCTGCCGCTGAAGGTCAGGAAGCTGTCGAAGGCCTTGACCATCTCCTCGTAGCCGTCGCCCGAGGGATAGGCGGTCATCGACGCGCTCTTGGCCGCCTGGATATCGGGGATCACCGAGCGCAACTCGGACGCGGCGGTACGCCAGTCCCCGCCCAGGCCCCACATCTGGTCCTCGTTGCCCTCGGGCCACTCCATGCCGACGATCGGCTCGAGGTACTTCAGTGCGGCAGGCAGCTCGATGGCCATGGGCAGCTACCTCGTTCGCCCGGTCCGGCTACCGAGTTCACCAGCTCGAATCGGTGACCGATCCACCACGATCGCGTTCTACGGTCTCGGTATCGGTGAAGCGCATGCCGCTGCCGTCGGAGAACTCCCTGCGCTCGCGCGCGTTCGGCGGCGCCGTCGGCGCGGGCACCGGCTCCGGTGCGCGCAGGTCGGGCATGCCCTCGACCAGGTCGGACAGCTTCGGCATCCGTGCCCGATGGGTGTCCAAGGGAGCCATCAGATCCCGTGTCTTGCGGGCCACATCGGCGCTGGCCTGCTGGGCGGCCTCGGTGATCGCCTTGGCGATCTCGGCGTAGCTCAGCTCCTCGATGTTCGGCCCGAACTGGGTGTCGATGACCGTGTTGTCGGCGTTCACGATCACCGTCACCCGCTTACCGCGCACCGTCGCGCGGCCGGTGAGTTCGGCGCGCTCCTGCTGCAACCGGGCGATGATCCGCATCTGCTCCTGGACGCCGTCGAGGATGTCGGCCAGGTCCGCCTTGGCTTGCTCGTTCGTCATGGTCGGTAACCCCGGGCTCAGCGGATGCCGTCGCGGTTGCCGTGCTCCATGTCGCGCAGCAGGTCGGCGGTCTCGGTCTGTCCTTCGCTGAAGTTCTCGAATGTGCCTGCGACGTTGCGAGCGCCCGAGATCAGGTTGTCCCGAGTGGTGGTGTAACCACCTTGGCCGTCGGGACCGTTGGCGAAATTGCGGCCGATAGTATCGTCGCCCCAGCAATTTCCCCGCGCGGCGATCGACGTGCTCAGCCTGTCGATGATGCCGTTGACCCGGTCCTGCACATGCCCCGTCTTCCGGGCCGCCTTGCGGAACAGATGCTCATCGAATTCGACATTGTCCGCCATCGCGTCCGCTCCTCCACCCTCGACTCCTTCCCAGCCACGGTAACACCGGATGACTAATCACCAGTGACGCCAACGTGAACGGGAACTTCCTCGGCGCTTGCGGGCAGACGCCGCACCAGGTGGGGCACGGTCCGAGTCACCAGATCTCGCCGGTGCCCCCAATTTTCGGGGCAAGACACCGGCTCGGAGCTACAACGTGAGGACTCACAACTCCAGCATGACGGTCACCGGGCCGTCGTTCACCAAGTCGATCCGCATGTGCGCACCGAACCGCCCGGTGGCGACGGTTGCGCCGAGTTCGCGCAACGCGTCCGCGAACATGTCGACGAGGGGTTCGGCGATCGCCCCGGGAGCGGCCGCGGACCAGGACGGGCGCCTGCCCTTCTTCGTGTCCGCGTACAGGGTGAACTGACTCACCACCAGGATCGGCGCGTTCAGATCCGCGGCCGAACGCTCACTGTCGAGGATGCGTAGCCGCCAAACCTTGTCGGCCAGCGCCTTCGCGGTCGCCTCGGTGTCGGAGTGCGTCACGCCGACCAGCGCGACCAGGCCGTGCGGGATCCCGCGGGCGGCCGGATCGATCCGGCCGACGACCTGGCCGTCGACGGTGACCTGGGCCGAACTCACGCGCTGCAATAGGGCTCGCACAACCCTCGATCATGCCTTCCGGGCCGGCACGGGTGGCCGGACGGGTGGCCGCCCGCCGCACAGCCCGGTCAGCCCGGCCGGATACAGGTGCGCGCGGGCGGCAACCATGACAAACTCGGTGCGCAGAAGGATGCGTAGCGCGGTTGCCGCGCGGTGGCGGAGGATCATGCTGGAAACGAGGAGCGCGATGGATCTGGACGCGATGGAGCGTCAGATCGCGGCGGATCGGTATGCGGCGCTCGACCGTACGGTCGAATCCGACTTGCGCTTGGCCACCTCGCTCGGCGAACTCGCCAAGGGGTTGATAGCCACCAAGACCAACGGCTCGACGCGCGACCGCACCAGGGAGGCGCTGGCGCCTGCCGAGGAGGCGGTGGCGATCCGCCTGCGCCTGCTGTCCAGGGGCCAGGTGCTGACCGCCCGCTTGGCGGGCGAGTTGAACGACGCGCTGCGCTCGTTCGAGCAGGCGGCACGGCACAGCGGCCGCAGGGAACTGGCCACCACGACGATCCGCCGCGCTTGCGACGTCTACCGCCAGGTCGCGCGGGACCATCCGGAGGTCGCCGGGCCGTGCGCCGACGGTCTGTCCAAGTGCGGTGTGTGGCTGGGCAGGCTGGACCAGGACGCCGCGGTAGCCGCGACCGAGGAGGCGGCCCGCATCCGCGCCGGCCTGGCCGCGGCCAATCCGGAACTGTCCGGTAAATACCTGGCCAGCCTGAGCACGCTGCTGCGCACGCTCATGGTCGGCCGGTCGCGCAAGCAGGCCATCGCCATGTACCGAGAGCGGTACGCCGCGTTCACCTCGACCAGTATGTCGATCCGGTTGCGCGCGTGCGGCGTCCAGGACCTGGACCTCACTCCGAAGTCGCACCGGGCATTGGTCGAACTGGGCTGCCGCACGCTGGAACAGGCGGGACGGCTCACCCAGCAGCAGGTGATGTTCAAATCCTCCGGCGACCTGTCCACCGTCGAGGAGATCAACTGGAAGCTGGCGCTGGTCGGCCTGCGACCGCTGGCTCCCGGCACCGAGCAGGATCAACCGGCGACGCCCGTGCAGATCGGCTCCACCTTCGGCGCGCTGAGCGTGTACCTGCCGGAACGGGACGCCATTGCCCAGGTACGCGCCGCGATCATCGCTGCCTATGCCGTCGACGACGCCTACCCCCTCGACCGCGAGAGCTACCTCGGTACGAACGACTCGAAGTGGAAGAGCCGCGAACCCGAACTGAACACCTCGACCACCCTCGGCGACGACATCGTGCTGATCGATCAGCCCTACGGCGGCTGGGTGACGGTCATGAGCCTGAACTGGGAACTCACGCCGGTGGCGAAAAACCCGCTGGCCCTGCGCCTGTCCCAGGACTGGCCGGTCGCGGCCATCACGGTCACCGAGAACGTGGCCTACGAGCTGTGCTGGTACGAACGGGGCGCGGCCACCCAGTACGCGGCGCTCGGCCGTCCGGCCGGGCAGGCTCCGCTCGACAAGCCGCTCGCGCCTTTGGACTTCGAGACGCTGGCGTTGTACAACCCCGACCGGGCCACCGAGACCAAACTGCGCGCGGCCTTCGGTAACACGAAAGTGTTCGCCAACCTCACCTATCTGCCGGACTGTGGCCTGCGCCAGATCAGTGTCGACACGCCGTTGTCCGAGCACGGCGATCGCGTCCTGTTCTTCCGCACGACGCCCTGAGGCCCGGCCGGGACGCCCCTGTCGCAGGACAGATTTGCGGCAAGGTAGCACGCATGGTTGCGAGGCGGTGAACAAAATCTCCTCCGTTCCCGCCTCCGCATCCACACAGGTCAGTTGACCAGGAATACGTCTGCCGAAGTGAACACGGAGCGGTCCATCGAATCGTGCTGGTTACCGCACCCACCGGTAACCAGCAGGCAAACGAATTTCTCGAGAACTAATTGAACGGAATGTTTGATCTCTTCCATGGAGTGCTCTACTGAGACAACGCCCGCACGGTGTACCGGATCACAGCACTGATGCCGCAGCACCGGCCGGGCGGCTTGGAAAAAGTCGAACGAAGCTACCCGAGGGCCCCATGGACCAACTGGCGTTGGCGGACACCCCGACCGCCCGATGCGCCTACTATCGACACAACTGCGATCTGCCCGCCGGAGTTCATCCGGAACTCGGCCGAATCGTCGTCCGCGCCGGATTCGTCGGCGCGATCACGATGCCCGCCGCGTTGGGGCAGAAGGTTCGCGACGATCTCACCCAGCGCCGAATCGGGCTGGGTCCGATCGTCTCGCACGTCCGGTCCAAACGGTGGACCTTTCTGACCCGCCCCGATCTACCCGACGACGTCCGGCTGTTCGCCGAGCTGTTCCGCCTGAACGTCTCGATCGTGCCCAGCGGCGGTGAGATCGCCCTGCCGTCCCCCGTCGATGCCGACGCGGGCTACCGGCACTGGATCGTGGCTCCGCAGAACGGTTTCCGCCCGTCCGGCTCGTCCATCGTCGACACCGTCCGGTCCTGCACGAGAACGGGTAGGCGATGACGACCGGGGCCCTGCCCGCGAAACATCAGGTACTGCAAGCTTGTCGAGGTGAACTGCAAGAGACCAACCCGCTGCTGCGCGGCGCGCACGAACTCACCACCCTGCACGAGCGCAGGCTCAGCGCCGCTCACGATTCGCTCGACGAGATCGATGCGTTGCGTGCCGGCCTGATTCGCGACATCGATCGCTGGATCACGGTGCAATTGCCGCCCGCGCACGGTGCGGCGCACGTGCACACCGAGACGGTCGGCGCGGTGATCGACCGTCTGGCCCAGTTCACCGCGAACGCCTACGCGGCGCTGGCCAGCGCCTCGGAATGGGATCTGTGGGACGCCTGGCAGCGCTTGGCCGAGCTGGCCGTCGGCTACGACGACCTGGCCGCCGAGGTCTGCGCGGGCGTGCGCAGACTTCCCGGCGCATCGTAGGTTCCGTCGCGGCTCCCCCTCCGTAGAGTTGGACGTATGGGGAGTCCGGCCGAGCACGACGACGAAAAGTTCGCCCTGCACGCCGGCAGGGCGAGTTCGTTCGGCGCTCACGCCGCCGCGTACGCCGAACATCGTCCCGACTATCCTGCCGCGGCCATCCGATGGGCGCTGGCCGCCGTCGCCGACCGCCGGCCGCTCACCGTTCTCGACCTCGGCGCCGGAACGGGCAAGCTCACCCAGGGCCTGCTCGAAGTCGGCGCGACGGTGATCGCCGTCGAACCGGACGAGCACATGCGCGCCGAGCTGACCCGCCGGTTCCCGGGCGTCACCGCGCATGCCGGTGCGGCCGAGGTCATTCCGCTCGCGGACGCTTCGGTGGACGCGATCGTCGCCGGGCAGGCGTTCCACTGGTTCGACCTCGACCGTGCCTATCCGGAGTTCGTCCGGGTGCTGCGGCCCGGCGGCGTTCTCGCGGCCTTGTGGAACACCGACGACAGCTCGGTGGATTGGGTGGCGGGGCTCAAGCAGGTCGCCGAATCCAGCGTGTCCACGGCCCTGCCTCCGAGCGGACAGATCGAGCTTCCTACCCACCCGCTGTTCGACAAGCACGAAGTCGAACGGTCGACATTCCCGCACCGGCACCGGCGCACCGCCGAGTCCCTCACCGCGACGATCGGCACGCAATCGCACACGCTGGTGATCTCGCCCGAGGAGCGGGCCGAAGTGCTCGGCCGGATCATGCGCTATCTGCGCGGTAGGCCGGAGACCGCCAGAGGCGAATTCGACCTGCCCCTCGTAACTTTGGCACTGCGATCCACACTGCGCGCCGCCGACTGAGCGGCTACTTACGCAGACCGAATCCCCAGGCCACGACGCTTCCCCTCACTCAGGTCGAGACGGCGGACAGGCCCGACCGTCACGAACTGCGGCGCGTGCCAAGCCAATTCGAGTAGCGGCCTACTCACGTCTGCGCTACCCGCCCGGCCATACGCTGACAGCATCGTTCAGAACAGTATCGAACCAAGGAGAAAAGTAACCGTTCCATCCCGCACGGGCACCGCCCCGGGCTCACCGCTTCGGCTGAACACGCAGGACGCGGGTGCAAGGAATGACGTCACCGATCCAGCGAAAGCTGGGTATCGCCCGGTGGTCGTGTCGACGCATGGTGTCGACACGCGGACACGCGGCGAAATCGACCAGGAACCCTGGCGTCGGTGCGGCTCGTTTCCTCGCCGCGCAGTGTTGCCGAACCGGACGGCCCGACGGCCGCGCACCCGCCGTGCGCTACTCCGGACGCAGCGTCAGGATCCGCGGCCCGTCCTCGGTGACCGCGACGGTGTGCTCCCAATGTGCCGCACGGCTGCCGTCCACGGTGACCACGGTCCAGTCGTCGTCGAGCACCTTGGTCTGGGTGGTGCCGAGTGTGAGCATCGGCTCGATCGCGAGCACCGACCCCACCACGAGTTTCGGCCCCTTGCCCGGTTCGCCCTCGTTGGCGAGGAACGGGTCGAGGTGCATCTCGCGGCCGATGCCGTGCCCACCGTAACCGTCGACGATGCCGTAGGCGCGCCCGTGCTCCTGCTCGGCTGCCCGGGTGCCCAGCTCGATGGCATGCGAGACGTCGGTGAGCCGGTTACCCGGCAGCATCGCCGCGATACCCGCTTCCATCGACAGCTCGGTCGCCACGCTGAGCAGCCGGTCGGCCTCGATGATCGTGCCGACGCCGAACGTCCACGCCGAGTCACCGTGCCAGCCGTCGAGAATCGCCCCGCAGTCGATGGAGACCAGATCGCCCTCGGTGAGGATCTCCTCGGCGGTCGGGATCCCGTGCACCACGCGATCGTTCACCGACGCGCAGATGGACGCGGGGAAGCCGTGGTAACCCTTGAACGACGGCACCGCGCCCGCGTCCCGGATCACCTGCTCGGCAACCTCGTCCAGTTCCAGGGTGGACACTCCCGGTTTGGCGGCCGCGCGCACCGCCACCAAGGCGCGGCCGACGATCGCGCCGGCCGCCGCCATGGCATCCAGTTCGCCTGCCGTCCGGAACGGCACGACCTTCTTCTTACGGTTGAAGACCATCCCGGCCTCAGCGCTCCATCGCGAACCGGCTCAGTGGCCCAGCGCGCGCAGCGCCCGCGCGTTGACGTCGTCGACCTCGCCGACACCGTCCACCGAGACGACCAAGCCGTCGTAGTGGTCGAGCAGCGGCTCGGTCTCCTCCCGGTACACCCGCAGCCGGTTGCGGATCACGCCCTCGTTGTCATCGGTACGGCCGCGGGCGAGCATCCGCTCGACCACGGTGTCCTCCGGCACGACGAAGCGCAGCACGGCGTCGAGCTTGGTGTTCATGTCCTTGAGGATCTTCTCCAGCGCGTCGGCCTGGTCGACCGTGCGCGGGTATCCGTCGAGTACGAACCCGTTGGCGGCGTCGGGCTCGTTGACCCGCGCCTCCACCATCCGATTGGTCACGTCGCTGGGCACCAGGTCGCCCGCGTCCATGTACTTCTGCGCCTCACGGCCCAGCGGGGTCTGCTGGCTGATATTCGCGCGGAACAGGTCCCCGGTGGAGATGTGCGGAACGCCGAGCTTCTCCGACAGCAGGACAGCCTGGGTGCCTTTACCGGCGCCCGGCGGACCGAGCAGTACAACTCTCACTTGAGGAACCCTTCGTAATTTCGATTCATCAGCTGGCTCTCGATCTGCTTCACCGTGTCCAAACCGACGCTCACCATGATCAGCACCGCGGTACCGCCGAACGGGAGGTTCTGGACGCCACCGGAAGCACCGATATCGAGGAACAGGTTCGGCAGCACAGCGACCAGACCGAGATAGATCGAGCCGGGGAGGGTGATACGGCTCAGGACGAAGTTGAGGTAATCGGCGGTCGGCTTACCGGGGCGGTAGCCCGGAATGAAGCCACCGAACTTCTTCATCTCGTCGGCGCGCTCCTCCGGGTTGAAGGTGATCGCGACGTAGAAGTAGGTGAAGAACACGATCAGACCGAAGTAGATGGCGATGTACACCGGGTTGCCCGGGTTCACCAGATACTTCGCGATGATTTCCTGCCACCAGCTCGGGTCCGGGTTGTTCTGCGATCCCGTCAGCTGCGCCACCAGGTTCGGCAGATACAGCAGCGACGAGGCGAAGATGACCGGGATGACACCCGCCTGGTTCACCTTCAGCGGCAGGTAGGTCGAGGAGCCGCCGTACATCTTCCGGCCGACCACGCGCTTGGCGTACTGGACCGGAATCCGGCGCTGGCCCTGCTCGACGAAGATCACGGCCGCGACGATCGCCAGCGCGGCGACACAGACCAGGCCGAACACCAGACCGCCCCGGCTGTCCAGGATGGCCTTGCCCTCGGTCGGGATGCGGGCGGCGATACCGGCGAAGATCAGCAGCGACATGCCGTTGCCGATGCCGCGCTCGGTGATCTGCTCGCCGAACCACATCACCAGCGCCGCGCCCGCGGTCATCACGAGCACGATGATGATCATGCCGAAGATGCTGGTGTCGGCCAGGATGTCCTGCTGGCAGCCCTGCAGCAGCTGGTCGCGGGCCGCCAGTGCGACCAGACCGGTGGCCTGCAGGATCGCCAAGGCTATCGACAGGTATCTGGTGTACTGCGTCATCTTGGTCTGGCCGGATTGGCCTTCCTTGCGCAGTTCCTCGAACCGCGGGATGACGACCGTGAGCAGCTGGATGATGATGCTCGCGGTGATGTAGGGCATGATGCCGATCGCGAAGACCGACAGCTGCAGCAACGCACCACCGGAGAACAGGTTGATCAGCTGATATATGCCGGCGGACTCACCGCCGGAGACCAGGTCGATACACTCCTGGACCGCCTGGTAGTCGACGCCGGGGGACGGCAGCGAAGCACCCAGCCGGTACAACGCGATCAACCCCAGCGTGAAGAGAATCTTCCGCCGTAAGTCCGGAGTCCGGAAGGCCGATACGAAGGCGGAAAGCACTGATCCTCCTGGCGAACGACATGGTCATGACATGGATGTTCAGCGATGTCCCTGCTCGACATAGAAGGGACGCCGAAAACCACGACGAGGCTTGGCAGACAACAATTGAACTCTAACAGTGGCACCGGACGAGCCTTCACTCGTCCGGTGCCGCTGTAATGCAGAGTACCGTCAGCCCAGCTCGGTGACGGTGCCACCGGCGGCGGTGATCTTCTCTTTCGCCGAGCCGGTGACCTTGTCCACGGTCACCTGGACCGCGACGCCGATCTCACCATCGCCGAGGACCTTGACCAGCTGGTTCTTGCGAACCGCGCCGGCCGCCACGAGCTCGGCCTTGCCGACCTCGCCGCCCTCGGGGAACAGCTTCGCGATGGCGCCGACGTTCACGACCTGGTATTCCGTGCGGAACGGGTTCGTGAAGCCCTTGAGCTTGGGCAGCCGCATGTGCAGCGGCATCTGCCCGCCCTCGAAGGCGGCAGGCACGTTCTTGCGTGCCTTGGTGCCCTTGGTACCACGGCCCGCGGTCTTGCCCTTGGAGCCCTCACCGCGACCCACGCGGATCTTTTCGGTCTTGGCGCCGGGAGCCGGACGCAGGTGGTGCAACTTGATGGTCATGTCAGACCTCCTCAACGGTCACGAGGTGGCGCACGACGTTGATCAGCCCGCGGTTCTGGGGGTTGTCCTCGCGGACCACGGTCTTGCGGATACCGCGCAGACCCAGGGTCCGAAGGCTGTCCCGCTGATTCTTCTTGGCGCCGATCGAGCTCTTGATCTGGGTCACCTTGAGATCTGCCATTACTTGACACCTCCGGCAGCCTGAGCGCGCGCACGCAGCATGCCGGCAGGAGCGACGTCCTCGAGCGGCAGGCCACGGCGAGCCGCGACCTCTTCGGGACGCTGCAGCTGCTTGAGGGCAGTAACAGTCGCGTGCACGACGTTGATGGCGTTGTCGCTACCGAGCGACTTCGCCAGAATGTCGTGGATACCGGCGCATTCCAGCACGGCACGAGCCGCGCCACCGGCGATCACACCGGTACCCGGCGAGGCCGGACGCAGCATGACCACACCGGCGGCCGCCTCACCCTGAACCGGGTGCACGATGGTGGAGCCGATCATCGGGACGCGGAAGAAGTTCTTGCGAGCCTCTTCGACGCCCTTCTGGATGGCCGCGGGAACTTCCTTGGCCTTGCCGTAGCCGACGCCGACCAGACCGTTGCCGTCACCGACGATCACCAGGGCGGTGAAGCTGAAGCGCCGACCACCCTTCACGACCTTGGAGACGCGGTTGATCGCGACGACGCGCTCGAGTTGGTTCTTCTCCGCGGCGCTGTCGCGACGGTCGCCGCCGCCCCGACGGTCGCCACCACCGCGACGGTCGCCGCGGCCGCCCTCGGGGGCGCTGCCATTCTGTCCGGCGGGTCCGCTTCCGCCGTCACGCCTCTGACGTCCCGGCATCAGACGTTCCTTCCGTTCTTGTTATCGATCATCAGAATTTCAACCCACCTTCGCGAGCGGCATCGGCCAGTGCGGCGATCCGGCCGTGGTAGTCGTGCCCACCACGGTCGAACACGACGGCCTCGACACCGGCGGCCTTGGCCCGCTCGGCGAGCAGTGCGCCGACCTTCTTGCTCTTGGCCGACTTGTCGCCGTCCAGCGCGCGCACGTCGGCCTCGATGGTCGAGGCGGCGGCGATGGTCTTGCCGATGGAGTCGTCCACCAGCTGCGCGTGCAGGTGCCGCGAGGAGCGGTTGACCACCAGGCGCGGACGCTCGGTGGTGCCTTCCACCTTCTTGCGCAGGCGGAAGTGACGGCGCGTCTTCGACAGGCGACGCTGCGTCGACACGTCCTTGCCCAGGGGGATGCGCTTGGCCTTCTGGTTTTCGGTTTGCGCCATGATCACTTACCCGTCTTTCCGACCTTGCGGCGAACGACCTCGCCGGCGTAGCGGATGCCCTTGCCCTTGTACGGGTCGGGCTTGCGCAGGCCGTGGATGACCGCCGAAATCTGGCCGACCTTCTGCTTGTCGATTCCGGACACGGAGAACTTGGTGGGCGATTCCACCGCAAAAGTGATGCCCTCGGGCGCCTCGATCGGCACCGGGTGGCTGTAGCCGAGGGCGAACTCGAGGTTCTGGCCCTTCAGCGCGACGCGGTAACCGACGCCGAAGATTTCCATCTTCTTCTCGTAGCCCTGGGTCACACCGACGATCATGTTCGACACAAGGGTGCGGGTCAGGCCGTGCAGAGCGCGGCTGCGGCGCTCGTCGTCCGGGCGAACGACCTCGAGCTGGCCGTCCTCGCCCTTGGCGACAGTGATCGGCTCGGCGATGGTGAGCGACAGGGCGCCCTTGGGCCCCTTCACCGAGACGTCCTGGCCGTCGATGGCGACATCGACACCGGCCGGGATTGCGATGGGCTTCTTACCAATACGCGACATTGTCCTGACCTCCCTTACCAGACGTAGGCGAGGACTTCGCCGCCCACGCCCTGCTTGGCCGCCTGCTTGTCGGTCAACAGGCCGGAGGACGTGGAGATGATCGCCACGCCGAGGCCGCCGAGCACCTTGGGCAGGTTGGTGGATTTCGCGTACACGCGCAGACCGGGCTTGGAGACACGGCGCACGCCGGCGAGGCTGCGCTCACGGCTCGGGCCGTACTTGAGGTCGACGATGAGCGTCTTGCCCACCTGTGCGTCCTCGGTCCGGTAATCGGCGATGTAGCCCTCACGCTTGAGGATCTCGGCGATGTTCGCCTTGAGCTTCGAGTGCGGAGCCTTCACCTGATCGTGGTACGCCGAGTTGGCGTTGCGCAGACGCGTCAGGAAGTCTGCGATCGGATCAGTCATGGTCATGGTTCGACCTAGACACCTTTCTCGCCGCGGTTCCCATACAGCGCCACCGTGCACATCGGCACGGCCGGCGGTGGGCCTACGACAATTCGGATGGTCCGGCCGACCCTTGCCGACCGGAGGAGGTTCGATCGCCCGAGCGCACGCATGCGGACATGGAGGTGCCCAGGCAACCGCTCTAGTGTAGGCAAGGGGTTCACCAGGGCAAAATCGGGGTCGGTGAGCACCCGGTTTCGTCCCGCTCATGACCAGCGGAAATGGCCGGTGACCGGGCTAGCATAAGACCATGTCGAGTCCAGGCGTCGAACGCCCCGACCTGCCGGAGTTCATGACCTGGGAGGATCTCGAGCAGCTACCCGAAGAGATCGCCGCACAGATCGAGCTGTGGAACGGGCGCGTCGTCTGGCGACGGCGCGGACCCGCCGAACATCAAGCGTTCACCTTCGCGCTGACCAGCGCACTCAAGCGCTGCGCACGCGACGGCATGGCCGAGCAGCCACAAAGCTGGTGGCGCGTGGACTTCGAAACCAACGTCTTCTTCGGCGACACCGGGAAGTCGGACTTCGTCACCCCCGACGTCGTTGTCTACCGCCGCCTCGACGCCCCCTACCAGGACATTCACGCCCAAGACGTGCTACTCGCAGGCCGAATCCGTTCTCCGTCGAGCATCGAGATCGACCCGCAGGACGAGCAGAGGCGCTACGCCGATGCGGGCATCCCCTGGTACTGGGAAGTAACGCTCGCGCGCAAGAAGAGCACCATCGCAATGATCCGCGCCTACGCACTGGAAACCACCCCCGGCACGCTCCCACCCGGCGCGCACCCGCTATATCCGGCCAACTACCTCCTGATCGGCAAGTGGTCACCGAGTGATTCCGACGCCATCACCATCGACTTCCCGTTCCCGATCCACATCCCGTGGTCGGACCTGGAGTTCTGATTCGCGCGAATTGATATCGCCGCTCCCCTCGGAGAGCCGCACGACGTAGTCGCGACCGCCGCCTCAGCCGACGCACCGAACTCGGACCGACCCCGTCCGAACTCGTCGCCCGACTCGACGGCCGCACCAAGAGCTTCCGGATCGAGGGATCGGACGCCGTCCCCAACCCTCCGGTCCGCACCGGCCCTGGGTGGCCGTACCGAACATCGCCAACGATGCGCGCGCCGGTCTCACCTCCCCACGGTGGCATATATGCCACAATACTCATATGCCTCTCAAGCGCACCATGGTCTACGCCGACGCCGAAGACCTAGCCGTCATCAAAGAGGCCGCTGCGCGGAGCAATGTCAGCGAGGCAGAGATCATCCGCAATGCAATACATCTGGCCGCGATGCGGGTGCGCCGCCGATCTGAACCATTGCGTTTGAGGCGTTTCGCGAGCGGCGATCCGACGCTTGCCGAACGCGTGGACGACATCCTCGCCGACGACTTCGGCGACAACTCGGACACCCGGTGATGCTGGGCATCGAGGGCCCGGGAATCGTCATCGCCGACACTTCGGGGCTCATCGCCGCATTCGATACCTCCTCACCCGACAGCGACGGCGCCTTTCTGGTCCTGGAACAAGCCGGACTCGTCATCCTGTCGCCGCTCGTTCTAGCCGAAGTCGACCACGTTGCGCGTCGAGAACTCGGCCAGCGCGTCTCCACCGAAATGCTCGAAGACCTGGCCACCCAAACGCGCACCGAGCACTTCGAGATCGCTGTGGTGACTGCCGACGTTCTCGATCAGGCCAACGCCGTGCGCAGGCTCTATCCGGCCCTGCGGCTGGACATCGCGGGCGCGGTGACGGTAGCCCTGGCCGCCGACTACGAGACCAACGAAGTACTCACGCTCGACCGAAGAGACTTCCGTGCCGTGACCCCACTCACCGAGCACAAATCGTTCCGAGTACTACCGGACGATCTCCAGCGATGATGCTCCGCCGGAGCGCGCCGACGCGTACGAGCTTCGCGAGTGGCACACAGCTGTGGCGAATTACGAGTAGACCTCTCGATGATGTGCCACTCACGGCCGACTCGATCAGCGATGCGTGAGGGTGTAGCGACCGGGCGCTACCTCGCGGCTGTACCAGTCCGCCGCGGCATGGCGGACCATTTCGCATGCTTCCCAGCTCACGTTGCAACGGAGGATGGCTACAGTTGCCGTTTTCGGCGATGGATGCAATGCCAAGCAGCCGTGTCAAATTTCTCTGGTCGGCCTCTTACGAATTGAATTCGAATCACTCGGCCTCGGCATAATTTGCCGACGTTTCAACACCCCAGTCGGTTCCAGCGAATATTGTGATTTGTATCACATTGCCATGTTGCACCCTTTTCCTCCCGCCTTCGTCCGTCGAACTGTAGACCTAGCTTTCCCCTTCCAGAGTTGCCCGCTAGGTCCCACCCGTTCGCCACATCGCCTCGCTGCGGTTCGAGGGGAAGCATGATGGCCGTCGAAGACCTGACGTACAACAGGCAGACGCCAATACTGTTGCGGCAGCGTCCAAATCATGTAATCTGAGGAAGCGGCAGTTAAGCCGTGTATAGGTAAGGGGAGGAAATGATTACAAAGCTGATCGGTGGCGCGGCTCTTGCTTTGAGCTTGGCTTTCGGAGCTGCGGGCACCGCATCCGCCGACATCGAGACATGGCTCGCTATCTATGTCGACGGGCGGTCGCATCAGTTTGCGTCCAAAGGTGAGTGCGAAAACTTCGGCAGAGCCAATGTTGGCAAATTCGCCGGCGAGTTCAGGGAGTGGAGCTGCAACTATCTTCCTCACTTCAACAAGTATGAACTGCAGGGTCACAGGCGCTGAGTTGTGAATTATTCGTCGGCTTTGTGAGCGAACGCACCTCTCCAGTAGGCTGGCAGAGGTGCGTTTACTTTTAGCAAACTGGCCGTAAGGCAATTTAGCGAAAATCCCCGCATGGCTGCGCTGCGACGGTCAGCCGAGTCCGGGCTGACATCATCAGCGATGCGTGAGGGTGTAGCGCCCGGGCGCTACCTCGCGGCAGTACCAGTCCGCCGCGGCATGGCGGACCATTTCGCAATTGTCCCAGCTCACGTTGCTCGGCGGAGTGACACAGCTTCCGTCCTTCGGTGAGGGGAAGCAGTGCGCGGCGACCGTGTCGAATTCCTGTGCCGCCGACGCGGTCACCGCCGTTGCGAGCATGGCCCCTGCGGCGACGGCACCGGCGATGACAGACTTCGTGACCATTCTCATCTCGACTCCCCTGATCGTTGTCAATGGTTCGCACGTAACCCGAGCAAATGTGTCCCGCTGCACTCGGCCCGGCACCATACTTCGACGTCTCGACGCCCCATCCGGTTTCAACGACTTGCTATGGCTGAGGCGACATCCCCCTATCGGGTGACTCGAACGCTACTGCTCGCAGACCTATCGTTCCGCGTCGACGCGCGTCACGGTTCCAGGTAAAGGCGTTCGCACGGCAAACGCGGCAACGCGATGGTGGTACCGGGAATCACGGTGAGGTCGGCAGCGGGTCGCACGGCGCGCCACTCGCGAATGAACCGCATAGCTGCGGTGTGGCAGGCGGCGAAGTCCAGACTCACGCCGTCGAGCAGGACCCGCAAGTGAACATCTGGCTCCCCCGGGCGCGGAGTCGTCACGTTTTCGGCTCCTGCGGTCCGGAAGACCCAGCCTGCACGGTGCGCGAAACACCGAGCCGTACTCGCCCCGCGGCCACCGCGTTCACCATGGCGTTGAACCCGTCCCAGTGCCGCACATGGTGGAGCACCTGGTCGTCGCTGATCCCGCCGAGTTGCCGCTCCTCGCGACGGCATCGCACGAAGTCCGCCGTGAGCAGGCTGACCATCTCGCCATAGGAGTAGTGCATTTCCTGCACGTCCGCGGCGGGCCGGTAACCCTTTCGGCCCGCCGCAGCGAGCAGATCCTCGACATAGCGGTCGATTGCCCAGATATGGAGATCCATCAGATAGGCGAGCCGTCGATCCATCGGACGACCCCGCTTGCCGCTCTCGTAATGCCGCACCCACACGCCGAGCAGTCCCACGGCCGACACAATCATCGCGTCGGCGGGCCGCGTCCGGCCGTTGAAGATATCGAAGAAGGCTCGAGTGCCGGGCAGGCACAGCCCACGAGATCCGTTCTGGTGCGGATGTGTTCGCGGGTCGGCTGTCACCGCACTCCCCTGGTGGGCGCGGAAGCTCCTGCGGCGCCGAGCACCGACAAGTCGATCGCCCGCGGCGGAAGGCATCGGCTGATCGCCGTGACCACGACCATCGCCGAGGGCCGGAAGCCGTCCCGAGGCCGCTCGACCCAATGCCGCACCGCCGGAGGACGGTCGGCCGGAGACGGCAAAGCGATCACACGGCCGTGACCGTAGACCGCGATACCGGCCCGATACAGCTGGGCGAACACCGTGGGAGAGTCCGGTAGGTCAGGTCGCACAAGGAAGACCCAGCTTCGTGATCTCGGGTACGACACGATCGGTCCTGTCGCACATCCACGCCGCCGGAGTTCCTCGCGGACCTCATGACCGAGATACCCAGCCATCCCCAATCCCCATACGCTTCCGGCCGGGACCGTGATGCATCCGGTGTGCGGGTCAACGCCCGCAGCGAGTCCGCCTATACGGCGGTAGAACGCGCACCGGGTGGTCGGGGTGTCTCGGAACGGGCCTTCCTGCATGCTGATCCCCCTGCCGTCGAGTAAGTCGGAAGTGCGCCCTATCGCAGAATGCTTCGCCGCTTCGAACCGACAAAACCCTGTTCAGCGGCCTGGCGCACGCACAGCACACCAGCCGGACCACGGCCTCACAGACCAGATCCGCATATTCAGGACAACTTCTCCGAAAGCCCAAGACAGCATCGAGTTTTGGGGTACCAATGGATGCGGTTCAGACCGAGTGCTGGATTCATTTACCTGGGGGAATACCGATGACCGAGATCGAGTCGCCGACGCTGCTGCGCCGCCAGCTCGGCAGATTTCTGCGCGAGGCGCGCGAAGGCCGTGGACTGACGATCGCCGTCGCCGCCAAGGAAGTTCAGCTCAGCTTCAACGGACTACAACGCCTGGAAACCGGCCGCGCCGTGAAGCCCCGCCGCCAGGACGTGCGCGAGCTGTGCATGCTGTACGAGGTGAACCCCGAGCACACCGAACAGGCGGTGGGGTTGGCATCGCGCGCGGCAACGGCACGGGACGAGGACGGGATCACTCCGCTCGGCGGGTTGTTCTCGGATGCCTTCAACATGTACGTCGGCATGGAGCGGTCAGCTCGGCGGCTGACGTCTTACGAGGTCCAAGTGCCCGGCCTGTTGCAGACCGCTGACTATGCCCGCGCCTTGATAGGGGCGTTTCTGCACGACGGTTCGGCCGACGAAATCGAACAACGCGTGCGGGTTCGCCTCAACAGGCAGGTGGCTGTCACCCGCAAGACCCGTCCCGTAGATCTTCACGTGCTTCTCGACGAAGCAGCGCTGTACCGAATGGTCGGCGGGCCGAAAGTGATGGCCGAGCAACATCGCTATCTAGCCGATGTCAGCACCCGGCCGAACGTCACGCTGCGCATCCACCCGTGGTCGGCCGGATACACACGCGGCATCTTGCACGGCTCGTTCGTCCTCTTGGACTTCGGCACCGACAGCAAAGGGTCGCCGATCGAGCCCCCAGTCGTCTATCTGGACGGGGGGATGAGCAGCGATCTCTATCTCGAAAGACCCGAAATAGTGCAGCGTTACACTGAAATGGCCAGCGCGATCCGCCAGACGGCACTGGACGAGAAGACCACGCGAGACCTGCTCCGCCGGGTAGCAAGGAGTTATGACAGTGACCGTTGACCTATCCGGAGCAAGCTGGTTCAAGAGCAGCTACAGCGCCTCCAACGGCCAGTGCGTAGAGGTCGCCCACCTGAACGACGGCATGGTCGGCACACGCGACTCCAAGAACCCGACCGGCCCGGCCCTGACATTCACCCCCGCCGCATGGGACATCTTCCTCGCCGGAACCAATGACGGCGAATTCGACCACAGCTGAACACGTTTCGATCCCTAAATCGCACCACACCTAACGGGCTCGATGATGAAGTCACCGGGCTCCGCGGTCGGACGCACGCCCCGAACGAACCTCCCTCGGCAGCAACCCGTTCGGCGAGGGAGTCGAGTTCAGCTGTGGGCGTTCCCGCAACCTGCACGACGGCCGTGAGTGGCACACGGCTGCGGCAATTCGCGAGTAGACCTCTCAGCGATGTGCCACTCGCGGGAACACGGTCGTCGTCGCGTATACCTAAATATCCGGGAACTCCGTTGTAACCGTGGGAGACACGCCTGATCGCTTCCTCCGTACCGACGGTCCAGACCTCCCACGACCGACCACCGCCCGGGAATGCACCGAACTCGATGTAACCTTTGTCAGCCAACTCTCGGAGTATTGCGAGAACGTATGCACGCGAATATTCTTCGGGGGCGATCTTCTCAACCGTGCCGCCGAATTCACCGATGGCCGCCCAATCGTCGGAGACATTGTAAAGAAGAAAATTCTCCAGCTTCTCGATCACGGCAGACGCACCTTCGCTGGCCTCTTACTTCCCGGATAAAGGATGTCGATGGTCACACCACCCGATTCACTTTTGTCTCTGATTCTTATCTCCGTACCGTCTTCCAAGCGAGCACCCTGACACCAGTGGCGAATGCCTGGTCGGACTCGCGGACGGTGTCCGCGGTGATCCCCAGCTTCTCCGCCAGCTCGAACAGCGCATCCCACACCCGCACCGCCCCTTGGTGGAACTCCTCCCATCCGGCTACGAAAGCGCCGGCGTTGGAACCGGTTCAGCTCTCCAACATGTCCCGGACATCGGTCTCCAGTGCCGCATACCCGTCCCGGCACTGAGTGGCGACATCGAATGCCAAGCGCCCTAATGCGTTGACTTCATCTGTCTGCACCGACAATGATGGCTGTTCGCCGGCCAACCCTCTGCCCCTCCGCCGCCGAATAAGTCCAACGGTAAAGGTACTCCGAGCCGCCGCGACGTGAATAGTGCTGCCCGCTGGTACCGAACGTGAAGAGCGGAAAGAGCACGACTCATGCGGAATCGGAAACGCCAACCACCTACGGCCGAACGCGAACGAGGGCACGGACTCGAGCGGAGTCCGTGCCCTCGTTGAGCTGTTCAGTTGCGGACGCTCAGCCGAGCGCCCAGCTCACCAGGAGCTCTTCTGCACGGGGTATGAGTGTGAATGGTGGGGACCGGCTGAAGAATGCCCGAAAGCGGGCCGGTATGACTCATCGGCCCACTTGGTCGCCAGGAATAGAAGCGCTGTTGTCACCACACGGGCAGTGACACCAGGATCGAAACGCTCAGGCCCAGCCAGGAGATCGCGACGCCTGTGCCGAACTGTCGAGCCCTACCCTTCGACAGCAACAGGATGACGACTATCACTATCTCAGCAGCCAAGACGAAGGCGTACAGGAAGAGCAGATAGTACGCCGTGGCAATCAGGGGAACCGCATTGACCAGCATGGCCACCGAGCATCCGGCGAAGTGCGCTCGGCCGAACCCAGAGGTCGAACTCTCGTCCTCGTCGGCGGAAGCGACCGTGATCCAGATCGCCGCCAGCGGTAGCGCGAGGGGAAAGAACCGCAGTGCCGGTACACAAAGCAGCACCGCGGACGCGGTGAGCACGCCGAGCGCGACACCTCTGAGTTTCGGAGAACTCGACCATGCCGATCCAACTCCGATGAGCGCGCCGACAGCGGAGATGGTCAAGTAACAGCCGACAGGTGGCTCATTGCGATCCGGGTAGATCACCGCCATTGCGGCTGCCACGGCGATCAGCTGAGGAATGAACCACAGCGAAGTGGTCCAAGTCGCGGCAGTCCAATACCCGGAACCCGTCCGCAGAGCGCGGAGGCCGACCATCGTTCACCCTCCCTCTGAAACATGAGCCGCAGCCCTTGGTGCTGGATCGGACGACGGACCCTACCTGCCCAACGGATGATCGTCCTCGGTAATCGTGCGAACCGACGGAGCCTTGTCCGGCGTCCCTGCCACAGTCCCTGGAAGATCGGTCGTCACCGGGAATCCAGGAGGCTGATCGCCCGGGTACTCCTGGTACGTCCTGAACTGGTCGAAGACGTTGGGATCGGTACCGGGAAGCTCATGATGGAAAGGCAAGTTCACACCCGGCCCCCACGAACGGCCGGATGCCGCTGGATCCACGGCAATAGTCCGAGTGCTGCCGTCCGGGCGGTCCTGGTAAGCCTCGAGGGAAGGGTAATCCGATCGAGCACCTTGTACTTGAACACCGTCCTCGCCCGGAACGAAGACTAAGTCGCCGTTGACCGATATCGGATGTTCCGACATCGGCCCTGGAGGATTCCTGGCTATGTCGGGCGCAAACGGATTGGCGGCGTCATAGCGGATACGAACTGCGCCGTCGTCCGTCTGCCATACGGTCGCCTCAGGAGTGCCGACCTTGGACACTCCAGGACTACCATCGGGATTCTGATCGACCGATGGATTCTGCCGAATGACGACGATGCCGTTCTCATAGTCCACATACGTAGCGACACGCGTGTGTTCAGGATCGAAGTTCGGGTCAGCCGTCCGATTGTCACCCATGTCCCGGTTCGTGGGTGGAAAGCTCGTTACATCGCGCTGTTCGATGTACTGACTGGTCCGCACCACACCTTGATCTTGGACAGGATTGATACGTACCACCCGGATCTCCGGCCCTACTCCCTGATACTTCGGGTCGAAGCTTTTCGGGTTCAGCGCCTCCGCAGTGGTCCAGTCGTTAGGGCTGGTCGGTGGCCGACCGAACACCTGCTGAAACGCCGCAGCAGAGGTGCGTATGCGTTCAGGGTCTGCCCTCGAATCCTCGGACCGGTCGGCCTGGATCGCGGCGTTGGCCGCTGCGAGCACCGACTCGGGCGCCATGACCGCGAGTTCGTCATTCGCAGCCGCGATCTTCGCGCCCCACTGCGCGTCGAATGTCTCGAGTGTCGAGACCAGTCCGACGAGTCTTGAAAGTTGCGCTCCTGATTCAGAATTCCAGTCTTCTACACCACTGATGCTCCAGTCGTCACCGACCGTCACCGGCAGCGCGACGTAGTGCTGAAAGATCAAGCGGATCTCGGAAAGCGGGTGGGCCATATCGCGAGCGGCCCCAGCACAAGCAGAACTTAGGTCATCGTAAGCGGTTGCGATGGCGCGCATCTGGGACTGCTCCCGATCAGCCCGTCCCTCCGCTGCCCTTCTCGCATCGCCGTTCCAAGGGAGGCCGTAAATCGTGCCGTGCATCGTATTGGATGCCGTAATGATCGCTTCCGCGATGCGAGTGGCGTTGTCGGCAACCGCTTGAAGGCCGGAGACATCCCAGTTCAGCACATCCATAGGGGTGGGCATGACTTACCGTCCCCCGTGCGGGTCGCCAGAGTTGATATCGGGAACTGCCGCGAGCCGGTTGGCCGCGTCGATATCTGTGTTCTGGAACTTGTCGGCAGATAACGCCAGAAGTGCGGAGAACTGGTTGAACCGAGCCCGCAACACATCTTTGGCCGTCTTGCTCCTGCCATCGCTGCTGCTGATCGCCGCCCCGACGGCGGAGCCCTTCAATTTGTCGGTGACCGGGCCAGCGCCCAGGTGCGGTGCGCGATCGATTTCGCTGGGCAACAGAGCCATAGAACCTGCCGCCGCGCGCAGCGTGTCCGGGTCTACTTCGAATGCCATACCTCCCCCTTTCACCCCGCACTCGGGATGTCGCACCTCTCCTGCAAGTACAACTTGCCGTTCAGGACGACCGAGCTCGATACAGTTTAACCGGGCATCCTCAGACCTACCTCACGTGACCAAGCCACACCCGCAGTGAAGCTCAGGCGGGTGTGCAGCGGCGGAGGGTCGAAGCCGGTGAACCTCGTGGACTGCGCGTCAGCGAAAGCTTCTTAGTTAGCAGTCATGTTGGGAATCCAGCGCTAGAACAGGCCGAGCGGAACAATCCCCATACCCCTCCCGGCGTCGGCGGAACCATCGTGGGCCTCGTCATCGGGATCGCCGCCGGCGGACTGCTGCTGCATCAGCCTGCCGGTGAGCCTGATCGTCGGTGTGCTCGGCGGCATGGCGATCGGAGGCGCGGCGGGCGCGTACATCCCCAACTCCGAGGTCCCCGGCTAGTGGGACCACCAGGGGGAGTGCCGAAACAGCGGGCCTTACCGCTCTGCTGGTAGTACTCAGCGGCTATCGAAGCGGGGCGCCGAATCATGAGAGCGGGTGCCTTTGCCCACTGTCGACTCCTCGGAAGCCGCTCGTATGTTCGCCAAGCACTCCTTCGCTCAGCGTTCGAAACGAAAACCGGACAGTCCGCCACTGCCGTATGCGTCGGTCAATCGAGGCCGGATTATGAAGCCGACTCCGGCTGCGCGGAGCCCGATGAGGATGCCCATTCAACGACGCACAGCAATTCGACTGTGGCCCTCGGTCAGCGGCCGGGCGGCATATTCTTCGACGGCACCGGACGTGCTGGGTCGGATGTTTGCGTGTCTCCATCCGGGCTGGCGAGACGCCGTTCCAGGGCGGTGAAAGCACTGATCGCCTCGGGTGACTCGAAGGCCCTGTTGCGGCGGCCCACGCTGAGCTGGCGGAGAATTCCGGCTTCGGCCAAACGCTGCACAGCGGCGTTTGTAGCGGGAAAACTGCGTCCGATGAGTGCCGACGCCGTGGCGACGGTGAGGACCGGAGCTCCGATCAGTTTGCCGAGCAGCAGGTCCAGCGCGGAGTTCGCCCGCACCGGCGCCACTCGATCGCGCCACGACCTTTGCAACTCCGCAGCCTTCATCTCGAAAGCGGTAGCATCCTGCGCCGCACGAGTGCAGGCGGCGGCGAAACGCGCCACCCAAATGTTCAGATCGTCGGTAGCTTGCTCGGAATCGGGCGCACCGATGTGCCGAAATCGAGTCAGACCGTCGATGTAGCTGTCGCTCCACGTGGCGAGAATCAGCGACACAGGCGCGACGACGCGTTCCGCCACGCCGCGGCGGCGCAGTATCAGGTGGATCAACGCGCGACCGGTTCGGCCGTTGCCGTCGATGAACGGGTGGATTGTCTCGAACTGCGCGTGCGCGATGGCGGCCTGCGTGACAGCGGGCAGATCGTCGCTATTGCAGAACGAGATCAAGTCCTCCATCAACTCGGGTACGAGCTCCGGCGGTGGCGGAACGAAGACGGCCGAGCAGGGATTGAAGGAGCTGCCACCGATCCAGTTCTGTACCTCTCGTAAACATCCGCCATGCTGTGCGAGCCTGGTGCCCGTGAGCAACCGTCGATGAATCTCGCGCAGAACATCTTCGGTGATCGACTCACCACGGCCGACCGCATTGGCAGCCACAGCCATGGCATCGATATTCGCCAGCACCTCGGCGGCCGTCACATCCGATGATTCTCCTTCGAGCTGACGCGCCGCCTCCGCGCGCAGCAGTCGACGCGCGCCGACCACCAACCCCTCGATCCGTGACGATGCGATGGCCTCGGCGCGCAGCAGCAACCGAGACAACGCTTCTGTCTCGACGAGCGCCACCGCCTCCGTATCGAGACGGGTGATCGCCACCTCCGCATCGACGACGTCGGCGGCGGTTTCGCTGGTCAAAACGACGCGGCGGCCAGCCAACGAATCGGGCAGATACGCGTGGTACGTGCCGGAGCCACGGTCTCGTCGAGACAGGCCACCGCCATCCAAGTTGCCAACCCACCGCCGCTGCGCAAACTTAGCCATGCCACCTCCTTATTAAAGGTTAACAGATAACCTTTAATAAGTATGCCGGAGCTCTGTCCAGTCCACACGCGGGCGCTGACCGTGGTGGACCGACTCCCGACGCCGCCCCGACGAAGATGGGGCATCGAGCCGCTGCTCGCACCCTCGGTCACCGGCCGACTTGTCGACTTCGCGCCGCCCACCTCCGCACCGCGCCGTGCCGGCGACGTTCCGCCATATCCACTGATCACGTGGTCCGGTCGGATATCGAATTGCTGCACCACGTCGAAACACACGGGTAGACCGGGACGCACTGAACGATGTCGACCTGCTCATCCGGGGTAGCGCGTCTGGACAGCGCCGAACAAGAGCTTTGCGGCAGTCTCCCGATGCGGCGGCGGGGCTGGCGACAGCATTCGCTCTTGATTTGCCGAACCTCATGCCGAATCCAAATATCTTGCGGCTCAATCGGTTCCCCAATGTCGACAATGTCACAGAACTTGCCTTGTCGACGGTGCGATCGCTACCAATAGTGCGTTCACATCGCACGATACGACGTTCGATTCGTCCACGTCGGGGGTGTCGGGGGTCGGGGAGGAAATGAATTCAATGTTCTATCGCGCTGCAATACACATCGGTCGTAAGGCGCTCATCGGTGCGCTGCCGCTGGCCGTGGCGACTACGTTCGCCGGTGCCGGAGCCGCATCGGCCACCGACTACGCCGAGCAGCAGGCTCGGTTGGCCCAGGCGATTTCGACGACGGGCACGTCCGCGGACATCGGCTACCACGCCACGGTCGCACCGGACCTGAGCACCGTCTCCACAACGCTGGATGCCGGCACGTTCCAGCTCGGCGAGACCTCGATCAAGGTCGTGAGCAAGGCGGGAGCGGCGGTCACCGAGCTTCCGCGTACGCTGGCCACGCCGTCCGGAACCACCATCGCCCTGGATGCCAAGGTGTCCGAGGACGGCCGGACGCTGTCGGTGACGACACCCGAGGTCTCGGCAGCGACGGGCGCGGAGTTGAAGGACATCGCGACGAATCCGGGAGCGCAGTACCCGGATCCGGTCATGAACGGTGCGGCCGCGGGTGCGGGCGTCGGTGCGGTCGCCGCCCTCATCACCTGCATTCCGACCCTGGCGATCTTCGTCGTCGGTTACGCGCTGTGCGCCGTGGTCGGCGTGGTGACCACCGCCATTCTCGGCGCCGTGATCGGCGCGATCGTGGGTACGGTCGCGCCCGATGTCATTCCGCAGGTGCTGCCCTGACAATCAGCGATTGACCTGCTGAGCTGAAGTCGCGAAAGGCGCTGCGGCGGAGCGGATCCGCCGCAGCGCCATTCTTCGGGTCGTCTGCGATTCGCTACTCGGCGCAGGCCCGGTAGTCACACCGTCGCCGCGCGGGCTCTGTCGCGTCCGGCAATTACCGGTGGCTTCAGGAAGCCGGCGGCCCAGGACTCCCTCGCGCTGGTGCTGCCGAGGGTGGCCAGATGGGCGCGACGTCGACAGGCCGCCGACATCCGTCGAGGAAGGTCGCCACATGACTCTTCCGGCAACCTGTCGGTGTGACAGCGCTCGGCGTGCCATACGCCCAGCTGCGGAGTCAACGGGAAGATCACATCGGGTACACCGGGTGCTTGCGCGGGTTGAACTCCGGCTTGACCGGCGGCTTGTCCCGCAACAGGCGCAGCGCGCTCCGGATCTCCAGACGGGTGCGCGCCGGTTCGATGACCGCGTCGATGTAGCCGCGTTCGGCGGCGATCCACGGGGTGGCGATCGTCTCGTTGTACTGGTTGATCATGAACTCGCGCGCCGCTGCCCGATGCTCCTCCGGCACCGCCGCCAATTGCCGCTTGCCGATGAGGTCGACCGCGCTGTCGGCGCCGATCACAGCGATCCGAGCCGTCGGCCAGGCGAAACTGATATCGGCACCTACCTGTCGGGCCGCCATCATGCCGTAGGCGCCACCGTAAGACTTGCGCACGACCAGGTTGATGATCGGGACCGTCGCCTCGATGATCGCACGCGGGACCCGCCCGCCGCGGATGATCACACCGTTGGCTTCCTGCTCGAGGCCCGGCAGCACGCCCGGGGTGTCCGCGACGAACACCAGCGGGATATTGAACGCATCGCAGAGCCGGATGAAGTAGGTCGACTTGTCCGAGCAGGCGGCGTCGATGGAACCACCGAGCACCAACGGCTGGTTGGCGATCACACCGACCGGATAGCCGTCGACCCTGGCGAACCCGGTGATCAGATTCGGGGCGAACGCGGCGCGGATTTCGTGGAATTCACCGTCGTCGAAGATCCGCAGCAGGATCTCGTGCATGTCGTAACCGGCGCGATCGGAATCCGGGATGATCGTGTCGAGCTCGCGATCGGTAGCAGTGATCTCCGGCTCCAGGCCGGGGTTCACGATCGGCGGTTGCTCGAGACAGCTCGTCGGCATGTAGCTCAGGTAATTGCGCGCCCACTCGTACGCTTCCTGCTCGGTGTCGGCCACGTGATGCAGGGTGCCGCGTCTGGCCTGTACCTCGGCGCCACCGAGCTCCTCGGCGGTGACGTCCTCACCGTTGACGGCTTTGATCACCTCCGGTCCGGTAACGAACATGTAGGAATCCTTGGTGCCGATGAGCACGTCGGTGTTGATCGGCCCGTACACCGAACCCGCCGCACACTTGCCGAGAATGATCGACACCTGTGGCACATACCCGGACAGTTTCTCCAACACCCGGGAAATATCACCGAACGAAGCGATCGAACCCACCGCGTCCTGGATACGCGCACCGCCGGAATCATTGATCGTCACCACCGGGCATGCGTTGTCGAACGCGAGTTGCAGCGCCCGCATGAACTTGCGGGCGGACGTGATACCGACCGACCCGCCGTACACGGTCTGATCGTGGGCGATCACCACCACCGGACGGCCCCCGATCAGACCGCGACCGGTGACCAGCCCGTCACCGTAGAGAGCATCCGGTCGGTCGGGCTGACGAGCCAACGCACCGGTCTCGATGAACGTCCCGCGGTCGAGCAGCATGTTCACACGCTGGCGAACGCTCGGAACGCCCTTCTTCTCCCGCTTGGCGGCACCGGCCTCACCCGCCGGTTCCGCAGCGATCGCCAGGATCTTGACCAGTTCATCAAGCTTCGCCTCGGTACCTGTCACGCTCGCTGCCACCTTCCGAACCAACTGTTGTGCCCCCGCGACGTTAAGCGCTATCGACACAAAACGTGTCATCGAACTGGATATCCCGGACAAATCACAGCCGAGGTCGGCCACATATCAGATCCCTCGACAGTCAGAGGAACGAAGGACTGGCAAGACGCCGTTCCATGGCGGTGATCGCCTCGTGCGACTCGGAGGCACGGTCGCGGCGGCCGCCGGTGAGCCGGCGCGGGATTCCAGCTTCGGTCGAACACTCCACGGCGGCGTTCGCGGCGGGAAACCGCGTCCGATCAGTGTTGCCGCGGTGGAAGCGCCTCCATGGACGGCGAGGGCACGGACTCGGTGTGAGTCCGTGCCCTCGGTGTCTTGCTATCCGGGTGCGCTCACGAGGAGCGCGAGCTCACCAGGAGCTCTTGTGCACGCCCGGCAGCTCGCCCCGGTGCGCCATCTCGCGCAGGCACACGCGGCAGAGGCCGAACTTGCGGTAGACCGCGTGCGGGCGACCGCACCGCTGGCAGCGGGTGTAGGCGCGGACCGCAAACTTGGGCTTGGCGTTGGCCTTGTTGACCAGTGCTTTCTTTGCCATGTGCTCAGTTCTCCTTGAACGGGAAGCCGAGGTGCTTGAGCAGGGCACGGCCTTCTTCGTTGTTGGTCGCGGTGGTCACCACGGTGATGTCCATACCACGCGGACGGTCGATGCGGTCCACGTCGATCTCGTGGAACATCGACTGCTCGCTCAGGCCGAACGTGTAGTTGCCGTTGCCGTCGAACTGCTTCGGCGACAGGCCGCGGAAGTCGCGGATACGGGGCAGCGCGATGGAGACCAGGCGGTCGAGGAACTCCCACATCCGGTCGCCGCGCAGGGTGACCTTGGCGCCGATCGGCATGCCCTCACGCAGCTTGAACTGCGCGATGGACTTGGTCGCCTTGCGGATCTGCGGCTTCTGACCGGTGATCAGGGCCAGGTCCTCGACGGCGCCGTTGATCAGCTTCGCGTCGCGGGCGGCGTCGCCGACACCCATGTTGACGACGACCTTCACCACGCCCGGGATCTGCATCACGTTGGCGTAGTCGAATTCCTTGTTCAGCGCTTCCTTGATTTCTTCGCGGTAGCGCTGCTTCAGCCGGGGCTGCACTTTTTCCGTCGTGGTCATATCAGATGTCCTTCCCGTTCTTACGGGAGATCCGGACCCGCTTGCCGCTCTCCTCGTCGGTCCGGTAGCCGATACGGGCCGGCTTGCCGTCGGAGTCGACGACCATCACGTTCGAGACGTGGATGGGGGCTTCCTGGGTCACGATGCCGCCCGAGGAGGCGCCGCGCTGGTTGGCGGAGTTCGCGACGTGCTTCTTGATCCGGTTCACGCCCTCGACGAGGACCCGGTTCTCCTTCGGGTAGGCCTGGATGACCTTGCCCTTGGCGCCCTTGTCCTTGCCCGAGATGACGAGCACGGTGTCACCCTTGTGCACCTTCATGTCAGAGCACCTCCGGAGCCAGCGACACGATCTTCATGAACTTCTTGTCGCGCAGTTCGCGGCCCACCGGGCCGAAGATGCGAGTGCCGCGCGGGTCGTTGTCCGCCTTGATGAGCACGGCCGCGTTCTCGTCGAACTTGATGTAGGAACCATCCGGACGACGGCGCTCCTTGGTGGTGCGCACGACGACGGCCTTGACGACGTCACCCCGCTTCACGTTGCCACCGGGGATGGCGTCCTTCACGGTAGCGACGATGATGTCGCCGATACCGGCATAGCGACGCGACGAACCGCCGAGAACGCGGATGCAGAGAATCTCCTTCGCACCCGTGTTGTCGGCGACGCGCAGTCGCGACTCCTGCTGAATCACTTCAGCGTCCTCCTTGACCTGGACGTATGTGCACGCCGGATTGCCGACCCGACGGGCATGGTCGGTTGCCCTCCGGACGCGCGCCTGCCAGCGGTTTTCCTCGGTTCGAGCAAGAAACGCGGAACCAACCACTGGGGGTTCACTGCCGGATTGCGGGCATAGCTCCCGCAGGCAACCGGTCTAGTGTATGGGAATCCGCAGGTCGTTCCCAAATCGGGGCCACACGGCGGTGCCCATTCCCCAATCCGGGCTGGACCGCCTCCACGCCGGTAGCCTCGTGTCCTGCAAGGCTGCCTTCGTACATCTGCGGCAACGCCGCGTCGGGGAGAGGACTCTCGTGACATCTACCGGTCGGCCAGCGAAGCTGGATCGTCGTGCCTTCCTGATCGCACTCGGCGCGGTCCCGGCTGTCGCCGCGCTGGTCGCGTGCTCGGACGACGCCGAACCCGCGAGCCGGACGCTCACCGGCGTCGATCTCACCGGCGCGGACGAGACGATCCGGCCGCAGGACGATCTGTACCGGCACGTCAACGGCAAGTGGCTGCGGGAGTACCAGCTGCCGCCGGACAAGGTGGCCTTCGGCTCGACGAGTGAGGCGGCCGAGCGCACGCAGCAGCAGCTGCGGGAGATCATCGAGGGAATCCGCGATCCGAAGCCGGGGTCGGAGGAGCAGCAGATCAAGGACCTCTTCGACGCGCGCCTGGACTGGGACGAGATCGAACGCCTGGGCATGACGCCGCTGGCGCCGCTGTTCGCCAAGGTCGACGGCGCCGCGACCAAGCAGGACCTGGCGAAAGTGATGGCCGAGCTGCCGATCGGCGGGCTGATCGGCCTCGGCATCGGCGTCGACCGGAAGAACTCCAACGCCTATATTCCCTCGGTCGGCCAGTCCGGTCTCGGACTCAGTGAGCAGTACTACCGGAAGCCGGAGTACGCCGAGGTGCTCGCGCAGTACCGGATCTTCCTCGAACGCCTCGCCGCGGGCGCCGGGCTGACCGACCCGGCCGGGACCGCCGGGCGGGTGTTCGACCTGGAGAAGCGCATCGCACCCGCACACTGGGACAACGTGCGCAACCGCGACACCGACGCGACGTACAACGTGTACAGCTGGGCGGATATGACCGCACTGGCCCCGGGCTTCGACTGGGATCCGTGGCTGGCGGGGAACACCGATCGCCCGCGCGAGCTGTTCGCGACGATGGTGGTCAATCAGCCGTCCTACCTCACGGCGGCCGGTCAGCTGTGGACCGAGGTGGACATCGCCACGTGGCGGGATTATCTGAAGCTGTACGTGCTGCGGGAGTTCGCTCCCTACCTGCCCAAGGCCGTCAACGACGCGAATTTCGAGTTCAAGGGCAAGGTGCTCAACGGGCAGGACGAGCGTCCCGAGCGGTGGAAGTACGGGGTCGGCATCGTCGATGAGCATCTCGGCGAGCAGCTCGGGAAACTGTACGTGGCGAAGCACTTTCCGCCGGACGCCAAGGAGCGCGCCAAGGAGATGCTGGCCGACGTCATCGCGGCCTACCGGGAGAATTTCACGAATTCGACCTGGATGTCGCCGGCGACCAGGAGCGCGTCACTGGCCAAACTGGACAAGATCGATCCCAGGATCGGCTACCCGGACAAGTGGGTCGACTATTCGAAGCTGAAGATCACCAAGGGCAAGCTGATCGAGTCCCTGCTCGCCGTCAACGAGTTCGAAGTCAAGCGCGCGTTCGCCCGCCTCGGCACCCCGGTCGACAAGTCCGAGTGGGCCATGCCGCCCCAGACGGTGAACGCCTACTATTCCTCGACTTCCAATCAGATCGTCTTCCCGGCCGCCTACCTCCAGCCGCCTTTCTTCGACAAGGACGCCCTGCCCGCGGTCAATTTCGGCGCGGTCGGCTCCACCATCGGACACGAGATCGGCCACGGCTTCGACGACCAGGGCTCCAAGTACGACGGCGACGGCAACCGGCGCGACTGGTGGACGCCCGAGGACCGTGCCGCCTTCGAGGCCAAGGCCAAGCAACTCGTCGACCAGTACAACGCGCTCGTACCGGAGGGCCTCGAGCCGAGCCAGCACGTCAACGGCGAGCTCACCGTCGGCGAGAACCTTGCCGATCTGCGCGGACTCCAGATCACGCTGGCCGCCTTCCGCATCGCGGAGAAACGTCGCGGTATCGACGATCCCGACTACCGCACCATGTTCCTGTCCTGGGCCCGCAGCTGGCGCGAGAAGCAGACCAAGGAACTCACGATCCGCTACCTGGCCGCCGATAACCACTCCCCCGCCGAATTCCGCTGCAACCAGGTGGTGCGCAACCTCGCGGAGTTCTACAAGACCTTCGAGGTGAAGGAAGGCGACAAGCTGTTCCTACCTGCGGACCAGCGGGTGACGTTCTGAGTCGACCGGTCGCGTTCCGACCCTGCGCGAGGTGAGTTCGAGCCTGCCCGTTGTGGCAGGCTCGAACTGTATCCGGACCGAGCCTGCCGCGAGCCCGGCGAAATGGCCGCTCAGGGATTTCCCGGGAGGATCCCGCTCACCGATTTCGCAGCAGACCCTCGATGAGGGCATCGAGGCCGAGTTCGTAGGTGTCCTGGGCGGCGAGGCACAGGTAGCCGGAGCCGAGGGCGGCCAGGCGGGGGTAGCTTTCGGCGTCCAGGTCGGCGAAGACCTGCGCGCGGAAGGTGGGGCGATCCTCCGCGGCCCGGCGGGCGGACCGTGCGCGCACGATGAGGTTGCCCGCCGTGTAGTGCCAGACGGCGCGATAGGCGGCGACGGCGCGGTCCAGCGGCAGGCCGCAAGCCACGAATCCATCGATGATCGATTCGCTGACCCACAGCGCCGAAACGCCCAAAAGGTCGTCGGCGGCGAGGATATCCACGATCCACGGGCGCGCGGCGAGCACGTCGTGCATGGCTCGCGCCGCGACCCGGACGCGCTCTCGCGGGTCCTCCGGCAGCTCGGGCCAGACCACCTGGTCGGCGTAGTCGTTGAGCAGTAGCCGGAGCAGGTCTTCCTTGTCTCGGACGTGGTGGTAGAGCGCCATCGCCGTGCAGCCCAGCTCGGTGGCCAGGCGGCGCATGGTCAGTTTCTCCACACCCTCGGCATCGATCACCGCGTTGGCCGCCGCGACGATCTCCGCGCGGGAAATACGCGCAGGTCGGCCGGTGCGCTGCGGCTGTGAAGAGGAGCTCGGCATGGGTCCATCATCGCCCATGCGCCGAAGCGGGTATGGACACGGAGCGACTCAACCGGTTACTTTCTATACATGTATAGAAAGTCCATCGGGCGGCCCGGTGTCGCCTTGACCGCGGTGGCCGTCGCGCAGTTCATGGTCGCGCTGGACCTCGCGGTGGTGAACGTCGCGCTGCCCGCCATCCGGACCGAGCTCGGCTTCGCACCGATCGATCTGGCGTGGGTGGTGCACATCTACGCGCTGACCTTCGGCGGGTTCCTACTACTCGGCGGGAAGGCGTGCGATCTGTTCGGACGACGCAGGTTGTTCGCCGCCGGGCTCGCGGCGTTCGGCACAGCCTCGCTGGCCGGAGGTTTCGCCCAGGAGCCATGGCAGCTCGTCACCGCCCGAGCGATCCAAGGGCTCGCGGCGGCGGCCGTCGCTCCCGCCGCGCTGGCGACCTTGACCACGACCTTCGCCGAGGGACCTGCCCGCATCCGGGCGCTCGGGGTGTGGAGCGCGGTCAACGCGGCGGGTGGCGCCATGGGTGTGCTGGTCGGCGGATTGCTGACCGAGTACGCGAGCTGGCGCTGGGTGATGCTGATCAACGTTCCGATCGTGGCGATCGCCCTCGGCGCGGCGATGGCCGGTGTCGCCGCCGACCGGGTAGGAGAGCGCGGTCGGATCGATGTGGCGGGCGCTGTCCTCGGTACCGGCGGAATAGGTTTGCTGGTGGTGGGCGTGGTGCGGACCGAACATGAGGGCTGGCTTTCCGCCCCCACGGCCGTCACCCTCGGCGCAGGCGCGGTGTTGCTCGCCGGCTTTCTCGCGGTCGAGGCTCGCGCATCGACGCCACTGGTGCGGCTCGGCCTATTCGGTAACCGCTGGGTGACCGGAGCGAACCTTTTCGTATTCCTCGCCGCGGCCGGGCAATTCAGTGCGTTCTATCTGTTGTCGCTGTACCTGCAGCAGGTTCTGAACATGAGCGCGGGGGCGGCGGGCGCAGCTTTCGTGCCGTTCTCGCTCAGCGTCATCGTCGGCACGGTGGTGGCCACCAGAGTCGGCGCCCGGCGTTCCCCGAAAGCGGCGCTGGTCGTCGGCGGGGTTCTGACCACAGCCGGCATCGGCTGGTTCGCCTTCGTCAGTCCCGATGGCAGCTTCGTCGCCGACGTTCTCGGCCCCTCGCTGCTCGGCGGCTTCGGCCTCGGGCTGTGCCTGGCCCCCGTCGCCACGGCGGCGACCACGGGCGTCGTGCCGCACGAAGCGGGGATGGCCTCCGGGGTGTTCAACAGCGCGCGCCAGCTCGGAGGATGCGTCGGCGTGGCCACGCTCGCCACGATAGCGGCGGCGCGAACCGGGGACGGCACGGCTCCCGCGGCCCTGAACGACGGTTATGCCCTCGCGCTCGGCTGTGCGGCGCTGCTGTTCGGCACGGCCACCGTGGTCGCCGCGGCCTTGCTTCCGACAAGGCGCCACCAGATCGCAACGAAAGGACACACTATGACCCACGCACCGATCGACTTGTTCCGCCGTGCCATCCATTTCGACCCGGATGGTCACGTCGCAGCCGGTGAACGCCGGATGAGCACCGGTGACGGAGGCTGGCAACTCGCGACCTTCCGCGTCGAAACCGACGCCGACGTGCACGCCGACCACTGGGAAGTGCACCCCGGCAGCGACGAAGCGGTGTGCTGCCTGACCGGCGCGCTGCGCCTGTACCTGCGGCCGGAACGTCTCGGCGACGACGAGACGATGGTCCGCCTCACCGCCGGAGAAGCCTTCGTCGTCCCCCGAAACCGCTGGCACCGTATCGAACTGGACGAGCCGTCCGACGTCATGTCCATCGGCCTGCGCCACGACACCCGTCAGGAGCCCGTCGCCGCGGGCTGATCCTGCCGCCGTGGTTCCCGCGCAGGCGACGCGTGCGCGGGAACAGGCTCTAGCGGGCGAGCACCGCGACGTCCGATTACCGCCGGTCCCGCTCCCGCCGCACAATCAGACTGGCCGCATGACACCGACCACGACCGACCCGATGGCCGTACTGAGCGGAATGTACGCGGCGGAAACGGAATACCTGGCGGCAGGCGGACCGGGCAGCGCCTCGTTCGAGCTGCTCGCTCCGTTCTTCCACCCTTCGGTGGTGCTCCATCAGGCCGAGAATCTGCCCTATGGCGGAACCTGGCGCGGCCACGACGGCATGGAGCGGTTCTTCCGCGCCATGAGCGAGACCTGGGAGACATTCGACCTGCTCGACCAACGTTTCCTGGCGACCGGGGAAACCGCCGTGGTGCATACCGAAGTACACGCACGAGCACGCGCGACCGGCCGCGAACTCACCTTCGCGATTCTGCAGACGCTCACCTTCGCGGACGGCCGCATCGCCGAGGTGCGGCCGTTCTACTGGGATACCGCAGCGGTGGCGGCCGCCTGTGCGGTATCCGGTTCGTAGCCGACCATCGCGACAGCCTTCGGCCATTCGCGAGCCAATCGGCTCAAGAACTCCAGCTCCGCCGCGCGATCGCGTCTTTCGGCCCACGCGTCGCCTCGCGTGGAGACATTGGGTGCCGGTGCGTTGCCGTGACGTTTCGCTCGCACTGCCCACGCCGCTCGAAACGCGAAGGCGCGCACCTCGTCTCCGCTCATACCGGACGAGTCGAGCTCCTCGGCGTCGGGCGTGTACGGCTTCAAGTGCAGGAGCGCGTCCCAGATCTCGACGGTCATTCGGTAGAGCTGTGAGGCGGGTTCCCGCGGGGCGGAAGGGTCTCGGAGTAGGACGACTTCCGGTACCGCCGCGGTCAATTCGCGCCACAACGGACGCAGCCGACGACAGATACGGCCGGTCCGATCCCAGCCCGCTCGCGCCAACAGCACAGTGAACAACGGGATCGCGGTCAGCAGCGTGACGGCACCCAGCATGAGGACGGCCGACACGGCCACCACGGTTCCGGGTTGACTCGGTGGCGTGCCTGCGAGTGCTCGAACCAGCAGGATCGGCCCCGAGATCGTCCAATAGATCAAGAAGGTCAGCAACAGGGCGTAGGTGAGCTTCTCCCGTGCCGGGGAGTCCGCGACACGCAGTTCGCGGACGCAGGCACGGCCGAAGAGAAGGCCCGAGATGCATCCGGGAAACGCCGAGACCGCCCAGACGACTTCCAGGTAGTCGATGCGAAAGACGCTGTGCGCGAGAGGTGCGCCGATGATCAGCGACGCGGCGGCGGCAGCCGCTGTCGAATCGTATCGGCGCTGCCGCTCTCGCGCGCCCTTCGCGTCGGCGCCGTCGACGAGCCGGGCCAGCCCATAGAAACTCGCGAGTGCCATCATGCCCAGCCCTAGGTACAGGCACTGAGCGAAGTACGGATGACCCAGTGCTGCCACGACTTGGTACACCATTACCCCGGCCAGGTTCCAGCCCCACATACGGTTGATCAGCCGGTCGGAGTTCGTCTCGTTGACGAAGAACCACCGCCCGATCGTCATGGGCAGGACGAAGACGACGACCGCGATCACCAACGAAACCGGTACTGCGTCCATCGTGGTGACTGTAAATCCTCGGGACGGTGCGCAGCCACCGCGAGCGGCTCGGGCCGTCCCGGATCAGCGGGCATGCACCACGGCAGTCGTTGTGCCCCTGTCCGGATGCCGACCTCGTGTAGCGACAGGTAGGACCAGAGCGTGCCCAGGACGGCGATCGAGATATGGTCACTCGGCTGGATAGGTTAGCCTTGGCTGACTTATTCTGAGTCGGGCTCCACGGAGCCGGATCGAGGGCATTCCTCGACGAAGGAGGGTGACGATGAAGGCTGTTCGGACCCGGCGCGGGCTGGCGCGCACGGCGGTGGCGGCACTGGCGGGCGCGCTCGCCCTCGGCCTGGCGGGCTGCGGGTCGGACACCGACAACGGCGGTTCCGGCGGTGAGTCGATCACGATCACCCACGCCAGGGGCGAAACCACTGTCGAAGGCACGCCGAAGAAGATCGTCGCCCTCGGCAACCAGTGGCTCGACACCACCCTTGCCCTCGATACCGTCCCCGTCGGCTACATCGACAATGTCGCCATCGCCTCGCAGTCGGTTCCGCCGTGGCAGCCGGACAAGCTCGGCTCGGCGAAATCGATCAGCAGTATCGCGGCCATCTCCGAACAGGTCGCCGCGCTCGAGCCGGACCTGATCCTGGTCGATCCGTTCATCGCGGACCAGAAGACCTACGACGAACTGTCCCGCGTCGCGCCCACCGTGCCCGGCCTGAGCAAGGATACGGTCGGTGCGTGGCAGGAGCAGGTCACCACGCTGGGCAAGATCCTCGGTAAGCAGGATGCCGCCGCCAAAGTGATCGCGAGCGTCGATGACAAGATCGCGGGGCTCGTGGCGGCCAATCCGGGCCTGAAGGGCAAGACTTTTGCCAGCACCTGGCTGGGCAGCCCCTCCCAGCTGATGGTGCTCACCGATCCCAACGACGGCTCGGCCCGCGTCTTCGGGCAACTCGGCTTGGGCATTCCGCGAAATCTGGTCGAGCAGCCTTCCAGTGGGGGCCGCCTCGCGCTCTCCACCGAACGCATCGATGAGGTCACCGCCGATCTGCTGCTGGCGGGCTACTCCGGGAGCATGGACGAAAAGTACCGTCAATTGCCGGGATACGCGGAGCTGCCCGCGGTGAAGAAGGGCTCGGTGGTGTTCCTGACCACCCAGGAGATCACCGCGGTGAACCAGCCGACCGCGCTGTCGGTGCCCTACATCCTCGACAAGCTGACCCCGGCGCTGGCCGCGGTCGCCAAGTAAGAGTTGCCCGCCGTGCCCACCCTCACCTTCTCCGATCAGACCCGGCTCGCGTTGCGGGCCGGGGCCACCTGTCTGACCACGCCGGCCGGTGCGGTGCTGCTCAATCCTCCGCACAACGAGAAACTGACCGGCCTGGCCAAGGGACAACTGCTCGCGCTCAAAACCCTCAACCGGGGACCGGCGACCGTCGCCGAACTGTCGCAGGCCGCGAACGGCGACGACGTGGCCGAGCTGATGGAACAGCTCGCCGCGGGGGGCTGGTTGTCCGTGACGGTCCGCGACGGCGGCCGCGACCTCTACAGCGTGCATCCGTTCGGCAAGCCGCGCCCGCAGTCCGACAGCAGGCCCGCCTGGTCCGCGACGCTGTCGAAGTTCGCTGTGCTGCATCGTGATTCGGACGGGTTCGTGCTCGAACATCCGCTGTCGTGGTGCGACGTGCGCATCCACGATCCGCGACTGCTCGCGCTGCTCGACGGGCCTGGCGCGGCCGACAGCACGCTGCCGATCGCGGTGAAGACACAGTTCGCCGACGATCTGTTCCGGTGTGGATTCCTCGTCGCCGACCCCGACGCCGAGGAGCGCGCGTTCACCACCCGCAGCTGGAGTGCGCCGGACCTGTGGTTCCACCGACGCAGCACGCTCGGCGAACGCACCGTCACGTGGGAGCATTTCGGCCCGACCAAATGGGCGAAAGGCCGATTCCCGCAGCCGCCCGCCCGCAAGGCGGCCTATCCGGGCGAGCCGGTGACACTGCCCGAACCCGATCTGGCCGCATTGCGCGAAATAGACCCGCCGCTGACCGCGGTGCTCGAGGACAGGGTCTCCACCCGCGCCTTCGACGACGCCGACCCGATCACCGTGACCCAACTGGGTGAGCTGCTGTATCGCACGGCTCGGACCAGGAGCACCCGCTCGGAGGTCGAGGGCGAGGAACTGGTGTCGAAGCCCTATCCCAGCGGGGGCAGCGTCTACGAACTCGAGTTGTATCCGGTGGTGCGCAATGTCGAGGGCCTCGCACCGGGCATGTACCACTACGACTCGGTCGAGCATGTGCTGCGTCCGGTGGCCGCCGCCGACAGTCCGGCGGTGGCGAAATTGGTGAAGTCCACCTCGGCGACCCTGTCCGACGGCGCCGAACCGCAGGTGCTCATCGTCATGGGCGCACGTTCCGGACGGGTCATGTGGACCTACGAGCAGGTCTCCTACGCCGTCATCCTCAAACACGTCGGTGTGCTGATGCAGACGATCTACTTGGCGGCCACCGCCATGGGTCTGGGCGCGTGCGCGCAGGGTTTCGGCGACACCGCGGCCTTCGTGACCGCCGCCGGTGTGGACGAACTCGAGGAATGCAGCGTGGGCAGCATCATCATCGGCTCGCCCGCGCCGCGCTGAGATGCGGCGACCGGTCGGCGGCCAGGTAGGCGCGTTTCGCCTCCGGCCACCGGTCCGCCATGTCCAGCAGGTACCGCAGTTCCAGGTCGTGGCCTGCGGCGGCATCCGTGTCGGAGGCGGTGACGAGTCCGGCCTCGGCGTCGCGCACGATATGCAATGTGTGGCTGCGGATGTCGTCGGGTGGGTAGTCGGACGCACGCCTGCGCAGTTGCAGCAGCGCGTCGCGGATCTCGATCGCCATCCGGTAGCGGCGCAGCGCCGGGACGCGGCGGTGCGATTCGTCGACCAGCACGATATGCGGGACCGCGGCGGTCAGATCGGCCCAGAGCGGTTGCAATGTCCGGCAATCGCGGCTGTCACGGTCCCATCCGACGCGGACCAGCAGCATGCGCACCAGCGGAATCGCCAGCAGCGCCGTGATGACGGCGAAGAAGGCGAATCCGCTCAGCGACCATCCTTCGCCCTGATCGGTCGGCGAGACTCCCATGGGTGCCCGCACGAGGACGATCACCGCATAACAAATCCAGAAGGCCCCTACGCAGATCAAGGCGACGTAGGTGATCCGCTGGGCGACCGGAGTTTCGGCGGAACGGATTTCGCCGATGCCGGCGCGTGCGAGCAGGAAGCCCGCCCCGGCCAGCGGCAGGCAGGCCGCGGCGGCGCTGAAGGCGTACCACCGCGAGGAAGTTACGGCCGGCAACAGCTCCAGGGCGATCGCCACGTCGATCAGTACGGTGAACACCGCCGCGGTCACCGCGACCGAGTCGTAACGGCGCTGCCGCCGAGCAGCGCCCTCGGAATCCGCGCCGGCCAGCAGGCGTGCGACACCGTACACACTGCCTGCGGTCAGGAATCCGACCATCGCGCCCAGGTGCGTGACGACTGCCGGGGCGCCGGATCGAATCGACACCACCGCGAGCAGCATGCCGATCCCGGCCAGCCCCAGTGCCCGGTTGATCAGACGATCGGTCGCGCTGTCCCGGACGAATATCCAGCGCAGGACCGCTACGAGGACGGCGAAGCACGTGACCGCCACCGTCGGAACCAGCGGTACCGCTGTCATCTCCGCCGGTCCCGGTGGGTAGCGGCCCCGATGTCGTGCTTCCCGGTCCGATCGTGCATGGAAGGAACGATAGGGGCCGAGCGGCACCGAGGCCACTCGCCCGTGGCTACCGGCGGCCCCGCTCTCACGCCTGGGCCAGGATCTCCTCGTCGCTCATCGAGGCGACCTCCAGATAGAGTCGCGCGACCGCGGACAGCCGCTCCGGGACGCCGCGATCGGCTTCCCGCTGGGCGAGCCGCTCGGCCAACCCCGCCACGGTTCGCGTCGCGAAGACGTCCGCGACCAGCGCGTGGTCGACCTCCAGCCATTCCCGCACCCGCGCGATGACGGTGGTGGCCAGCACCGAATCGCCGCCGAGGCCGAAGAAATCGTCGTGCACACCGACGGTGTCCACGCCGAGGACTCCGGCCACGATATCGGCGAGTGCGGCCTCGACGTCGTTGCGCGGTGCGCTGTTCTCGGCGGCGCCCACGCCGGGTTCGAGCAGCGCGACCACCGCGCGCCGGTCCAGTTTGCCGTTGCCGGTCAGCGGCATCTGCTTCAGGAATTCCACCCGGGTCGGAATCATGTAGGCGGGCAACAGATTCGCGACGGCGGCGGTGATGTCGCCGATATCGTCCCGCTCACCCGCGACGGCCGCGACCAGTTTGGGCGCGCCCGCGCCGACCACCGCCGCCACGGCATGGCGCACGCCGGGCACCGTGCGCAACGCGCTCTCCACCTCGCCGAGTTCGACCCGGTAGCCCCGGATCTGCACCTGGTGGTCGGCGCGACCGAGGAATTCGATGGTGCCGTCGGGCCAGTATCGAGCCATGTCGCCGGTCTTGTACCACCGGATGCCCTCGTATTCCACGAATCGCTCGGCGGTGCGTTCCGGGTCGTTTCGGTAACCCGCCGCGACATTCGCACCGCCGACCCAGAATTCACCGGGCACCCAGTCGGGACAGTCGCGGCCGGCCGGTGAGACCACTCGGCAACGGACATTGCGCAGCGGAACGCCGAATGGCACGGTCGCCCACTGCGCGGGCGGCTCGCCCACCACCTCACAGATGGTGTTGTGGATCGAGGTCTCGGTGGCCCCGCCCAGTCCGGAGAAGCGGCAGCCCGGAACCTGGGCCGCCAGCCTGCGCGCCAGATCCGCGCCGACCCAGTCGCCGCCGAGGGTGACCGCGCGCAGCGAATCGCCCAGCTGATCGCCGCCGATCTCCAGGATCATGTCGAGCATGCTCGGCACACAGTTGAGGATCGAAACCCGATGGTGGCGAATCAGTTCCACCCAGGTCGTCGCTTCGGCGCGCTGCCCGGTATCGACCGCGACCACCGAGCCGCCGACCGAGAACATGCCGAAGATGTCGTAGACCGACGCGTCGAACTCCAAGGCCGACAACGCCAGTACGCGGTCGGCACTGCCGACCGCGAACCACTCGTTCACCGCGTCGATGGTGTTCATCGCGCCACGGTGCGGCACGTCCACGCCCTTGGGCACCCCGGTGGAACCGGAGGTGAAGATCACGTACGCGATCGCTTCGGTATCCGGGAAGATCGGCGCGGCCAGCGGGTTCGGGTACTCGCGCGCCGCATCGATGGAGACGCACGGGATCGGCACACCCATGTCGCCGCCGGGCAGGGTCACGGCCGCGACGATCGCTCCGGTCCGCAGGATCTCGGCACGCCTGCCGACCGGCTGATCGAATCCGATGGGCACGTACGTCGCGCCCGCGGCCAGCACACCGAGCACCGCGAGGATCTGATCGGGCCCCTTCGGAAGCTGGACCGCCACGGCGTCGCCGGGCCGCACCCCCTCACGGTGCAGCGCGCCGGCGACGGCGAGTGCGCGTGACGCGAGTTCGCCGTAGCTCCACTCCCCCGCCTCCGCGCCGAGACCCCACACCACCGCCGGCGCGGCGGGATTCGTGGCGGCGTAGTCGAAGAACCCCTGGTGCAGGCAGCGACCGCTGACCGGCCCGTCGGTGGCGTTGACCGCCGCGCGCACCTCGGCCTGGGCGACCGGCAGGCGCACCGCCGCCTCGGCGTTCCAGCCTGCCTCGCCCTCGCCGAGACGGCCGATAGCCTGCGTGTAGCGGGCGAACATGGCGTCGATCATCCCCGCGGGGAATGCCGATTCGCGGACGTCCCAGTTGAGCAGCAGCCCACCGCGCACCTCGGTGACCTGGGCATCCAGCAGCACCTGCGGCCCCTGGGAGATGATCCACACCGGATCGCCGAAGGTTTCGGTCACCCGGTCGGCGAACAGTTCGCCCAGATTCAGCGCGCTGGTGTAGACCACGGGCGCCAGCACCGGCTCACCACGGTGCCTGCCCAGGTCGCGCAGTACCTCGAGTCCGGAATAGGCCGTGTGCGCACCGCTGTCGTGCATGCTGCGCTGCAGGGAACGGGCCCGGTCGGCTACCGACATGTTCTCGGTGACATCCACCTCCAGCATGATCGACGAGGTGAAATCGCCGATCACGCGGTCGATTTCGGGATGGACCGGTTCGCGATGGAACAGCGGGACATTCAGCAGGAACCGGCTCTGCGCCGACCAGCCTCCGATGGTTTCGGCGAATACCGCCGCCAGCGCCATGGCCGGGGTGATGCCGCGCTGGTGGGCCGCGGCGAGCAGACGCTGCTTCGCCTCCGGCGCCAGCCAGTGGTCATAGCGCACCGTGCGGTGCGGTGCGCTGCGTTCACCGACCGGCACGGTCGGAAGCTCCGGCGCGCCGGGCAGTTCCGGCAACCGCTGCTGCCACCATTGCCGGTCGCGCTCGCGGGCGGCAGTGTCCTCCTGGCGTTCGGTGCGGTAGCGGCGATAGGTGTAACCGGGGGCGGTCACGGTGGCACCGTGGTAGAGCTCGGCGAGTTCGGAGATCAGCACCCGGTAGCTCATCGCGTCACCGGCCAGCATGTCGACGTCGAGATGCAGGCGGGTGCTGTGCTCGTCGCGCAGGGTGAGCGTGATGTCGATGACCTGACCGTCCTCGACGGCAAGGCGCTGATGGGTCTTCCTGTCGCGTAATTCGGCCAGCGCCGCGTCGGCCGCTTCCGGCCCGTGCGACCGTAGGTCGACCACCGCGAAGACCGGCCTGCCGGGTTCGGGCATGGTCTGCTGCGTGCCGTCGGGCAGGAATCGGGTGCGCAACATCGGGTGGGCCGCGACCAGATCGGCCACCGCGCGCTCGAGTCGCGCGGGATCGATCCGGCCGCCGTCGAATTCGACGTAGAGGTGGGCCGCGACGCCGCCGAGTTCCTGCTCGTCGGAACGGCCGATCCAGTAGGCGTGCTGCATGGTGGCCAGCGGGAAGGGGTCCTCGTCGGCATGCGGCTCGGCGGAGGCCGGTTCGGGGGTCTGCTCGACCTGTGAGCCGGACTCCTCCGCCCCCAGCAGACCGTGCCACGCGTCCACCGTGGGGCTGGCCGCGAGCTGAGCGAAGTTGATATCGACGCCCCGTTTGCGCCAGCCACCGGCCAGCTTCATCGTGCGGATCGAGTCGAGACCCAGCTGGATCAGATCGTCGTGATCGGCGACCTCGCCCGCGGCGATACCCAACTGGCCGGCCACCGCGGCCCTGATCTCCTCCTTGGTGATGCCGACTCCGCCGTCGCCCGGCTGCTGTGCCGACTCCATTCCGCTGTCACTCCTTGCCTGATCCGACATGATCGCCTCCACTACCCCCGGCCGCGTACCGCGATGAAAACTCGCTGGTCGAGCAGGGCGACCGGATGGTCACCCGCGGGCAGGACCAGCTCGGGTGTGAGGCCTGTCGCGACCAGTTGATCCCGCCATTCGCGCTCGGTCAGGAAGATCCGGTCGGTGCCCGCCCGCACGTCGGTCAGGCCTGCGTGCGGCTGATCCTCCCGCGGCGACATCAGGAAGTGCACGGAGGTCAGCTGCTCGCAGTGCGCGTGACAGGTCTCGATGATCACCACCGCGCCACCGGGTTCGAGCAGATCGTGCAGTTGCCCGAGGGTCACCCCGATGTCGTGGGCGTTGTGCAGCACATTCGCCGCGATCACGATGTCGTAGCGCGGCTGATCCGCCAGGTCCGCGTTCATGTCGACGATCCCGTACCGCATCCACGGGTAGTCGGCGAACCGCCGCTTCGCGGCCTCGAGGAAGAAGGTGGACACGTCGGTGAAGTGGTACTCCACCGGCAGTCCGGACAGCGCGGCCGTGACGTCATCGGTGGTGCCGCCGATGCCCGCGCCCAGCTCCAGCACACGCACCGGCGACCGGTCACCGCGCAGGCCTTCGACCAGGTCGGCGACCGCTCGGCCCGCGGCCAGGTTCAGGTAGCGGCTGCTGAGGTTGTCCCGGTAAGCGGCCTCGGCCGTGGCCATATCCCCGTTGGGGAACAGCAACTCCTGGACGCGCATGCTGTCCTGGGCGAGTTCGGTCAGGTGGTCGTCGGAGGCTTGCAGGAAGGTCGCGAGCGGACGCGGATATCCCAGGTCCGCACAGACTTCGACCAGACTCGGCCTGGTCGGCGCCTGCACCGGCCGCACGTACCGGTAGCCGCGATCCACGTCGCCCTCGATGGAGCCGTTCGCGGCCAGTGCCTGCAACCATTGCCGCAGCAGCCACCGGTGGCGCGGTGCGAATCGCATGCGCGTCGCGATGTCGTCCACGGCGCGAATCTCGGTTTCGGACAGAAACGGTCGCAGCGCGGCGAGCATGGCGCGCAGTCCGAACAAATCCATATCGTGCCGCGCCGAACGAAAGCGTTCGGCGTCGAAATCGCTCGGAACGGCGTGCTGGGCGGCCTCTTTCGCCCTGGCGACCCGATCGGCGGCACTCGCCATCGCACCCGAGGGCACACTCCGCACCGTCGGCGCCGACCGCGTCGGTGGCGCCACCCCGGCGACGACCGCCTGCGGCGCGGCACCGCCCGCTTCGGCTCCGATGAGCCTGATCACGTCATCGAGCGATGCGCCGCCGATGAGATCGCCCACCGGCACGTCGGCGCGGAATTCGCTCTTGACGCGCCTGCGCAGTTCCAGAGCCTGAAGGGAGTCCAGGCCGAGGGCGACCAGCGACCTGGTGCTGTCGATCGTGTCGGCATCGTCGGCGCCGATGATCTCGGCGAGCAGCCGCACCATGCGGGCGGGCACGTCGGCACCGGTCATCTGCGCGCCGCCGACCTCGCGGCCGGAATCGACCACCGGGGCGGACACGGCGATCGGTGTCTCCAGCCCGGACAAAACGGGACCGTAACCGAAGGCGCCGAGCACGGTGCGCCCGAGATCCCAGTCGAAGGCGGCGACGACCGCGTTGCCACGCAGCCCGCCGAGGCCCAGAGCGATGGCATCCGGCGAAGCCATCGGCAGATACCCGACCTCGGCCAGTTTCGCGAGGTCGGCATTGCCTCTGCCCTCGAAGACGTCCCACTGTCCCCACTGCACCGACACGCACCGCAGACCGTCGGCGTTCAGGCGCCGCGCGACCGCGTCGACCATCCGGTTCGCCGCGGCGTAGACCACCGTGCCGCGTCCGCCGAGTGTGGCGGCGAGAGAGGAACACAGGACGATCTCGCAATCGTCGGCTCTGGTCAGCGCATCGAGGACATTCGCGATGCCGACGACCTTCCCGGACAGGGCTTGCTCGACCTGACCGTGGGTGATCTCGGTGAGTTCGAGTTCGCCGATCACCGAATTGTCCGCCGCCGCGTGGATCACGAGGTGTGCCGGGGTGTCCCGGAGCCGGTCGGCCAGCTGCGCGACGGACGCCCGGTCACCGATATCGCACGGCACCACCGTGACCTCGGCCGACCCCAGTGCACGGATATCGCGCAGTCGCCGCGTGACCGCCTCGGTCTCCCCCGACCGGCTCAGCAGCGTCACCCGCCGGGCCCCGTTGCGCACCACGTGCTCGCAGAACTCGAGCCCGAGACTGCCGGTGCCACCGGTGATGACCACATTCTCCGGCTTCGACGGTCCGCGCAGCAGCGCGGAGTGGTCCGCTTCGACGAGCCGCTTGGCGTACAGATTGCCGTCACGCAGCGCGAGCTCGGGCTCCTCGGCCGTGTGCAGCGCGGTGACTATCGACGGTACCGCCTGCGCATTGGCCTGGTTCGGAGCGAGATCCAGATGGCGGAACGCGACACCGGGATATTCCATACTCGCCGAACGGAAGCCGGCGCTCGCGCCTGCGTGTACCGGATGCGGTGGTGCGTCACCCGGAACCGCCGCTTCACCGGCGACGGTGAGCAGCCAGTATTCGGTCACCCCCGCATCGGGCTTCGACAACCAGCGCCGCGCGCCCAGGAATTCGGCGACCTCCGCGACCGCGGCGGACCCGTCCAGCTCGGGAAGGTTCGGCAGCAACACCACGACGGTATCGATATCGCCGTCGCCGCTGCCCGCTCCGATATCGAGCAGTCGTCCGCCCAGTCCCTGATTCGTCGCGTATTCGACCAGGGCAGCGGCGAGTTCGGCGCACTGACCGGTGTGATCGACGATGCCCAGCGCGCGGGGCGCGGTCATCGACCGCCGCACCAACCGGGACCACTCTTCCACGAGCAGTTGCGGTTTCGGGGCGGCCTGCGCCACCGTGACCGATTCCGGCTGTGCCGGGGTGGCCGCCGCACGCGCCGCGGTGCGGGCGGACGATCTGGCGTGCCCGAGGGTGACATCGTGGGGAAGCCACAGTGTCATCTCGTTCATCCGCACATTCGGGAAGTCCGGCAACGGCAGCCGAGCGGGCGCGTCGGGGTCGACGCGCAGGCTCTCCCAGCGGTAGTTCAGGTCGTTGACCGCGAGCACCGCGAGATTCCTGGTGAATTCGGTCAGATCGGTCGCCGTGCGGCTCGACGTGCCGCTCACCGTGGTGGCGCGATCGGCCGCGAATTCGGCGAGACTCTCCTCGACGGCCAGCTGCAAGGTCGGATGCTCGGCGAGTTCGACGAAGGTGTCGACCTCCCGCGCGACCGCGGCCGCGACGGCGCGATCGAAGCGGACCGGGTTGCGCAGATTCCAGAACCAGTACTCGCCGACGGGGAGATCGGGAGTGATCGCATCGCCGAGCGTCGCGCCGAGACAGTCGATCTCGGAGTCGAGGAAGCGGGCGTTGTCCAGCCTGCTGTGCACGGCGTCGCGGATCACGTCCCGGAACTCGTTGAGCAGACTGGTATGCGCCGGGTAGCGGACCCGGATCACGCGGGCGAACCGGCCGCGTTCGGCGAGCACGTCCACGACGGCCTGCACGGTGTCGCGATCGCCGGAGATCCCCACCATGCGAGGCGAGTTCACCACCGACACCTGCGCCCACCCGCACTGACGCGCCAGCACGTCCTCGCACTCGTCCCGGTCGGCGGCGACGACCGCCATGGCATAACGGTCGGAGGCGATCTTGTCGACCGCGCGGGCCCTGGTACCGACGACGACGATCGCGTCGGCGAGGGTCATCGTCCCCGACAGGTAGGCGGCGGCGATCTCCCCCTGGCTGTGCCCGATCGTGGCGGCGGCCTCGATGCCGACCGATCGCCACATCGCGCCGAGACCCACCATCTGCATGAACAGGGCGGGCTGGACGATCCTGGCGTTGTCGTCGGCCTCGGCCTCCGCGTCGAGCAGGTACGGCAGCGGGGATTCGCCGAACAGGTCACGGAAGACACCGTCACAGCGATCGACCTCGGCGCGGAACGCCGCCATCCGGTCGTAGAAGAGTCTGCCCATGCCGGGGCGCTGACTGCCCTGCCCGGGCAGCACGTAGGCGACCCGGCGCGCGGCGGCTGGTTCGGTGGTGCCGATCACCGCCGGGTGGTCGGATCCGTCGCGTACCGCCGTCAGCGCCGCGTCGAAATCCTCGCGGCCGGTCACCATCAGCAAGGCGCGGTGACGCCGCGCGACCCGGGTACGCAACAGCATGTCCGCCACGCGATCGGCGGTGACGGCGGGGCGATCCGAGACGTAGGAGAGGATGGACGCTGCCTCTTCGCGCAGCGTAGCGGGGGTATCCGCCGACAGGAGAACCGGAATCGATCCGTCGGGCAGTCGATAGCTAGAAATCGTCGTTCTCCTCACGAACGGGCATCGCGATGATCGCGTGCGCGTTGGATCCCCCCGCGCCGAACGAGGACACCGCCCCGTACCGGACGCCGTTCTTCGGTTCCCATGGCTGTAGCTCCGTGGCCAGTCGCAGACTCGACCGGTCCCAATCCACCCGGGTGGTGGGTTTGTCGGCGAACAGCGTCGCCGGAATCAATCCGTACCTGCCCGCCAGCAGCAGCTTGATCAGGCCCAGCATCCCCGCGGCGGCTTGCGCGTGACCGGCGTTCGATTTCACCGAACCGAGCAGCGGGCCGGATCCCGCGACGCCGTAGGTGTTCTGGAGTGCACGCAGTTCGACCGGGTCGCCCGCGCGGGTGGCTGTGCCGTGTCCCTCGATCATGCCCACGTCCGCCGGATCGATACCCGACTTCGCGATGGTCTTGCGGATCAGCCGTTCCTGAGCGTCGGTGCGCGGCACCAGGATCGGTTTGCCCTTGCCGTTGTGGTTGTGGTTGGAGGCGAGCACGCGGCCGTAGACACGGTGCCCCAGTCGCCGTGCCCGCGATTCGCGTTCCACGATGACGATGCCCGCGCCCTCGCCCCACAGCGTGCCGGTGGCGTCATCGGAGTAGGACCGGCAGTGACCGTCGGTCGACAACGCGTTCTGCTTGGCGAATTCGTAGAAGGCCATCGGCGACCCCATGACGCAGACCGCACCGGCCAGCGACCATTCGCAGTCCCCGTCGCGCACCGCGGCGGCGGCGAGATGAACCGCGGTCAGCGAGGAGGCGCAGGCGGCGTCGACGGTCATCGACGGACCGGTCAGCCCGAGGCAATGCGACACGCGTCCTGCGACGCTCAGCAATCCATAACCGATGGTCCGAACCCCGGTGTATTCGTTCACCTCCGACGCCAAGGGACCGTATTCCATCGGTGAACAACCGATGAAACATCCGGCGTCCTCACCGGCGAGCGCACCCGGATTCAATCCCGTATTCTCCAGCGCCCGCCACGCGACGCGCAGCGCGACCCGCTGCTGCGGGTCCGTCGCAATCGCCTCGCGCTGGCCGATTCCGAAGAAAGCGGGGTCGAATTCCGCTGCGCTGTCCAGAAATCCGCCCGCGTCGCAGACGTTGCTCCATCCGTCGAGCTCCGATAAGGACAGCAGATCCTCGACCGGCCAGCCGCGGTCGCGCGGAAAATGCCCGACCAACTCCCTCGACGCTGTGAGCGCGGACCAGAACGATCCGGGACTGTCGATTCCACCCGGCGCCTCGACGGCCATTCCGGAAATGACGATGTGATCGACGTCCTGCGCCGTTGCTGTTGTCACCGCTGATCCTCGTATTTCATACCGCCGGTGCGGGATGCGCCTGTTCGGCAAGCAATTCCGCGATGGCATCGACGTGGTTGTGCAGATAGAAATGTCCGCCCTCGAACATCGTGACCTCGACGTCGTCGCCGTGGCGGTGCCAGCCGTGCAGGTCCGCCATCGAGACGATCGGGTCGCGATCACCGCCGATCGCGTGAATCCTGGTGGCGACGCGGACCGTCTCCGGGCACCGGTACGCCTCGGAGGCCTTGTGATCGGCCTTGATGGCGGGCAGCGACAGCCGCATGATCTCCCGGCTCGCGAGCACGTCGGAGTTGATGCCCTCGAGCATGATGAGGTGATCGAGCAGCTCGTCGTCGTCTTCCGGTGTGGGCTTCCGATATTCGGCCCGCGACGGCGCCACCGCCGCCGAAATCGTGAGCTGCCGTACATCGACGCCCGCGGCGAGGGCGAGCCTGACGAATTCGAAGGAAACGAGCGCGCCCATGCTGTGTCCGAATGCGACAATCGGCACATCGCGGTTGTAGTTCGACATCCGGAATTCGGCGAATGCGCCCGCGGCAATATCCTGGAGCGAGGTCAGTGCCGGTTCGCCGGCACGGTCCTGACGTCCGGGATACTGGAAGATGATGACGTCGTAATGCGCACTGAACGCTTTGGAGAGTGTGCGATACGCGGACGCTCCCGCACCGGCGTGCGGAAAGATCAACAGCGGCAGCCGCTCGGGCGAATCCGGCTTGTGAAACTTTCTGATCCATCCCGGTTTGTGCTGCATAGTGCTACCCACTTTCGAAACTCCCGCCGACAACTACAGCGGAAGCAAACCCGCAAACCGTTCGATACATGGTGCAACGCAGCAGTTATCGGCATATCTTAGGTAAGGCTACCATAACTTTTTGTTTCGCACCGGCCGAGCGCCGCCACCAGAACCGCGACACTGCGATCCCACAGGGCAGCCAGGCCGTCGATCTCGGCCTGCGTGAACAACGCCTCACTCCAGCGCCACGTGATCATCAGCTGCGGTCCGCTCTCGGTGGTGTGGACCGCGGCGATCAGACCGAGGGAATAGCGCAGCGGCAGATCGGGTTCGGGCGCGATCGGCACGGCCGCGGTCAGCGCCGGATCGGTGATCATCGACCACGTTCGGTCGGCCTGCCCGCCGAGATCCACCCGGCCCAGATAGTTGAACTCGACCTGAGGTTCGGGGGTACCGGACAACTCCGTAACCGCGAGCACCGATTGCAGCAGCCCGAAATCGAGCCCCTGTTCCGGCACCGACGCGACGTGCGCGGCAACCGAATCCAGCAGTGTGCGGGCCAGTGCCGGTTCCGCCTGCGCCCGGTCCACGTCGATCGCGTTCGCACCTGCGCCGAGCCGAACCGGGTAGGTGGCCGAGAACCAGCCGACGGTGCCGGAGGTGTCGGCCCCCACGACCGTGTCGGCCCGGCCGTGGCTCTCCAGCCCGATGAGCGCTCCGGCGTCCCACTCCTGGCCGCGCTCGCGCCGCCAGGACACCAGCGTCATCGTCAAAGCCGACAGCAGGAATTCCCGGACACCGTCGGCCCTGGTCAGCGCGCCGAGAATCTGCGCGGTGGTCGACGCGGGGACGGTCGCCGAGGTGAGCCGCAGCGACGACCACGTATCGGCCGGGAGCGGTTTGCGCTTCCCTACAGCGGGATCCGGGCCACTCACCTGCGCGACCCAGTAGTCGCGCTGGGCGAGCACGTCGGGCTGCGCGGCCCGCTCCCACATCAGCTGACACCAGCGCCGGTAGGAGGTGGGTTCGGCGATCGCCTTCGGCACCGCGCCGGAGACGACCTGATCCCATGCCGCTGCCATGTCGGCCAGCAGGATTCCCCAGGACACCACGTCCACCGCGAGGTGGTGAATGGCGAGGAAGAGGATGTCGCCACCGGGCGCACCCCGGAACCACACCGCGCGCACCATTTCCCCGGCCACCGGGTCGAGCTCGTCGATCGCGAGGCGGCTGGCCGCGGCCAGCGCCTCGCCGAAAGAGCCCGCCGGACCTTCGAATACGTGACTCGCGAGCACGTCCGACGCGGACACGCATCCGGGTTCGCGGGTGACGAGGCGCGGGCCATCCGCTGTCGCGTCCAGGCGGGAGCGCAGCGTGTCGTGTCCGTCCAGCACCGCCTGCAGCACCGCTTCGAGGTCCGCGCCGGAGATGCCCTCGGGCAGCGCGAGCAGCACGTGCTGGGCCAGGCGCCGGTAGCTGGGCTGGCGGTGCATCCACGAGACGATGGGCAGCGGCAGCACCGGGCCGTAGTCGTCTCCGCTCGGCACACGCGAGGACACCTCGCTCGCCCGGCTGTCGATCGCGGCGGCGAGATCACGAATCGTCGGCGCCGCGAGCACCATGCGCACGTCGATCGCGATGCCGTGCCTGCGAGCCTTGTTCACCAGCGAGATCGCGACGATGCTGTCCATGCCGAGGGCGAAGAAGTCGTCTGTCACGCCGGGCGTGCGGCCGTCGAACACCTCGGTGAGCACCGCGGTGAGAGCCCGTTCGGTCTCGGTATCCGGTTCGGCGGAGGCCGAGGCGCCCTCCCCGGTGAGCGAACGTTCGGCGAGCACGGCGAGTTCGCGCACGTCGAGTTTGCCGTTGGCGTTCACCGGGAGCCTCGGCAGTACCACCAGCCGTGCGGGAATCATGTACGCGGGCAGGCGATCGGCCAGCGCCGACCGCAGGGCGACCGGATCGGCGGCGCGGCCGGGTTCGCACACCACGAATCCCACCAGGGTCACCGCATCCCCGCGGCGCACCACGGTCGCCGCGGCGGCGGCGATTCCCGGCAGGGTTCGCAAGGCCGTTTCGACCTCGCCGATCTCGATGCGGTACCCGCGGATCTTCACCTGATCGTCGGCACGCCCCAGGTAGGCGAGGTTGCCACCGGGCAGTCGGCGCACCAGATCGCCGGTGCGGTACATCCGCCTGCCCTCGGCGAAGGGGTCGGCGACGAAACGACCTGCCGTACCGGCCGGGCGTCCGGCATAACCGCGCGCCAGCTGCGGACCGGCCAGATACAGCTCACCGATCACGCCGACCGGCACCGGGCGGAGCCGGGAATCCAGGACGTAGGCCGTTGTTCCCGCGGTCGGCCTGCCGATCGTCGGCACGTCGAGGCCCGTGGCTCCGGGGGCGGTGACATCGGCGACCACCGCTTCGACGGTCGTCTCGGTCGGGCCGTAGCAGTTGTGCACCGCGACGTCGGGCAGGCCGCGCAGGCGATCCCACAGCTGCGTGTCGATGGCCTCACCGCCGAGGGCGAGCACGGCGGGCGGCCGGTCGAGCAGTCCGGCGGCCACCAGCTGCCGGAACATCGACGGGGTGGTGTCGATCATGTCGATTCCGTGCCGCCGCATGCCCTCTACCAGGCGCTGCGCGTCGCGCATGGCCGCGTCGTCGAACAGGTGCAGGCCGTGGCCGTCGAGCAATCCGACCATCGGCTGCCACGAGGCGTCGAAGCTCAGCGACCAGGCGTGCGCGATCCGCAGCGGGCGCCCCAGCCTTTCCATCGCGGGCCGGTACACCCGTCCCCGGTGGTCGGCGAAGTACGCGACCAGGGCCGCATGGGAATTGACCACACCCTTGGGTTCGCCGGTCGAGCCGGAGGTGAAGATGACGTAGGCGCTGCCGGCCGGATGCCGCGCGACCGCGGGCAATTCGGCGGTGGCGCGTCCGGCGATGTCGAACTCGTCGAGGTCGAGCACGATCGCCGGGTCGAGATCGGCGCCGTAGCCGTCGGAGACGAGTACCAGCTTCGGGCCGGCCTGCCGGAGGATGGATTCGATACGGGCCGCGGGCAGTGCGACGTCGACGGGCACATAGGCGGCGCCCGCCGCGAGCGTGGCGAGCACAGCGATGATCGCGCGCTCGCCACGCGGCAGCTGAACGGCTACGACATCTTCCGGCCCGATACCGCGCGCGAGCAGTTCACCGGCCAGTCCCTTCGCGCGTTCGGACAACTCCCGGTAGGTCAGAGCGGAGGTGTCCGTGGTGAGTGCGACCGCGTCGGGAGTCGCGCTCACCTGACGCTCGAACAGGTCGAAAACCGTCACTCCACCCTCGCGTCCGGGTACTTCGGGCGTGGTTTCGAGCAGGCGTGCCTCCGCGCGCACCGCATCCGGCAGCACGTCGAGATCGTCGGTGCGCAGATCCGCCGCGTCCGGCAGACGCCGCAGGACGGCCAGCATGGCCGCGCCGATGTCGTCGGGCAGATACGGCACCGATTCCCGCACGGCCTCGACGACGACGGCCAGTTCGTCACCGTGCACGTGCGAGACCACGGTGAGCGGGTAGTGCGTCAGGTTCTTGGCCATCATCGGCCGGAAGGTGACTCCGCCGACGGTATTCGCGCCGACCGCGTCGTCCATGGGGGCGTTCTGGAAGACGAACATGGTGTCGAACAGCGAGCTGTATCCGGCCGCGCGCTGCACCGACGACAGACTCAGATATCCGACATCGCGCATGGCGGCCGATTCGCGCTGCAGGCGTGCGCATTCGGACGCGACCGGCGCCGCCGGATCCGTCCGGAACACCACCGGGATGGTGTTCAGGAACAGGCCGATCATGCGTTCCACGCCGGATATCTGCTCCGGACGGCCCGTGACGATGGTGCCGTAGACGACGTCGCGGCGATCGGTCAGCCGCGACAGCAGGATCGTCCAGGCGAACTGCACGACGGAGTTCAGCGTCAGTCCGTGCTGCCGGGCCCAGCCACGCAGCCGCGCGGTGTCGTCCGCGGACAGGATGAAGCGGGTCACCTCGGCCGTCGCCGAAGTCGCCCCCCGGGCGAGCCCCATGCTGGTTCCGCCGTCGGCGATCATCAGGGGCCCGCTGAGACCGGCCAATTGCTCGCCCCACCAATGCTGTGCCGCCGACATGTCCTTGGCGCCGAGCCAGCCGATGTAGTCCCGGTAAGGCCGCACCCGAGGAAGCGCATCGGCCGAGCCCCCGGCCAGATACAGTGCCCGCAGCTCACCGAACAGCAGTCCGAGCGACCAGCCGTCCAGCAGGATGTGGTGGATCGTCATGATCAACCGCCACCGCGCGGAGCCGTCCTCGCCCGGCGGCAGCGTCACCAGCGTGGCGCGCAGCGACGGCCCCTTGCCGAGGTCGAACGGGCGTGCCAGCTCCTCGGCTTCGACGTCGTCCAGTTCCTCCACCCGCGCCGCACGTTCGGTCCACGGCAGCTCGACCCGGCGCGGCACGATCTGAACCGGCTTGGGCACGTCGCGATCCCAGAACACCGCACGCAGATTCGGGTGACGGCGCAGCAGCGTCTCGAGGCAACGGCGCAGCAGTGCGGCGTCCAGCGGTCCTTCGATGTCGACGACGAACGGGATGGTGTACACATCCTGCCCGGCACCGCTCAGCTGGGCCAGCGAGAACAACCCCTCCTGCAATGGGCTGAGCGCCAGCACATCCTCGATCTCCGCAATGGCCTGACTCATACCCGTTCTCCTGCCTCGCTGCCTTCGCCGCGTCGTCGACACCCGGTGATCCCGGCGTCCGGAGCGGCGTATCGCCGACGCCACGAATTCGCCGGCGGCACCCGTGGATGGCGCCCGCAATTCGCTGCTGTCGTCGATACGGCCTTCACCCCGCCAAAAGGCAAGGCTTGCCTAACTCAGAGTGATGGTAACTCACGCCGCCGCCGAGATATAGAGATGTGGTTTGGCTAACCTAATGCGCCCCGATCGCATGTCCCCGCAGACATGACCGCCCCCGCCCACACGGCGAATCGTGTGAGCGAGGGCGGGTGAGATCCATGCCGCGACAGCGCGATCAGCGTTGCGTCGCCCACGAACTCTGGAGAGCTGCCAGTGTGTCCGCGTCGAGCCCGGAGGCGGACATCGGGGCGTGCTCTTGTTCGTCCACTGCGTCGTCGGGCGATACCGCGGGCGGATTCGCGATGGCCTCGTCCACCGCCGCGGCCAATTCCGCGATGGTGAAGTGCTCGAATATCATCTGCGGGCTCAGCGGCAGACCGGCCTCCGCGGCCCGCGCCGCCCATTTGATGGCGATGACGCTGTCACCGCCGAGGCCGAAGAACCCGTCCTCGCGGCCGACCTCGGTGATGTCGAGCAGTTCCTCCAGAATCGCCGCCAAGCTGCGCTCGGTCTCGGTCTGCGGTGCGACGTAGCCGGATTCGAGCGCGGCGGGCGCGGCGTGCCGGACCACCGAGCGGCCGGTATCCCAGCCCTCCGGCAGGACGTCGAGCTCGCCGAAGGCCAGGTCGGGCTGTTCGGCGAAGGCCCGCAGCACCCCCACCAGCACATCGGCGAAGATCTCTCCCGTCTCCGCGACGTACAGATCCGGATTGACCACCACGCGCGCGACGAGGTCGCCGTTGGTGTCCACCGAGTAGTCGAGGTGGAAGTCCATGAACGAGACGTCGTAGTACCCGGCGATACCGGTGAGCATGGTCGACCCGTCCGCGGTGAACGGCACGGGCACGGGGCGGTGCCGGAAGTGCATCATCACCTGGAACAGCGGATTGCGCGACAGCGAGCGAGCCGGATTGAGCGTCTCCACCAGACGTTCGAAGGGCACACCCTGGTGACTGATCGCGTCGAGCGCCGCGTTGCGCACGCGCTCGAGCATGGTGCGCGGCGTCGGATCACCCGACACGTTGTGGCGCATCACCACCACGTTCGCGAACAGGCCGACGAGTTCGTCGGTGGTCTGACCGATCCGGTTGGCCACCGCGGCGCCGATCGCCACGTCCTCGCCGCCGCCGAGAATATTGACGACCGCGGCGCTGACCGCCTGGCAGAGCATGAATTCGGTCGCACCGACCTCGTCGGCCCTGGCACGCAACGCGTTCCAGGTCGCCGCGGGCAGCACGCGGGCCGCGCTGAGGCCGTTACGGCCGAGGACGGGCGGACGCGGGTGGTCGTGGGCGACGGCGATCTCGTCGGGCAGACCGTCGAGCGTCTTGCGCCAGTAGTCCAGCTGCGCCTGTCCGTAGGCACTGACCTCGCGGTTGGCGCCGCGGTCGAAGACCTCCCGCTGCCAGATCGCGAAGTCGGCGAACTGGAGGGGCAATTCGGCCCAGCCCGGGGCCGCCCCGTTCGAGCGGGCCCGATAGGCGACGGTCAGATCGTCCAGGAAGATCTGGCACGACCGCATGTCGGCGATGATGTGGTGCATCAGGATGGACAGCACGTGAGTCTGCGCATCCAGTCGCAGCACCCGCAACCGAACCATCGGCTCGGCAGCCAGATCGAAGACGTAATCCCAGTCCGCGGCCAGCTCCTCCTGGAGCCGGGCGTCGACATCGTCGGCCGCGCCGATGTCCACGAGCGGCACCGGCACCGGCGCGGGCGGCGCCACCAGCTGATACGGCGTCCCTTCGTATTCGGGGAAGGTGGTCCGCAACGATTCGTGCCGAGCCACCACGTCGTCGATGGCGGCGCGCAGCGCGGCCACGTCGAGCGGACCGTCGAAACGGACCGGGTAGCTGACGTTCTCGCCGTCGATCGCGCCTTCCAGCCGGCGCTGCAGCCAATAGACCCGCTGCGAGTAGGACAGTGGGATTCGTTCCGGACGTTCCCTGCGTACCAACTCGGGCTTCACCGCGCGTGCTTCGGCGACCGGCGCGGGCTCGGTGGCCTCGTCCTCGTCGAAGGCGTCGATCTCGTCGAGGTCGATGTCGAACTCGTCGCGGAAGGCGGCGACCAGATGGGCGGCCAGCGCGGTGACGGTCGGCTTGTCGAACGGGACGCGCATATCTATCTCGATGCCGAACTCGGCGCGGATCATGGTGATCAGCCGCGCCGCGAGCAGCGAATGGCCGCCGAGTTCGAAGAACGAATCGTCGGCGCCCACCCGCTCGCGAGTGAACAGCGTGGCGAACAGTCCGGCGATGCGGGCCTCGGTCGGCGTCTGCGGCTCCCGGTAGGCGCGGGCCTCGGCGAAGGCGGGCGCGGGCAGCGCTCGCTTGTCCAGCTTGCCGTGCGCGGTGAGCGGAACCTCCTCGATGACCGCGAAGGCCGAGGGAACCATGTATTCCGGCAGCGCCGCCGCCACGTGCGCGCGGACCTGGTCGAGATCTACCTCGGCGCCCGGAGCCGGCACGACGTAAGCCGCCAGGACCGGGCCGAGCATCTCGTGCTCCGCGACGATCACGACACAGTGCGCGACCGACGGATGGTCGGTGACGGTGGCCTCGACCTCACCGAGTTCGATTCGGTGTCCGCGCACCTTGACCTGTTCGTCGGCGCGGCCGATGAATTCGATCTCCCCCGCGGCGTTGCGGCGGGCCAGGTCGCCGGTGCGGTAGAGCCGCCCGCCCGCCAGGAAGGGATCGGCGACGAAACGTTCCGCGGTCAGGCCGGGCCGGTGCAGATAGCCGCGGGCCAGCTGGCGTCCGCCGAGGTAGATCTCGCCGACGACCCCGGAAGGCACCAGCTGCATGGCGTCGTCGAGCAGGTACAGGTACACATTGCGGTTCGGCAGTCCGATCGGCACGATGCCGTTGCCCTGCGGGCCTTCGACCTCCATGTGCGCCGAGCACACCACCGCCTCGGTGGGGCCGTAGTGGTTGCGCAGGTCGGCGTCGAACTGGGCGGCGAACCGGTCGGCCACCTCGCCGGGCAGCGCCTCGCCGCCGACCGGAACGCGCCGCAGCGTGCGCCAGTCGTTCACCTCGGGCAACACCAGGAAGGTGGCCAGCATGGACGGCACCATGTGCAGCACCGTCACGCCGTGGCGGGTGACCAGATCCGCCACGTAAGGAATGTCGCGGTAGGCGTTCGGCTTCGGAATCACCACGCGCGCACCGGCGGTCAGCGTGACGAAGATGTCGAGCAGCGATGCGTCGAAACTCACCGAGGTCGATTGCAGCACCCGGTCCTGCGGGGTGAGATCCCATTCCGCGTTGAAGCCCGACAGGTGCTCGGCGATCGCGTCGTGCGGCACCGGAACGCCTTTCGGCTTGCCGGTGGAGCCGGAAGTGTAGATGACGTAGGCGGTATTCGACGGGTGCAGCGGCGTCGTGCGATCGGCGTCCACCGGGTCGCGGTCCGGCAGCGCCGCGGCGTCCTGTTCGGCCGCCGTCACCGCCACCGTGTCCAGCGTCAGCTTGGGACGGGCGTCGTCGAGCAGATATTCGGTCCGCTCGCCCGGGTAGGCGGGGTCGATGGGCAGGTAGGCCGCGCCCGCCTTCTGCACGGCCAGGATCGCGACCACGAATTCGACCGAGGTGGCCATCCGCAGCGCGACCAGGTCTTCGGGGCCGACTCCCTGCCCGATCAGCCAGTGCGCCAACCGGTTCGCGCGTTCGTTCAGCGCGCGGTAGGACAGTTCGACCTCGTCGGAGACCAGCGCGATGTTCTCCGGTGTCGCGCCCACCTGCCGCTCGAACATGGCGATCATGGTGGTCGGCCGCTCGTCGACGAGTGTGCCGTGCGAGATCGCCAGCAGATCGCGCCGTTCGGTCGCGCCCAGCAGGTCGAGATCCCGGATCAGTTGCGCGGGCTCGCGCAGTGCGCTGTCGAGCAGCTGCACGTAGTGGTCGAGCAACTGGACGACCAGCGATCGCTCGAGTTCGTCGACCAGATAGGTGGCCTCCACGCGGGCGCCTGCGCCGTCCTGGACGACCATCAGGCCGAGCGGCTCCTGCGCGACGACGCTGCCGAGGGCCAGTTCGCTCGCTTCGATTCCGGGCAGGTCGAATCCGTTGGCCGCGCCGCGCACACTGAAGCTGAGCTGGACCAGCTGTGCCATGGCGTCGCTGCCCGCCACCCGCTCCGGGCCGACCGCCTGGATCACGCGATCGACGCCCACGTCCTGGTGGGTGAAGGCGCCGACCACGGTCTCCTTCGTCCGATCCAGCAGCGTCGCGAAGGTTTCCGCACCGCGCGGAGTCGCGCGGATCAGCAGCGTGTTGCCGAAATATCCGATCAACGCCTCCGCCCTGGCGTCGCGACGGTTGGTCACCGGCATGGAGACCAGGAAATCGGTGGCCGCGGTGTAGCGATGCACCAGCGCTTGGAAACCCGCGAGCAGCACCATGTACGGGGTCGCCGACTGCGCCCGCCCGGTCGAGGCCACCAGCTCCATCAGCTCCCGCGGCAGTGCACGCACCACGCGGTCGGCGTTCTTGGATCCCGCCCCGCCCGCCCGGCGGCTCGGCAGTTCCAGCCGTTCCGGCAGGGGGGTCAGCGCGTCGCGCCAGAATTCCAGGCCGGCGCTCTCGTCGCCGCCGGATCGCCCGAACACTTCGACGTCGACGTACTGCGCCTTGACCGCGGGCAGGTCACCCTCGCCACGGTAGGCCGCGTTCAGCTCGGTGAAGAACACCGGCCACGAGTCGTCGTCCCAGCCGATGTGGTGGACCACGAGGACCAGCACGTAGGACTGCGCGCCGACCCGGATCAGCGTCGGCCGCAACGGCAGATCGGTGGACAGGTCGAACGGGCGGGCGAATTCGCGCCGCGCGAGGACCTCGATCCGCCGCTGCAGCACGTTGTCGGGCAGATCGGTGAGATCGTGCCGCTGCCAGGTGAGTGCGGCATCGTCGCGGGAGACCTGGTACGGCTCACCGTCGTCACCGACGTGATAGGTGGTGCGCAGCACCTCGTGCCTGGCGACGACGGTCGCGAACGCGGCCTGCAACCGCTCCGGATCCGCGAGTCCGTCGAGCCGGTAGGCCACGCAGACGTTCAACGTGGTGTCGCTCGGATCGAGCCGCTGTACGAACCACATCCGCTGCTGCGCCGCCGACAAGGCGCTCGGCTCGCCGCCGCGCCGCGCCGGTGCGGCCTGCTCCTGCGGCGATGCCTGCACGCCCTGCTCACGCAAACGTCTCTGTAGTAACTGCTTGCGGCGCTCGAGAATGTCGTCTGCCATGTCCGTCCTTCGAATCGTCTGTCGGGCCCGATGTCCGGACATGCCGGACGGGCGGTGGTCTGGCGATCAGGTCACTGATCGGTGAGATAACCGCCGCGCGCGAAGAATTCGGCTCCGTCGTGTTCGGCGCCCGCCGCGGTGCGCACCCGGGTGATCACCAGCGCGCGGTTGCCGCCCCGGTGGGCGTCGGCTCCCGTCACCACCGCGCCGCCGCCCTCCTGCACGATGACGCGGCCGGGCGTGCCGCCGTAGCGCGCTTCGGAGACCCGCGCGGCCAGTACCTCGATACGCTCGCCGCGGTAGTGGGTGAACGCGCGCGGGTACGGCGCGGAAAGCGCGCGCACGAAACGCTCCAGGTCCTCCGCCTGCCAAGTCCAGTCGATCCGGCTGTCCCGCTCGGAGCGCTTGTGGAAGTAGGTGCGCTCGGCCTTGTTCTGCGGCCGCCACTGCGCGGTACCGGAATCCAGTGCGGCCAGCGCCTCGCCGAGCGCGCCGGGAATCAGCTCCATCCCGCGCATCACCAGTTCGGTGCCGGTATCGCTGGGGCCGATGGGAATCGAGCGCTGCACGAGGATGTCGCCGGTATCCAGACCCTCGTCCATGCGGTGCACGGTCAGGCCCGTTTCGGAGGCGCCGCTGATCAGTGCCCACAGCACCGGAGAGAACCCGGTGAACTTCGGCAGCAGCGAATCGTGCAGGTTCAGGGTGCCGTGCGGCGGCAGGTTGTACAACTCCGCGGGCATCCAGGTGTACCAGCTGTTCACCACGATGACATCCGGTTCGACCCGCTTGACGAGATCGATGGTCTCCGCGTCCGCCCGTTCGGTGAGGTGCACCGGAATCCCGTGTTCGCGCGCCAGTTCCTCGACCGAATCGGAGAAGATCGCTTTGTAGGACTGCTCGCTCGCCGGATGCGTGACCGCGAGCACCACCTCGTGTTCCGAGTCGATCAGGGCTTGCAGGGTCTTACGACCCCAGGTCTGGAAACCGAACGACACGATACGCATGAACCGAAAACCTTCCCTCAAAAAACAAAGGTTAGCCTAGCCTATCTCAGTCGTGCGCGCGTGCCGAACCTGATCAATCGACCGGCAAGACCGCGTTCCCGCGTCGCACCGCGGCTTGCCGGACCGTCGCCGTCTGGAGCACCCGGTCCGAAAGTGCGCCCAGGCAGCTGAGATTCGGGAAGCCGGGGCCTTGGGCAAGCGCCGCCAGGTTCGGTAGATACAGCTTGCTGTCCAGGCCCGACACCGCGAGGTCGTATCCGATGGCGGCCTCGATCCGCGCCTGCGTCAGCTCACCGCCCACCGCGAGTTCGAGCAGATCCGCGGCATTCGCGTCGAACAGTTCGAGGAACCACAGCGGACGGCCGCCGGTCGCGTCGATCACCAGGTCGGCGGTGTGCACCTGATCCGGGCGCATCTCGTTGCGCAACGTCAGCGCGACGGCGCCGTCCTGATCCGCCACCCGGACCACCCGGCCCTGCATGTGATGCACGCGATTGTCGGCGAGCAGGCTCTCCTGCACGCGAACCGAGAACACGCCGCGATCGGTCCGCCTGATGACATCCCTGCGCTCGTCGATACTCAGCGCTCCCCATTTGATCGGGTCGCTGAAAAGCGAGTTCTCGAAATAGCTCTCGCCGCGGGTGTAGATCGTCGCCATCGGCGAGATCACCGAGATCGACAGCATGCCGTGGCGGATCAGCTCGTCCAGCGCCGAACCGGCGGTCTCGCCGCCGCCGATCACGGCGACCCGGGAGGCGAGGGGCAGACTGCGCTTACCCGCCAGATCCCAGAATTCGGCGATGCTGAGCACCTTGGGATGTTTGGTCAGCGCTTTCTCGCTGCGGCCCGGCCCGGTGATCATGAGGCCGTCCGCCTCGATCTCGGTCGGGCGGCCGTCCGCGTCGACCGCGGTGACCTGCCACCCGTCGGCCGCGGCCGCGATGGATCGCACTGTGCCGACGACGAGTTCGAGATCGATCGCCCGCGCGACCCACTGCAGGTACTTCGCCCAGACATGATGCTGCGGACTCGGCCTGCCGCGGTCGATCCACTCGGCGTAGGTGCCCTGATCGACCAGGAACGAGGTCCAGCTGTAGGCCATCATGGCCTCGTTGATTGCCCGGTTGCGACCACGGGCCCACGTGGAGTGGTAGGGGAAGCCGATGTCCTTCTCCGGACTGGTGCCGAGCCGGTGCTGCCCATCGGTCCAGCCACCGGTCGGCAGCCAATTACCGCCCACCGCGTGCGCTTCCACCACCACGACGCGCGGCGCGGGCAATCCCAATTCGCGCAGTACATGGGCCTTGGCCGCCACCGCCAACGCCTTCGGACCCGCACCGACGACAACAAGCGTTCCCACTGTTTCTCCCACTCTCGACTCGCGCCGCACCCGTGGGCACGCCCACATCGACCGAACCTGCGCGTCTATGTTTGCATAGGCTTACCTTACAGTGAAGGCGCGCGCTTCACTCGACCATGGGTGAGCGCACACCGGAATGATTGGAATGAACAGATGATCGGAATCAGCCGAAAGACCATCGGCGCTATCGCGGTTGCCGCCTCGGTCCTCACCGGCGCCCTCGGCACGGTCGCCATGAGCACGGTCGCTGAGGCCGCCCCGCTCGTCACCCCGCTGCGCACCAAGGCGCCCGGCACCGGCGAACTGCGCGCCAAGATGGCCGTCCTGTTCAACCCGGGCGCTTCGCGCTCGGCCAGGGCCGCCGAACTGGAGACCGGCGAGGCGGGCCTGCCCGCCTTCGATCGCGCCGCGGCGCTGATCTCGGTCGCACCCGCGAGCTGGCGCTGGGATGTCGTCGGCCCGGTGAGCGTCGACGGCGACGTGGCCTACGCCAAGCTGCTGACCTCGACCGAGGGCTACGAACCGTGGTACTTCGACATGTCCTGGCGGCAGGTCGACGGCACCTGGAAGCTGACCCGGGAATCGGTGTGCACCATCGGCAATTTCGTCGGAACCGGCTGCTGAACATCGACCGCCACACCCGGAGTGCCTCGCTTCAGGCGGGGCACTTCGGCGTTTCGGACCGATGCCGCCTACCGCGTGACCGCCAAGTATTCTTAGGCTAACCTCAGTTGCATGAGCAGAGGATTCAGTGGCGTCGTGGTCAAGGCGTGGGGCGGCAAGGACTACCGGCTCACTGTGACATCGACCGAAGAGGTTACCGACCATTTCGTGCGGCTCGGTTTCGATGCCGGTGGGCTGCTGGCCGATCATCCCGTCCATCCCACGCAGTGGATCCGCGTGTGGATTCCCGAGGCGGACAGCGACAAACTGCATCATCGGGCGTTCACCCTCGTCGATCCCGATCCCGCGGGCGACCGGTTCTGGATCGAGTTCGCCCTGCACCACGGTCCCGCCGCGGACTGGGCGCGCAACGCGGGCGTCGGTGATCCACTCGACGCGAGCGTGCTCGGCTCCAAATTCGCACTGCCGGAACCCGCGCCGAGCGAGTACATCGTCTTCGGTGACACCGCCTCGCTGCCCGCGATCAACTCGCTGCTCGACGCCATCGGCGACACTCCGGCTCGGGTCTGGCTGGAATGGCAGTACGAGTCGGACCAGACCCTTCCGGTGCGCAACAAGCCCCACCATCAGGTGACCTGGCTCCAGCGCGTGGACGACGGCCGGCTGATGCGTGAGCAGGCACAGCAGATCACCTGCCCCACCGACGCATTCGGCTGGGTCGCCTGCGACGGCGCCACCACTCGCTCGATCGTCAAGACCCTCAAGACCACGCACGGGCTGCCCAAAACCGCGGTCAAGTCCCAGGCGTACTGGAAGTAGCCACTCCCCGGCCCCGAACGACAACGCCGCCCGCTACCCGAGGTAGCGGGCGGCGACCTGTCTCTCCGGACCGTCAGACCGCGGCGGGTTCCAGACGCCAGCCCGCGGCGCGGGAGCGTTCGTTCCAGAAGTCGGCATAGCGACCCCCGAGTTCCAGCAGTTCGTCGTGCGTGCCGCGTTCGACGATCCGGCCGCCGTCGACGAACAGGATCTGATCGGCGTGCGCGATGGTGGCCAGTCGATGCGCGACGACGATCACCGTCTTGCCCCTGGTCACTTCGTGCACACCGCGCACCACCACCGCTTCGCTGTGCGGGTCGAGCGCGCTGGTCGCCTCGTCGAGCAGCACGATCGGGGCGTCCTTGAGCAGTGCCCGGGCGATCGAAACCCGCTGCCGCTCACCACCGGACAGCGCCGCGCCGCCCTCGCCGACCGGTGTGGCCAACCCTTCGGGCAAGCGCTCGACGATCTCGTCCACGCTGGCGGCCTGCGCGGCACGCCACACCTCGGCATCGGTCGCCTCCGGCTTGCCGATCCTGATGTTGTCGGCCACCGAGCGATCGAACAGGTAGACGTTCTGGAAAACCAGGGAGAGCTGGTTCAACAGCGTCGCCGATGGTTGTTCACGCACGTCGTGTTCGCCCACCACGACGCGACCGGAGTCCACGTCGTAGAACCGGGCGGCCAGTCGCAGCAGGGTGGTCTTCCCCGCGCCGCTGGGTCCCACGATCGCGGTCGTGGTACCGGCCGGCACACTGAAGGTCACCTCGCTGAGCACCGGCTCGCCCGGACGGTAGCCGAAGCTCACATTGTCGAAGACCACCGCGGGCGCGCCCGGCGTCACCGGTGCTTCCGCCTCGGGAAGAACGGGTTCGGCAAGCAGATCGCCGACCCGCCCGACGGCGGCGGCCGCGGCGCGCAACCCGTTGCCCAGCTGGGCCGCCTGATTCAGCGGTTCGATGAACCGCGAGCTGACCGCGATCAACGCGATCGCCGCGGCCGCCGAGATCGACCCTCCGGTGGCCCTGCCGACCACGACATAGGCCAGCACCAAGAAGACCGCCTGGACCGACAGCGCGAACACGATCAACCCGGGAACCGCGGTGAACACCTGACGCGCGGTCGCCGACCGTTGCCTGCGCAGCGCCGCCTCCAACGCCCGGTTGCCCGCGCCGACGGCGCCGAAGGCCCGCAGAACCGGCTGTGCCTGCGCGAATTCGAGCACCCGGGCGTCGGCCTCGGCCGCGGCGGCGTGGGCCTGTTCGTCGGAGCTGCGGTACGCGCGCGAGGCCAATCCGTTCACCAGGAACAACACCGGGGCCGCCAGCAGCATCGCCGACGAGATCCGCCAATCGATGAACAGCATGCCCACGGCGACACCGAGTGGAACGACGATCCCATTGAGCACCCGGGCCACCAGATACGCCACGGCGCCTTGGATCTCCCGCACGTTCTCCACGGCCATGCGCGACAGCGGGCCCGCGCTGTGGGTTTCGAACCAGCCCAGCGGCAGAGCGTTGAGATGATCGCCGATCCTGGTCTGCAGACCGCGCTGCATCCCCACCGCGATGCGCAGACCGACCGAGGTCTGGAAGTATCCGAAGATGGCCATCGCCGCGACGGCGATCGTCATCAGCAGCGCCCACGTCCACGCCCGGCCGAGATCGCCGTCGAACAGCGACTCGAGCACCGGCACGAGCAGCAGGTAGGCGACGGACTGGCTCAGCGCCTGGGCGATTATCACCGCCAGCAACGTGGGGGTGAGCCCGGCGTATTCGGCCGGAACGAGTCCGAGAAGCTTGCGAATCATCGAGTCTCCTCGCTTTCCACGAGCGCGACCGCGTCCAGCGCCGCCTCGTTGATCTCCCAGAGACGCTGATAGGTGCCGCCTGCGTCGCGCAAACTCTGGTGGTCGCCCTGTTCGACCAATATTCCGTTCTCCAGCACCAGGATCCGGTCGACGCCGGTGATGGTATGCAAGCGGTGCGCGATCACCAGGACGGTACGTCCGGCGACCAGCGCCGCCAGCGCGTCCTGCACCGCGGCCTCGGACTCGGGATCGGCGAAGGCGGTGGCCTCGTCCAGCACGAGTACGGGGCTGTCGGCCAGCAGCGCGCGGGCGATCGAGAGCCGCTGCGCCTCGCCGCCGGAAAGCGTCGCGTCGACGCCGATCTCGGAGTCGTATCCACGCGGCAGCGACACGATCCGGTCGTGGATCTGCGCGGCGCGCGCGGCGCGCTCGAGTGCCTCGTCGGTGGCGTCCTGCCCGGCCATCCGGAGGTTGTCGCGGATCGAGCCGCGGATCAGGCGGACGTCCTGGAAGACGAACCCGACTGTCCGATAGAGCTCTTCGGTGGAGTAGTCGCGAATATCGCGGCCGCCGATGGTGATCCGCCCGCCGGTCACGTCGTAGAACCGGGGCAGCAGCTTGGCCAGCGTGGATTTGCCGGAGCCGCTCGGACCGACCAGCGCGGTGAGAGTGCCGGGAGCGAGTTCGAGATCGATGCCGCGCAGCACCTGGCGATCGTCGCGATAGCCGAAGGTGACCGACTCGAAGCGGACCACCCCCGCCCGATCCGGAACTCCCGATTCCGCCGCCGTCCCGGCCGCCAGTTCGGGAGTCTGCTGCAATTCGTGCAGGCGCACCGCGGCGGCGCCCGCCGCCCGCAACGCCTGTCCGCCGTAGCCGAGACCGAGCAGCGAACCGCCGAGACCGAGTCCGACGAGCAGGAACGGCAGCACATCCAGCGGCGCGACCCAGTCGAGTCCGACCGCGGCGAGCCCGGACAGCACGATCACCAGCATCATGAAGACCGGCGTGATGACGATGTCGGAGACCGCCTGCAGCCGGATCATGGGCGTCTTCCACCGGTCGAAGGCACGGGCCTGGGCGTCCACCGCCTCTTGGTATTCGGTATGCGCCTTGCCCGCCTGTCCGAAGGCACGCACCACCTGGATGCCGTCGACGAATTCGACGGTGCTCTCCTGAACGCGGTTCTCCCACCGGGTGTAGATGGCGAGCCGGTCACGGCTTTCCTGAGCCATCATCCTGCTGAGCGCGACGGCGTAGATCACCAGCGGGATCAGCAGTACCAGGGTGAGCCGCCAATCGACACCGAACAGGTAGCCGAGGGTCACGATCGGGACGACGAGTGCGCCCACGAACTCCAGCCTGGCGTGCGCGACGAGATAGTGCAGCGCCTCGACGTCGTCTTGCAGGTACTTCTTCACCTCGGTCGAGTTCCGGTCGCCGAACCAGCCGAGCGGCACCCGGGTCAGCTTGGCCGCCAGCGCGCGGCGCACGTCGAGCTGATACTTCCCGTCGAGTAGATGCGTCCAGGTCAGCGCACCGGCCTGGATCAGGGCGCGGACCACGAGGACCAGCACCGCGATCGTCAGCAGACGCCACACCCGATCGGTGTCCACCTGCTCGTCCAGCAGTTCGCGGCAAGCCTCCACGATCAGCACGAACGGCACGACCGTGCACACCGACGCGACCGCCATCACGACGCTCGCGACATTCAGCGGACCGCGTACGGGCGCGAGGATGTCCTTGCGTGCCTGCGCCTCCTGCCGCTTGCGTTCTTTCTCGACCGCCTTCGGCGGCCGGTTTCCCGTCTCCGCCCCCGGCGGCGCGACCTCCACCGTCATCTGTCCTCGCCTCCCGACCTTCCCGGCGCAACGCGCCGACATCCGCCCATCGTCATCACCAAGGAAGGTTAGGCTAACTTACTAAGATGCGATAGGGGTGGACCCCGCCCACCCCGGAGTTGTCCTCCACGACTTATTTCGGCAATGTGCGAAAACCGTTCCGGACCCGAGGTTTTCGAACGGCCGACGGGCCGGGGAATCCTCCGTGAACGGCAGCGCATCCTGGTGCGATAGCCCGCGCGCATCGCTAACTTCGAGCGAAAGCGGAACTATCGAGGCGCGGGAGTATCGAATATGTATGGCACGGAGATGTTTTCGGTTCTGTCGAATTGCGCGCGCGACCCCGGCGAACTGACCGCGGGCCAAGCGCACCGGGCCATGCAGGTTCACCTGGATTGCAGCGTCGAACTGTGCCGGGTCCGCCGCCGCGCGCGCAGGACACTGGTCGAGGCTCGCTTGATGGTGCTGGACGAGCGGGCCACCCCGTAATGGAACACCTCGCGCGGTCGTGCCTGCGACTGCCCGGACGAGCGAAGGCCGCTTCCCGCGTACCGGATCGGCTGCCGAGCGGCGAGCGGAATCGTCCGGGGTGCCGCGGCGTTGTCCCTGCCATGACCTCCACGGCATCCGATCGATCCGCCGCCCCCGTCGTCGACACCGGTACCGAATTCGGCGCGAAAGTCGCCGAACGATTGAACCGCGAGTCCGTCCTCTGGCTGACCACCGTCGGCCCCACCGGCACACCGCAGCCGAACCCCGTCTGGTTCCAGTGGCGCGACGGTGAATTCCTGATCTTCAGCAAGCCCGGCCAGCCGAAGGTACGCAATATCCAGCGCAATCCCCGTGTCGCGCTGAACCTCAACAGCACGGAGACCGGCGGCGACGTCGTCGTGCTCACCGGCACAGCGCGCGTCGTCGAGCAGCGGCCGAGCGCGGCCGAAATCGCCTCCTTCACCACGAAGTACGCCGAGGGCCTGCGCTCGATCGAGATGACCGACGAGCAGTTCTACGCCGAATACTCGGTGGTCGTGCGGGTGACGCCGGATCGGCTGCGCGGATTCTGAATCCGATGACCTTCGCACCGCCGCCGTCCACCGCCGCCTGGCGGCATCGGACCGCACGCGAGGGGTTCGAGGTGGCCTATTTCCGGGTCACCGAGCAGGGTGTGCTGATCGACGGCTGCACGACGGCCGTCGAGGACGGCGCGGCCTGGACGGTGGACTACCGGATCGCGCTCGACACCGAATGGCGCACGCGCCGGGCCCAGGTGGCCATACGCAAGCCGGGCGGCTGGAACACGCTGGTATTGGACGCGGACGGTACGGGGTCCTGGCTACTGGACGGCATGCCCGCGCCACTGCTAGACGGCTGCCTCGACGTGGACCTGGAATCTTCGGCGCTGACCAACGCGCTACCCGTGCACAGGTCGGCGCCGGAGGTCGGGGAGGGCATGGACGCACCCGCCGCCTATGTGTACGCCTCCGGCGCCGCGGTGGCGCGGCTGGAGCAGCGCTATGACCGCATCGTCGACGGTGAGCACGGACCGAGATTCGACTACGCGGCCCCGGAGTTCGATTTCGCCTGCGTCTTGGAGTACGACAAGTCGGGCTTGGTGCTCGACTACCCGGGCATCGCGGTGCGGGCCCACTGAGGTCCCGGCCGTCGCGGCATGCGGTAGGCCTCCGGCTAGGGTCGATACCGATGAGAAGGCGCCAACAACCGCCGTTGCCGAAGCGGCACGGCTTGGACCCGGCCCGGCTACGACTACCGGAGCAGGGCGACTGGGCGACCATTCGGGACCATCTGGTGGAGCGCCTGCCCCGGGTGCCCGCCGCGCGGATCGATGAACTGCTGCACGCGGGCGGCATCGTCGACCTCGACGGGCCGATCGCTCCCGACGCACCGTACGTCCCGGGTGGCGCGGTCTGGTTCCACCGCGATCTCCCCGAGGAGACGATGGTCCCGTTCGACATCCCCGTCGTGCATCGCGACGACGACCTGCTGGTAGCGGACAAACCGCACTTCCTGGCCACCATCCCGCGCGGTCAGCACATCCTGCAGACCGCCCTCGTGCGGCTGCGCCGGGAGCTGGACCTGCCCGACCTGATCCCGGCGCATCGGCTCGACCGCGGCACGGCGGGCCTGGTGCTGTTCGTGATCAACCCGGCCCGCCGCGGCGCCTACCAGACCATGTTCCACAAGCGCACCGTGCGCAAAGAGTACGAGGCGATCGCCCGGTTCGACCCCGATCTCACCCTGCCCCGAGTGGTGCGCAGCCGGATCATCAAGGAGAAGCAGGTGCTCGCGGCCCAGGAGGTGCCGGGCGAACCCAACGCGGAAACCGTGGTCGAACTGCTCGAGCACCGGGACGGGCTCGGCCGCTACCGGCTGCGCCCGCACACCGGCCGGACCCACCAGTTACGCCTGCATATGAACAGCCTCGGCATCCCCATCCTCGGCGACGACTTCTATCCGGTGCTCACCGACAAGCCCGTCGACGACTTCACCAGGCCACTGCAGTTGCTGGCCGCTTCGCTCGAGTTCACCGATCCGGTCAGCCGCGAGCCACGCCGCTTCGAGACCACTCGCGCGTTGCAGGCTTGGACCGATCCGCACGGGTGGGCCGGGTGCCTGTCCGATCGCACCGCATGATGTGCGGTTTTATGTACGCCACCCTCGGCGGTCTCGGAGACGACCGAGAAACGTGATCGTCCGACTCCGGCTCGCGCCGGGCAATTCGCCGCTTGTCAATCGCGCGGATCTCGGGTCTCGGACACGACCCGAAAATGTGACCGTTCGGCCTCCGGCGTCGCTGCCGCGCACTTGTGCCCTGCGCGGACGTCGGCATCCTCGGAGACGACGGGAAATGTGACCTGTCTGGCAGTGGGAAGCATGGCCCGTAG
>NZ_BAFP01000029.1 GCF_000308455.1 Nocardia abscessus NBRC 100374 | reverse complement strand
CGGCCGACGGATCCCCCGAAGGCTTCTGCGCAGGCGCCTCGGCCTCGTCCTGCGAACGCGGCTGTTGCCCGGTGGGCAGGCGGCGGTCGGCGCCACCGGCAGAATCACCGGTCGGCCCCTGGGGCCCTGGCGGTGTCGCGCCCAGTGCGCCCGGCGCGGGCGGCAGGTAGCCCGGATTCGGCGGGAGGGGAGCCGGAGCGTACGGGATGCCTGCGCGCCATCCGGTCAGCGGCGGACGGTCGGCGTCCCAGTGGAAGCCGAGCGCGATCGCGTGGGCGTTGGCCTGCTGCCAGCTCGCGCCGGGGTTGGCGGCGAGGAATCGGGCCTCGGCGAGCATGTCGCCGAGCAGTACGAAGTCCTGCGGCAGCGGTGCGCCGTCGATCAGGCGGTTCCACGCCTCGGCGACATCGGCGAGGCGATCCATCCGGGTGCGCACGTACCGGCCGTGCGGGTCGGCGTGGTCGCGCACCCGATGCTCGTCGGCCATCAGGTGGTTCTTGATCTGCGCAAGCTCCTCGCGCGTGAACGTCGACGCGTCGACGCGCATGTGCTCGGCCAGCGCGGCCGTGATCCGGTCGGGATCGCCTCCGCCCGCCAGCAGTTCGCGAATGTCTTCGACGGTGTCGCGGACGGCGTCGGGATCGTCGGCGGCGAACCGGTCCGCGAGTTCGCCCGCGACCCGGTCGATTTCGTCGTGGATGCGCCTCAGCTGGGCGTCGACGTCGCCCAGCGGATCGATGCCCGGCTGCCGCTGGACCAGCTGCCGCGCGACGATGTCCACCACCTCGCGTGCGCGCGTCTCCTGCTCGGCGCGCCGATGACGTTCGATGCCGTCGGCGATCCCGTCGAGATCGGTGTCGTCGGCGAGGAAACGCCGGTATTCCGCGTCCGCCCAGTCCTGGACCCGCTGCCAGGCCGCGATGTCGCGGTCCCATTCGCGCTGCAGGCCCTCCGGGATGTCGACCCGGTCACCCGGCGGCACATGATCTGCGGCGTTCCACGGCCGATGCATCGGCTGAATGTTGCGCTGCGGCGGGGCGAACCACGCATAGTTGCGGAAGACCGTGCCGAACGGCGGCAGGTGCTGCAGCCACGGCCGCGCCTGCACCCACTCGCCGATCTCCGGATGACGCTGGATCCACGCCTTCACCGCAGGATGCTTGGGTACCTGCGCCGCCATCAGCAGCAGGCGGACCACGTTGTAGGAATCCGCGCCCCAGTGCTGGCTGAACAGATCGTTGGGGTCCACACCCGAGGTGTCGTATTGCGAAGGCGCCTGTGGCATGTGCACCGGCAGGGTGCTCTCCGGAACTTTGCCCGGCGGTACGTCGTCGGTCGGCAGGGTGATGTCGTTGACGACGTCCTCCATCGCCCACCCGCTGACGCCGTCCGGCGGATCCTTCGGCGTGAACTTCTTGGGCAGCTCGCTGCGGTCGCGCCCGAACTCCCAGTCCGGACGGGTCGGGTCGACGTGGTGCCAGACGCCGTCGGCGTCGCGCCAGGAGGTGATGTCCAGTCGGCGGCCGCCGATCCATCCGGTGCTCAACCGTTCGATCTCGGGCGGATCCATCTCCTCGACCCGCACGTTGTCCGCGCGGTCGGCGAGCACCCGCCGGTATTCGACGGTGGTCTCCGGCCGCACGATCGCCTGCGCCACATCGGAGCTGCGGCGCAAGGCGTCGGCCAGCGCGGCGTCGTGGTCGGCGCGCGGGGCGTCCGGGTCGGGGCGGGGACCGAACACGATGACGCGCGGTCGCTCGCCGTCGACGATGCCGACACGGTCGGTCACCATCCGGCCTCCGCCGCGCTCGACGAGGTCGCGGTACGCGCCGGCCACCCTGGCCATGTCGTCCTGGATGCGGCCGATCGCGTTGTGCGCGTTGTTCACCTGCCGCGCGACGGCGTCGAGTGCGTCGATGTCGCGGCGGCGAGCGGCGGCCTCGTCGTCGGAGAGTGTTCCGTCGGCGAGCCCGTCGCGGACCGCAGCACGCAGGTCGGCGACCGTCCGGTCCAGCCGGTCCGGCTCACAGGCGGCCTGATCGACCCGGCCGTCCGGATCCAGCAGGCCGAGGCGGGCGGCGAGGTCGTCGCGCTCGTGGCGCAGCGGCTTGACCTCGCGCAGCGCGTCGGCTCGCTGCTGGGCCAGCTCTTCCAGCGCGTCGATCACGTCCTGCGGGCGGGATCGTTCCACACCCACGCCGGCCCTGCGCAATTGATCGATCCGCCGGTCCACCTGGTCGATCTGGTCATCGAGCCGGTTGACCTGCTCGGCGGCCGCCGCGAGCTTCTCGATCACCAGCCTGCGATGCTCGAGCTCCAGCGGCTCGGGCGCGACCCGGTCGGTGTGCGGCGCGTCGTCGAGGCCGCCGATATCGTCGATCGTCCGGACGTTCGCGGCTTCGTACAGCTGCAGGACGGTGGCCTCCAACTGATCCCCGCGCAGGGCCGACTCGTCCAGGGTGACGTTGTCACCCCAGAAGTCGCAGCGCGCGGCCCGGTCGTCGCGCTTGACCCGCCAGAACTCGCGTTCGCGGGTCAGCTTCTGACGCTGCTGCACGAGCCGGTCGTATTCGCCCAGCGGGGTGGTGGACAGCTCCAGATTCGCCAGTTCCGTCTCGAGCCGGGCGACTTCGGCGTCGGCGTCGGCGAAGTCCCGCGCGGCCTGTTCCAGCGCGTCGATCCGGGCGAGCCGTTCCGGCATCTCGGTGACCGGCATGGTCCGGCCACGCAGGTCCTCCAGTGTCCGGTCCAAGCCGTCCGGCCCGGGGCGCAGTGCCGCCCAGTCGTCGGCGTCGTCGATCGGGAGCCGCCCGGCGAGGTCGTCGCGCTGTCGGCGCAATTCGTCCCGACGGGCCTGCGCCTGCTCGAGTTCCGCCGCGAACCGGTCGTATTCCGCCCGGGTCTCGGGGGACATCCGGTCCCGCGGGTCATCGGAACCATCGGCATCGCCGGTCCGCGACTCATCCGCGTTGCGCGGTGATGTACCCGGCTCCGCGACATCGGCGACCGATCCCGGGAGTCCGGACTCATCGGCATCACCGGACCGCG
>NZ_BAFP01000030.1 GCF_000308455.1 Nocardia abscessus NBRC 100374 | reverse complement strand
CGGCGGAATCGGCAGCCGCGCGAGCACCGCCGCCAGCCGCGGCACCGCCGAGATGATCGCGATCCCGGCCACCAGCAGGCCGGCCGACAGCTTCGGCAGGCCCGGATGCCAGATCAGGTAGATCGCCGCGGCGACATCCGCGATCACCGCGAGCGCTGCGGCGCAGGAGAACAGCGTGGCACCGGTACCGGTTATCCGATAGCCCAGCAGCGCCGCGACCAGCAGCACCGAACTGCCGAGCAGCAGATGGGGACTGCCGAGCGTGCCCGGCACGAGCAACGCGGCGCCGCCGAACAGCAGCAGCAGTCCGTCCAGCGACAACCAGGTCGCGGTGACCGGGTCGGTGTACTTGCGCGCCGCGATGCCCGCCGCGACGAATGCCGCGACGCCACTGCCGAGCAGGGCGAGCGCGGGCGCGAGCGGATCGCCGTTCCCACGCGAGACGACCAGCACGGCCAGCGCGGTGAGCACGGTCAGGGCCGAGACGACCAAGCCCATCCAGCGGGCGGCCGTACCGGACCAGCTCTGGAATTCCTCTGCGGTGAGCCGCGATACGGCGTCGATGACGTCATCGAAAAGCGCCGGCGCTTCCTTCGCGGCGACCGACCGCAGCACCAGCAGCTCACCGTCGTAGACCTCGGCCTCGGTGAGCGTGCGGCTCGGCGCGATCGCCTCCCTGCCCAGTCGGGCGAGGGTCCAGTGCTGCGCCTCCAGCGGCGCCGCCTCGTCCTCGGCCTCCGGCCGCTCCGGGTTGCGCGATTCGATCAGCGCCACCAGGTCGCCGATGAAGGTGGCGATCGGCACGGTGGCCGGCAACCCGACATCGACCTGGGTGTTGCCACCGATGACCGAAACACGACTCAATACCGGCTCGGTGGCTCGTGTACCGCTCGCCGACTCGATCAACGGAAACCATCCCCCGCCCTCATCCGGAACACCGATTCACGTCCCGACAACCGCATTCGACGGAACACGTCCTGAGTGAACGACTTCACCACTCGTCAAGCACTCTCACACATAGACGACTCTTGCGTTGCGACCTCCCGGCAGCTGAACCTAATGTAACGGACGCACCGGGCCACGCGCGATCGGTAGTCTGGTATCCAGATGAACGTCTCTACTACGAGAAACGAAGATTTCGGGGTTCGACAGCAATGACCGGCAACCGCCAAGCACAACGCGCATTCGATGCCGGAATCCTGTCGCTCGGATTGTCCATCGAGGGGCAAGAATCCGCACGTGATCTCGACTATGCAAAACTGGCTTTTCAACGCGCCACGGAGTGGGATCCCACGATGTGCGACGCCTGGCTCGGCCGTGCCGCCGCCGGAGAGCTGACCAAGGACGTTCTGTTCAATCTGCACAAGACCAGTACGAGCACGCTCTATCGCGAGCAACGCAGGCTCGGTCTGCGTCCGCGTGAGCTCGCGGGCCGCTTCATGCCCGGCCTGTACATCGACTATCCGCTGGCCAACCACACCGAGATCACGCTCGCCTGGGCGGCGCATCTGATCGCCGACAAGGAGTACGACGAGGCCGAGCGGGTGCTCGACGATCTCGACACGTTTCGCAAAAGTCAGCTCAGCAACACTGAAGGCGAGATCGACAACCGCATCTGCGCGTATGTGCGTGGCGTCCTGCACTACAACACCCAGCGCTGGCCCGATGTGATGACGGTGCTCGCCGGTTCGGCGGACTGGGAGGACCCGTATCTGGCGGCGGGCGCGCACGTCATGGTGGGCACCGCCTGTGCCCAGCTCGGCCTGTTCGGCGAAGCGATCCGGCGGATGCAGCAGGCCGAGGCGGGCCCGATCCCGGCCGCCCGTTCCACCGCGATGTTCTGCCGCGGTCTGTGCCTGCGCGAATCGGGCAACGAGGAGGAAGCCCAGGCGCTGTTCGAGAAGGTGTACTCGCAGGCGCCGGATTTCGAGGCGAACGCGGCCGCGATGCGCGACCGCACCTACCGGATCACCGTCACCAGCCGCGAGGTGATCGACGCGCGGACCGACAAGTGGGATCCGTCGTCCTCGCCGTCGATGGAGCAGATGGAGCAGGCCGAGAGCCAGGACCGGGCGAAGAAGATCCTCGTCGAAGCCCGCGCCGAACTGGACTCGCAGATCGGCTTGGCCTCGGTGAAAACCCAGGTGGCCAAGCTCCAGTCGTCCGCGCAGCTGGCGAAGATCCGGGCCGAGAAGGGGTTGGCCAGCCAGCCGCGCGGCCAGCACCTGGCCTTCACCGGTCCGCCCGGCACCGGTAAGACGACCATCGCCCGGGTGGTCGCCAAGATCTACTGCGGCGTCGGCCTGTTGAAGACCGACAAGGTGGTCGAGGCCAAGCGTGTCGACTTCGTCAGCCAGAATCTCGGCGGCACCGCGATCAAGACCGAGAAGCTGATCGACACCGCCATGGACGGCGTGCTGTTCATCGACGAGGCGTACACGCTGATCCAGACCGGCCTGCAGGGCGGCGACGCGTTCGGCCGCGAGGCGGTGGACACGCTGCTGGCGCGCATGGAGAACGACCGTGATCGCCTCGTCGTGATCATCGCGGGCTACGACGGCGAGATCGACCGGCTGCTCACCGCCAACGACGGCCTGGCCTCGCGTTTTTCCAAGCGGCTCCAGTTCCCCTCCTACACCCCCGAGGAACTGGGCCGGATCGGCCAGGTCATCGCGCGCAAGCGCGACTCGGACCTGTCCGACGGCGCGCTCGAGCAGCTGGTACAGGCCTGCGAACGCCTGTACGCGATGCAGAGCACCGACCAGAGCGGGCAGCCGCGCCGCGGCGTCGACCTCGCGGGCAACGGGCGCTTCGTCCGCAACGTGATCGAGGCGGCCGAGGAAGAGCGCGAATTCCGGTTGGCCAACGACGAATCGCTGGACCTGACCGACATCGATGAAGCGGTGCTGCGGCGCATCGAGGCGTCGGATATGAAGCTGGCCCTCTCCGGCCTGCTCACCTCGTTGAACGTCGGTTGGACGGACTGAGTCCGGGCCGGTGTGTCCGGCGGACCCGGTCTCCGGGTCCGCCGAACGTTATTGCGTGGGCAGCGAATCGTGACTGACCAGCGCTTCACGCGCGGACAGCGTGGGCCCGGGGACCATCTGGCCGATGATCGCCCAAGGCGCCAGGCGCGGGGCGTTCCCGAGGCCGAGCACGTTCGCGGTGGCGGCGTCCGGAATGCCGTAGCGCACACCGGTGTCGGCGACGTAGAACAGGCTGCCCCGGCGCGGGCTGCCCGGCTCCATGCCGGTCACCTGGACATACTCCCCCGAGCCCGGTGACATGTAGACCGCGTCGACCCGGTCGCCGACGCCGTCGGAAGTGGACAGATCGACGGGTTTCGCGGATTCCGGAATCGGCAGGCGGGTGCCGACCAGCAGGCCCACCGTCGCGCGTTCGCCGGGGCCGTCGCCCGCGTCGTCCTCGCGCTGCGCCGGAGCGGCTCCCGGTGACTTCGCCCAGGCCACGCAGGTGACGGGCGCGTCCTCGGCAGGCAGGATCTTGGGGTTGCGCACCGGAAAGTCGTCGATCGGCAAACGCTGCACCACGGGAACCCGGTCCAGCACGTCGGGCGGCACGGTCGCGATCTCCCGCATGCCGTGCGAATCGGCGTACCTGATCACCTGCGCGGTGAACGGCGAGACCGGCTGCACACCGTCGGCGAGCACGACATACAGCGCGGAATTGCCGTCCCGTCCCACGCCGGACACCGAGATGACCCCGCCGACCGGGATATCCGCCAGCGGGCCGGGCCCTCGCTCGCCCGCCTGCGGGATCTGCGGCGGAGTCAGCGGGGGCACCTGCGTCGTCGCACCGAGCAATCCGGTGCCGACCGGACGAGGCCGCTGCGTGGTGAGCTCCAATGCCCTGCTCATCACCGAATTCGCCGGGTCGACCTCGGCGCGCTTGCCGTCGTAGACCAGATAGGTCTTCTTGTCGCGGCGGACCAGCAGCGCCTCTTCCTGACCCGCGGTTCGGATCCGGTCGGTGAGCGCGGGCTTGCCCGCGACCACCGTCGTCGTCGCTCCCGAGGAAGCGGCGGCGCTACCGCCCTCGGACAGCGGAATCGTCTCGCACAGTGACCACTCCGAGTCGTGGCCCTGCGCGGAACCGGGCAACGCGCCCGGCGCTCCGGGAATGCCGAGCAGCGCTCCGCGCGGCAGATCGTTCAGCTTGCTGTCCTTCACCGCGTGCGGCTCGGCATTCGCGCCGGTGATCAACCGCGCCGATGCCAGGTTCAGCACCGGATGCAGGGTCTTGCCGCCGTCCTCGCGCTGCACCACCACGTACAGTGCGCCGCTCTGTTTTCCCGACACGATCAGGGCATCGCCGATCGCGCCCTGCGGACGCAGGAAGGCCAGGATCGCCGCGCCGGCCACCACGAGCACGCCGAGCACCGCGCCGACCAGCAGCGAGCGAATCTGGGAACGCATCGGGTCGTGCAGCATGCGCACGTCGCGACGAACCAGTGCGTGATCGAGCCTGCGCAACAGGAATCGATATCCGTTCACCTGGGCGCGGGTGGTCAGCTGTGCAGGCACGTGGTCTCCATCGAGCTATCGATCACCATCTCTTTCGACACGGTACCGTAATTCTCCGACGGCCCTGAACCGATGGAATCCGAAGCCGATCAATGGTGGCCGCATCTAGGCGAGACAGGGATAAACAACTGTGGACGAGACGATGAACGGCGAACCAACCGGCAGCGAAATTTCGGATGCGCCGGAGCCGGGAATTCAACGCCGGTCGGCCTATGACACATTGCGGGATCCGGAATTCTGGTTGTTTCGCATTTTTCCACTGCGCGTGATCGTGCCCGTCGCGTTACTCGCCGCCGCTGTCGCCTGGATTGTTCTCGCGCTCAGCGATTCGATCTGGGGCGCGTGTGCCGCGGGCGCGGTGGTCGGGCTCGCCGGTCTCGCACCGATCGGTGGCCGCACGCCCGCCGAACGCGTCGGCAGCGCGATCGCCCGCCGCCGCCAGGGCCTGCGCCCGGCCGAACGCCTCGCGCAGGCTCCGGCCCTCGACGTGCCGCTCGCCGAGGGCGGCGGTTACGGCGTGCGCTGGGACGGCGATCTGCTGCTGACCATGCTCCGGATCGATCCGCCGCCCGACACGCTGACGCTGCTCGATCGCGGTTCGCTGAGCACCGACCAGCTGCTCCCGCTCCCCGAAATCGCGCGCTGCCTGGATCAATTCGATCTGACCCTGGCGGGCATCGATGTGGTGAGCACCGGTGCGCGCACCGCGGGCACCGGCGTCGCCGCCCAGCTCTACGACCGCATCCTCGGCCCGCTGCCCGCCATCGCGCACCGCACCTGCTGGCTGGTGCTGCGGATGGATCCGCTGGCCAACGCCGAGGCGGTGGACAACCGCGGCGGCGGCAGCGGCGGCGCGCTGCGGACCGCGATCATCGCCACCCGCCGGGTCGCCAACCGGCTCGCCGCCCACGACATCGCCGCCTCGGTGCTGACCGCCACCGAGATGAACACCGCGGTGCGCCAGCTCACCCACGGCTTCGATGTCGACCAGCTCACCGAATCGCCGAAATCGCTGGAGTTCCCGGGCCGCTTCCTCACCCAGTACCAGATCGCGGCCGACATGATCGGCCCGCGCGGACTGGCCGACATCTGGGCGGTGCCCAGCCTGTCCACCACGGTGACGTTGCGCTTGCGGCCGGGCGCGAGCCGCCATGATCGACACGCCGATTTCGCCGACACCGTGGTGCTCAACGCCGTCGTCCGCTTCGACACCGTCGCGCCGCCGGAGGAGCCGCCGCTGCCCGGCCTGCGTGAGCTGGTCGGCAATCAGCTGCGAATCCTCCTGGACACCTTGCCCATCGGTTACGCGGGCCGCTGGGGCAGTGACATCGCCTATCGCGGCACCCTGGCCGCGCTCGCCGGGTTCGCGGTGCCGACCGCTGGTTGCGGCCAGCTGATCGGCGCCGACGAGCGCGGCCAGGGCATCGCGGTGCCGTTGATCGGCGACGGCACCCGGCACCTCGAGGTGATCGGCAACCTGGACCTGGCCCAGCAGGTGATCCTGCGCGCCACCGCGCTCGGCGCACACGCCATCGTGCACACCGCGCGGCCCGAGGCGTGGCACACCATGGTGGCGAATCTCAACGCGCCACACGTACTTTCGATCGCACCGCGCGCCGCGGGCGCGAGCTACCACCCCCCTGCTCCCCCGCCGCCGCCCGCCGCTCCCTATCCGAGCACGACGGTGCTGGTCTTCGACGGCATCCCGCCGATCGCACACGCGGGCGGCGCGACGATCGTGCACGTGCGGCGGCCGGACGATCCCGGCAGGTCGGTCGACGCGGACGTCACGCTGGTCCAGGATCCGCAGGCGCCCAACCGGATCACGGTGCGCACGGCCGCACGGAGCGCGACGGTGCTCATGGTCACCACGCCGGACGAGATGCACTACATCGGGGAGTCGCTGGCGGCGCGATAACCGGCGGACACACGAAACGGCCGGCTGGAACCCTTACCGTTCCAGTCGGCCGTCGTTCGTCCGCGCGATCAGAAAGCGGCGAAACCGTCGCCGACCTTGCCGTCGGCCTCGATGGCGCGACCCAGCGCGTTCTCCACCTTGGCGGCGAGGTTGTCCAGCTTCTGGAGGGTGTCCTCCAGCTCGGTGGTCAGGTTCTTGTGCGCGGTATCGAAGTTCGTGACCGCCTGCTCACCCTGCAGGTTCTCGCGGAACGCGGCCGCGGCGCCGTTGAGCTCGTCGATCTGCCCCCTCATGGTGGAGCCGTACTGGTTGAGGTCACCGACCATCTCGGTGATGGCGGGCGAGTTGTACTTGATCGTCATTGGTGTTTCCTTCTGGTCGTGAGGATGGCGATCCGGTTGGACGGCAACACCGTCCAGGGGTCACAGACCGCCCTGGTCGGAGCCGACGATGGTGTTCTTGCCCGAAGTCACGGCCTGCGAGAGCCGGTCGAGCTTGCCGTTGAGCGCGGTGACCTCGTCGTGCCAATCGGTGGCCGCGGTGTTGAATTCGCGGTGGGCGTCACCCTGCCAGCCGCGCGCGACGGCCTGCACCGACTCATCGATCTGGTTGATCGAGGTGCGGAGGGTGGAGATCGAATCCTCCATGCGGCTGACGACGCTGTCGATGCCGCCCTCTTCGACACCGTAGGTCTGCCCCGAGCCGTCGCCGAGAGTTGTGTAAGACATTTCGTTGATCCTTCCGTCAGAACTTGTGGTGGTGAGATCCGGACGATCTCACCGAGCAGTGAGGCAACCGAGTTACTTGCGACCCGAGAGCTACGGTGGCAGCCACCTCCCCCCGGGCAGCCCTTCCAGCAACGTGGCGACCGCCTGAGTCACCCGGTGGTCGGTGCCCGTCGTGACCGTCGACCAGATCTGCTGATCCGGCGAGACCGTGGGAGCGACGACGATGCGCCCACGGCCGGTGTCGTACACCACCACCGCGCCGGGCGCCCGGCTGGTCAGCCCGTCCCGGTGGGTGTAGGCCACGATTTCGGCGTAGGCCCGGCAGGAGCCGAACGCCAGTCCGAGCACGGCGGCGTCGCGTTCGCCGACGCCGACCGCGTACATCGCGTCGGCGTAGCCGCTGGAGCTTTCGGCCGTGTCCAGCCGGTCGGCCAATTCGGCGGCGAGTGCGCTGAATCCGGTGATCTCGGCGGGCTCGCACGGCCCGAGGGCCGCCAGCAGCGGACGAGCCAGCGACACCTCCGAGCCGTCGGCCCAAATCGAATTCACCTCGAAACTGTCGCCCGAGCGCACCGCGAGCGCGTGCTGCTCTCCGCGACGCGCCAGACAGAAGCGGCGCGAACCGTCTTCGGTGTAGACGCGGGCGACCAGCTCGCAATCCGGCTGGGCCAGCACGAACAGCGCACCGGCCAGTTCCGGCTCGACTTCGCCCTCCGCATCGAGCACACCGTCGCCGGCCAGACCGGCTGCCGCGCGTTCCTGGGCGGCACGGTATTCCTCGATCGAATCTTGTTGCGGTCCAACCGAAAGCGCCAACGGCAGCGTCTGCACCCCGAGCCGTTCGGCGACGACGAGCAAGGCGTCGTTCGTCAGTGACGTCACGCCGCGCCTCCCGTCTCCGGCCTGGTTTCCGTCGGCGTCACGGCGCGAGCCGCGGGCTCGGCGCCGCCGAGTACCGCGGGCGCCGCCTGGATTTCGCCGTCGGCTCCGATCTGATCGCTCACGTCACCCGGGAGGCCCGCGCGCGGGAATCGAGCCCCATCCTGCGCAGCCCCGGCCGAACCCATGGCGCCGGGAGCGAGCGGGGCGGGCTGGCCGCCTGCGCCCACCGTCGGTACCGGTGTCGCGCGCGGCACGACTTCGGACGTCGCGCCCGACTGGGCGTACACCGGTGCGCGGTACGCGGTGGGCACCCGTGGCATCGCGTGGACGGGCACCATCCCGATCGGCACCGCACCGTACGGCGCCGCGGTCGATTTCGCGACCTCAGCGGGTGACGAGGTGCGTTCGGCGGTCAGCGCCTGCTCCGGCGCCACCACGGGCGGCTCCTGGTGCTGCCACGGCATGGCCAGCGGTTCGGTGGCCATTTCGTAGTTCTGCATGACCCGCGAGGCCACCGCCTTCGCCATGTCCTGCTCGGCGTCGGTCTGCGCCGCGACCGCCCGGATCGGCGCACCGAGCATCCCGCTCATCGACTCGAGCGTGCGCTGAACCTGCTGGATGGCTTCGAGGTCCGCGGTGTTCGGCATCGCGAGCCGGGCGATCTCGTACGCGGTGACCTGGGCCTGGAATCGGGCGGCGTTGGCCGCCGCCGCCGCGGCCGCGTCGACCAGCCAGTCCCGCAGGGTCGTCACGCGGTGGATCACTTCGTCGCTGCGCCCCGACTGCCAGGCGCCGCGCATGTCCGCGAGCACCTTCTCGTACTCGACCACAGCGGCGCCGAACGACGCGGCCAGGCGCGACCATGCGGTGACGGCCTCGGCCATCGGCACGGCGCCCGGCCCCGTGGTGAGGTCGCGCGCGAGCCGCTCGGGCGGTCGCGCGGTCCACACCACGCCGGTGAAACCTGGCTGCGGTGGTTCGATCATTGCTGTGGACGACCTTTCGGTTGCTCGACGACGCGGGAGCCGATCAGACGGACCGGCCGCCCGTGGTGTCGAAATCCGCGCTGTTGGCGGATTCCATGCCGTCGAACTGGTTCGAGTGCAGCCGCAACGTGGCCGCCAGCTTGCGCATCTCGTGCACGCTGGCCTGCGCGCTCGCCAGATACGACGACGCCACGTCGTTCGCGGTCTGCGCGGCCCGGCCGGAGACCTCGTCGCCGCCCGCGGGGACGACGGTCAACGCTTCCTCGGCGGAGCGCAGATCCGCCGCCAACCGGTCGGCGAGCGCGTCCAGCCCGGACGACGCCTTACCCGCCGTGACCGCGTCGAATTGCACGCTGTCGTACACGTCACCCCTCGCGTCACTCATGAGACCCTCCTGTGTACTGCTCGGCACCCGCGTCAGAGCGTGAGTTCCTTATCCGGCGGTGGTTCCGATGTCGTGTCGGCCGCGCCGACCACCGGCAGCGAGACCCCTTCGATCCGGCCGACCACTTCGTCGCCGTGCTGGCTGGTGACCATCTGGCCGCGCAACGCCTCGGTGGTCGATTCACCCTCGCGGGCCAGGCCCGCGCCCATGGCCCCGGCGCCCATCGGCATGTATCCGCCACCGGTTCCGGTCGCGCCGGTGCTCGTCGCGGTGGTGGACGCCGCGGACGACGTTCCCACGCCGGTGCCGACGGCTCCCGGGGCGCCGATGCCGCCGAGCGAGCCGCCGGCGACGCGGGTTCCCGGCCATGGGTTCAGCGGGGCGGCGGCCGCGGCGATCGCACCGATCCCGCTGCCGACACCGCCGACTCCACCGGAGCCGCCCGCGGCCGAGCCCTCCTTGCCTTCCTTGCCTTCCCCGGGCTCACCCGTGCCCTCGTGCACGCCAGGACCCGCGATGGGTTTCGGCGCGAGCAGCGACGGATTCGCCGCCGCCAGCTGCCCCAGCGACTGAACCACCTGGCCCGCCGTGCTGATCAGCGGCGTGATCATGCTCATCAGCTGGGTCAGCTGTTCGGCCGACTTCACACCCGTCGGCGCGTTGGTGATCGGAACCTTCTGCCCGGCCTGCGTCATGGTCGCGCTGTGCCCGACCATTTCGGCCTTCGTCTTGGCGGTGATCGCCAGCGCCTCGGTCATCGCCTCGATCGCGGAGGCGACCAGGAATCCCTGTCCGCCCGGCGAAGCCGCCAGCAGCGGCGCGAACGCCATGGTGGTGGAGAACTTCGCCACGACCGCCGACATCAGGCCGGCGCCCGTGAAGACGCTGCCCGCCGCGTTGACGAGCACCGACTTCTCCTGTGTGCTCTGTGCCGCCAGCTTGTCCGCGTCGGTCTGCGCCTCACCGGCCTTCTTCGCGGCCTCCATCGCCGCCATGCCCTGCCAGACCGTCATCAAGGTCTGCACCAGCGACGAGCCGACCTGCATCACGGTCTGCATCACGGTGGACACGTTCTGCAGCAACTGGGTCGGGTCGACCGGTGGCGCGGGCGGCGCGGCGGCAGCACCGGCCGGTGCGGGCGCAGGAGCGGGCGCGCCGAGTTGCCCGGTGCCGAACGCGGAGGCCAGCTCGGTCAGCGGGCGCATGAGCGCGCCGAGGTCGATGGCCGGCAGCGGTGGCAGGTCCGGCAACTGCACGAAGGCCGGGATTTCGGGCAGGTGCGGTAAACCCATGCTGTGCAGGACATCGTTCACCGGCATGTCCAGCATGGGCGCAAGAGCGCTGCCCCGCAGCAATTCCAGAACTGTCGGATCCAGCGGATCGGCGCCGGGCGGCGGAGTGGCTCCTGGCGTCGTCATGACCGCGTGCGGATAGCTCCGATGGCCGCGCCCGACGCGGTGTCGGTGCCCTCGTACGTGGCGGCGGCCTGATGTGCCGTCACCGCGGTACCCGCGTGCACGGCGGCGAGCTGCGCCACCGACGACAGGTGGTTGGCCTGCGCGAAGGCGTACGAGACAAGGAACTCCTGGCCGATCAGGCCGAACACCGGGACCACCGCGGCGACCGTCGCGGCTTGGTCGGCCGCGGCGATCGCCCCCACACCGGCAGCCATGGCCGCCGATTCGCTTCCGTACACACGCAGCGCATCCGGGACTACTTCAATGTGGCTCATGATCATCGTCCAATCCCGAAACATCCCCCGACGTTTCGTATTCAACCTTACCTAGCCGAGACCGCATTTTGCGATCGCGTCGTGGTTAACATCCGGTGACTACCCGGTGGCCTCCTCATTGAATGCGGCGATAAGCGCACCGCGTTCCGAGAAAGCCCGGTGCGCGGCCGCTCGCGCGGTGTCCACCACCGTTTTTTCGAACTCCTCCGGCGAAAGTTTGGAAACCGCACCGGAAAAACTCAGCCCCACCAACGCGGCGTTACCGTCCACTTCCGCGGTCACCGCACCGTCGGGCGAAGTCTCGGACACCCGGATCCCATTCATGGCGTCGTTGAGATCGGTGAGCCGGTAGAGCTGATTCTGCACCCGAGCGATGAGCTCGTCCATTGTTTCGACCATGACAACCTCGCGAATTCTCTTGCCACTCAGACGGATCGCAACCAGCTCTGCGGTTCGGTGTCGTACTCCTGCTCGTCGATGATCTCCTGCCGCGCCACCTGCTGTTCGGTGGGCAATCCGGTCAGGGCCAGCATCTCCGAGGTGAATCCCATTTGCTGTAAATGCGCCCGACGCGCCAGGCCGGCCCGGTTCGCCGCCTGTTTGCACAACCGCAGAATTTCCCCGGCCAGTACTTCCGGATCACGGCGCAACTGATCGGAATCGACCTTGACACCCAATGGCAGGCCCATCTCGGTGGTGCGCACCGAAATCGAGCCGGTCACCGACGTGGCGACGAATTCCGTGGGAAATCCACCCGCCTGCCCCGGCTGTGATGCGGTCATCGGCCTCCCCTTCCGAAAATTTCGATCGGCAACTGGATCTCACGCATTCCGCCCCCCATTACATTCGTTCGTCTTTGATGGATTGGACGACTTCTACAATCCGCGCATTGATCAATTCGGCCAGACGCCGGACATCCGCCGCGACCACCGTCGGCGGCTTGCCCGGCACGATCACATAGCGTCCGTCGTCGACCAGATCGCGCCAGCCCAGATGCGAGCGGGTGATACCGCGGGGGCCGAATCGCGAATGCCCCTGCTCGACCACGATCGTGCCGACTGTCGCGGCAGGCGCCCGATCGAAGGACTCGCTGCGACTCGCCGCGCGGTCTTCGACGTCGTTCACCAGGGAGCGACCATAGGAATAGTCCAGGCCATCGCCCTTGGTTGCGTGCTCGATGAGATCGAAGGCGGACCGTTGACCGGCATCGACCGTCGGCAATGCGGCGGCCACGCTGTGCCCGAGCGTCAGCACGTCGTGTTCGACGACCGTGAATCCCCCGGTCCGCTCCTCGGTACCCGGCTTCTGGGTCACCAGGAAGGCGCGGTTTCCCTTGCGGCTGGCGAGCATTCTGATCGAGCCCTTCGCATTCCGCGCATCCCGGCCGTCGATCCCACGGATCACCAGCCGGATATCGGGAACCGCGAGCACGGCCATCAACTCCTCCAGCTCATGGCCCCAGCGCGCCCGAATCCGCTGCCACGCCTCGTACTTCTCTCGGCACGCGTCGTCGTAGTACGTCGTGCCGCTGAGGTAGACGAACGGATCCGGCAGACTCTCCTTCACCGCGTTCCACGCCGCGGCGAATTCGAGACCGGAGAACTCCCACGTGTCGCTCATTGCTCGACCACCGGTTTCGCCACCAGTGGCGCCTCGCCCAGCGCCTCTTCCAAGTGCTCGGTGGAATCCAAGTAGTCGGCGCGCTTGTGATCCTTCTGCTGTCCGCCTTGAGCGCCGCCGCCGGGACCGCCCATCGGCATTCCGCCCATCGGGGCCCCCATCATGCCCTGCCCCGCCGCGAGACCCGCGCGTGCGTCGGTGGCGGCGGTCACGGCGTTCGTCGTCGCGCGGGGGAACAACTTCGACGCCTTGTCCAGGTTCTGACTCGCAGCCGACTTCGGTGCGCCGGGACCTCCGGCCGAACCACCGGGGCCACCGGTGCCCTTCGCCAGCGCCGACTCGAGTTTCTTCGTCGCGTCCGAAAGATTCGGCATGCCGGGCAGTCCGGCCAGCTGCGCGGCCTGCTGAGCGGCTTGTTGCGCGGCCTGTTGTGCGGCACTTGCCACTTGCTGGCCGATCTGCTGCGCTTGTTGCGCGAGTTGCTGCGCTGCCTGTTGCGCCTGCTGGGCCTGTTGCTGAGCAGCCTGCTGCGCCGCCTGCTGTTGCTGTTGTTGCTGCTGCTGGGCAGCTCGGCGCTCGGCGTCCAATTGCGCCTGCCGCTGCGCGGCTTCGAGTGCCTTGCGCTGCTGCTCGGACTGCTCCTGCGCACGCTGCATCGCTTGCAGCTGCGCGGAGTTCATGCCGGGCCCAGGACCGGGTGCACCGGCGGTACCGGGCCCCGGGCCGCCCGGTCCGGGCACCTGCCCGGTCGTCGGCGGAATCGGATCCGGCAGTTTCGCGATGAACTGGTCGGTTGTCTCGACGCCCGGGACATAGACCTCTTCCATCGCACGGACGTAATTCCGGACAGCCGCGTCTTCTTTCCGCTGCTGATAGGCCGCGTCGGTCTCCCCCGAGTTTCGTTGCGGCGGGTAGTCATCGCCCTGCTGAAGCCGCACTCCGGTGGTGTACAGCCATTCCGATACATATTCGAGGCTGTCGCCGATCAGCTTCATGTTCGCATTCAGCTGGTCGGTGCCCGTGCTGTACGCGGTCATCGCCTGACGCGCACGGTCGGCGCCGCCGTTGTTGTTCGGGCTGGTCCAACTCGATCGGCTGCTCGTCATCTGGTTACTGAGGATGTCGAACGTTTCCTTGAGTTCCCCGGCCAGCCATCGCCAGTCCGACGCGGCTTGCGCGACCTTGATCGGCATGGACGGACTGCCGCCGGTGATCGACGCGATGATCGTCTGGTACTGCGAATAATCGAAATTGTCCGGGTCGTCCGCTCGCGCGCCGCGCGGCTCGAATTCCACGTCACCCGGCTCGGCCAGGCTGGGCGGCAATCCGTGATTCTCCTCCGGCCGCCGGTTCCCGACCTCGTTCCAATCCGGATGCGCGTAGGTGTTTCCGCTGCCGTCCCCCGCGGTGGTCAAGCCGGCGGGATCCGGCCGAGCCGACAGGTTTTCGGTAATTCCTCTGTGCTCGCCGACCCGGCGCTCCAGCGTGGTGAAATCGACCCTGCTGGTGTCCTCGGTGCCCTGGTAGTGCCTGGCTGCCGCGAACAAAGTGTCGGTCAGGTCGTCGAGGATGGTGATGTGGTCGTCGAGAATGAGACCGAGTTCTCGTCCCTTGTCCGAAAATCGACTGGCGAGCGCCTGCGCCGAAAGCAGCAAGTCGGCGAACGGGGGCAGCGAATCGATCTTCGACAGCTCCCGCTTGACCGAAGCGACGCGAACGCGAACCCCGTTCGCCGCGTTGATCAGGCCTTCGAGCGCTCCGGGCCGCAGCTCCAAGGTGCCGTTCCCGGCCTCACGGGACAGGCCGGTCCATAGATTCGGTTCGTCAGACATGGCACGCTCCTTCCGGCTCCCCGCTCACAAGCGCCTTCCCCCTGTTGTCACTGCTGGGAAGCGCTGGACATGAGTGCCGACGGCCCGGAGCGATACGATGCCGAAGTCCGATCCCGGAGACACAGACTCCGACCCGCACAACTGAATCCACCCCTGACGTGGGCGCCGGCAATGCGCGCGCCACGGCGCAGTGACCTGTTCGCCCCCGCGCTCGGGATCACGCTTCTGCGCCCGGCAACTCATACGCTGACGACCCTCCTCATCGCTGGCGCGCCGCGACCGGCGGTGCGCCACACGTCAATATGGCAGCCGGTTCTTAAGGCACGCCAAATATTGTCTTACGAGGCACCAACGATTCTATGGGAACTCGGGTTGCCCCCGCATGTACAGACCCGAGTCCTGGTGGCCCACCGGCGCTGCCCACCCCCGCCCGACCAGCGGTTTCACACTCGAACCCTGGAAGAACGCGGATTTCGCCGACACGAGCCCTTGGCACACGAGCGCGCCCGCCTGGGTGATCGATGACACATCCCCATGGACCGTTCGAGCCGATGCTCGAGCGTCCATGACGTCGACCGCCTGCGGCTCAGCGCTTTTCGTCGTGCGAGGTGAGCGTGCCCACCGGGCCGTGCCGGTCCCGGAACCGCCGTTCGAACGCGGCGATGTAGGCCGACGGCGCCACCGAGGACGAAGACCGTTCCAGCACACCGTCATCGGCGAGGTAGAAGATCGCCCGGCCGATCGCGATCTCGCCCGGTTCGACCGGGACGTAGACCATCCAGCCGACGCTGATCCGATCGGCGCGCAATTCCTCCGGTGGATAGTTCGCGGTGTCCACGCCACTGTCGCGGATGAACCGCGCGACCCGCGCGATCGCCTCCTCCCGCGCCATCGGCTCCGGCGCGGTGGTCGTCACCCCGGCCATGGTGAGCTGGAAGAAGGCGCCGTCGACGTCGAATCGGTCGTCGTCACCGAAGACGCTCACGAGAGTGTCCCAGGTGAGGACACCCACCTCGGCGGCGGAAACCAGGGCGCCGACGGCGGCGCGCGGCGGCGCGGTCGAGTCGTCGCCGAGCAGCCCGGTCACGATGTCCACGACGTTGCCGGAGGTCCACACGCCCGGCACCGCTTCGACGAATCGGTCCGGACCGGGTGACTCGCCGCGGTACCAACGGCCGTTCTCCCACCAGTAGCAGAACGACAGCAAACCGCTGGCGGCGCGGTGGTTCAACACCTGACCGGCCACCCACTCCGGCGCACCCGCGTACAGATCGGGCAACCGGGCGCCTTCGTTGTAGGCGGCCGCGAGTTCCGGCGCGTTCCACACGCCACCGGAGAGCACCGCCCGCCCGCCGGGCAGCGCGTACAGCGAGCAGCCGCTGCGCTTGGCGCCCTCGAACCAGCTCAGGGAGGGCAGCAAGCGGGGGCCCCAGGGTGATCCGACCGCGACGAACGCCGCGGCCAGCACCGCCCACCGAGCCGCCATCAGCGGGAACGAGGGCAGATCGTCCTCCGACGGCACGGCACGCACACCCGCCTCTTGATCCGCCCGCGCTTGCGCCGCGGCAACCCGCGGCGGCCGCGATTGGCGATCGCCGTGACCGACATAGGCGCCGAGCCACACAGGCAGCGAATCCCGGGGATATACCGCCAGATCCGCGAGGTAGACCTCGGGCGGGAACAACTGATCGTCCGGGAACGGTTCGTCGCCGTAGTCGTAGTCGACCTCGATCCGGCCCGCACTGGTCAACGTCAAAAGCAAACGCCACCAAGGTCCGTCGCCGAACCCGGCCGCCAGCTGCCGATGCTCCCGGACCAGCGCCACGATCCCGGGATCGGGATTCACCCGCACGACGCGCTCCCCGTCGTCGGAGTAGGCGGCCAGCGCCACCTCCGCGGCCACCGTCAGCGCGAACACCGCGTCCACTCGCTGCCAGCCCGGCGGACCGGCCGCGCCGAGCTCGCGGGCGACCTGGTGCATGAGTGCCTTGGCTCGTTCGGCGACATCCTCCACCGGCGCCACCTCGGACAGGGTGAAGCCGACATCGGGCTCCTCCCCGGCCGCGGCGTCCTCCGCCGACCGGTCTGCCGGATCGGCGGCGACCGCGTCGGCCGTCGGCGCCTCGTCGGCAGGCGGTGTCACGGGAGTCTCGGAATCGCCGTCATCCGCGGCGTCGCGGGGCATGTCGTCGGACGCCTCGCCGCCTGGTCTGGTCACGTCGCGGGAATCCCCTCATCTACCGCATCGGAGCCGGTGCGCGCACCACGATGCCTGTGCTCTGTTCGCGGTCCATCCTGGCACAGCGCCGGTTGGAGCGCGGTCCACGTCAGGGCTCCTGCCGCAGGCCGAGCAGCGGCAGGTCCAGTTCGCGATTCTCCGCACGTTCGTTCCACGCGGTGTAGGCCAGGGCGGTGGGGGCGTCGATGCCGAACCCGTCGCGCAGACCGGTGACAACCATGTCGGCCAGCCGCCGGTAACCGGCCGAGGGGCTCGGCCAGGGCAGCTCTGTCCACCAGTTGTCGTGGCTCGCATCGCGTTCCCGCCAGCCCCCATCGGCGATCACCGCGCGGCCCGTGGTGCCTGCGCGCAAGGCGGGGTCGAGCCATTCGTCGTCCACCAACTCGGCCGAGAGAAGGTCGTCGAGCTGGAGGAATTGGGCGTACCGCCGCCGCGGCCCCGTCTCGGACTCGACCAGCTTGACGATGGATCCGGCGCGCAGTGCGGCAAGTTCCGCGGCCAGCCCCGCGGCGAAGTCTTCCCACCCGGTCAACTCTGCTCCTGGTCCTCCAGCTCGATGGCCTGGTCGTGCAGTGCGAGCCAAGAGTTGGCCACCAGGGACAGCTGCACCGAGCGGCCCAGATCCTCCAGCACCAGGGTTGCCTCCGGACCCGCCCAGCGCACTTCGGCGGTGGCGCCGGGGATCCGGGCGGTGGGTGCGCCGAGGGCGCCGGTCAACGCGGCGACCATCGCGGCGAAGGCGTCCCGCGAGCGTGCCCGGCCTTCCGCGTCGTCTGGGGCGAAATCGGTGACCCGCGCTTTGACGTCCACGATCAGGCCCTCGCGCCCGTGGATCTTGCCGCTGCCCATCCCGAAACCGACGTCCAGCAGCGCCCGGTCCGAATGGGCGGTCAGCACCTTCCAGCCGAGCGACTCCGCCAGCCGCGGTAGCGCGTCCATCGGCTGGGAGCCGTCGAGCGAACGCAGGCTGGTCGCCAGGGCGACGATTTCGCTGTCGGTCAACGCGCGCCATTCCGTCATGCGCCCACCCTAGGCCGTGGCATCCGAGTGATCACCGCGCCGACCGGCGGCGATCGAGTTCCTCGATCTTGCGGGCAAGCGCCTCTTTGCGCTCGCGGGCATTGGAACCGTCGAGCTGGCCGGCGAAGGCCGCGCGGGCCGCGTCGACCAGCGCGTCCGGCACGTCGGGATACGCGCGGGCGATCGCCCACAGCGCGTCCTCGGTCTTCATGTCGAGGCCGGTCTCGGTGTGGATGCCACCGCCGGTCAGCACCGAGCGCAGCATTTCGTCGAAGTTCTGCCGCAGTTCGTCGTCGGTCGGATAGTCGATACGCATCATTCCTCCTCGCGTTGATGATTACTCGTTCGCATCGTCGGCTCCGATCATCCGGCGAAGATCTCGGTGCGCCGCACGGGATCGGCGATCACGGCCCGCACCAGCGCACCGATGTCCATCTCCTCCGGCACCGAGCGATAGGTCAGCTCGCAGAAGACGGCACCGTCGACGAGCACCGCGAACCGGGTGGTCCGCCACCCGACGGTGCCCCATTCGACGCTGACCGGCCCGGCGAGGTCGACCGTGCGATCACCGACTCGCAGGGTGAGCCCGCCGCCGTGTCGATAGAACACCACCGGCACCCCACCGAGTTCACCGTAGACGCCGCTGGGCGGGCCCGCCTCCGACGGGTTGGCACGCAGCGCGCCGGTCGTCGGGTCGAACTCGGCGGGCACACCGAAGCCTGCGAACGGACGAACGAAGAGAGTCTGCCCGGGATCCCGGCCCCGCTGCCCGTTGCCGTTCGGGCCACGGTGGTCGGTGCGTCGACCGTTGCCCGGCGGTGGGGGCAATGGCATGCCGGGCGGGATCGGAGGAGGCATGGGCATGCCCGGCGGCATCGGTGCGACCGTGCTGTCGGGGTAGGCCCGGCCGTCCGGGTGCCCCGGCCAACCTGGTGGGGGCGGTGGGTACGGCGGTGTGGATGATCCCGGGTACGGCGGTGCGGGCGGTCCCGGGTACGGCGGTGCGGACGGTCCCGGAGTTGGCGCCGACGGGTACGAGGGCGGGGTAGTCGGGTACGGCGGCAGCGGTCCCGGAGGCGTCGACGGGTACGGAGGCAGTGGCTCCGGAGGCGTCGACGGGTACGGAGGGCTCGGTTCGCCAGGTGTTGGCGGGCCGGGCGGCACTGGGGGTGTCGACGGAGCCGGGGGCGTGGGAGGAACCGGCGGCTGCGGCTGCGTCGGGGGCGACGGGGGTACCGGCGGAACCGGAGGCGACGGCGGAACCGGAGGCGACGGCGGAATCGGCGGCAACGGCGGAACCGGCGGCAACGGCGGAACCGGAGGCACCGGAGGCACCGGAGGCACCGGAGGCACCGGAGGCGACGGCGGGTCCGGAGGCGGCGGCGGAACTGGAGGCGTCGGCGGCTGCGGCGGAACCGGCGGGTTCGGCGGAACCGGTGGTTGCGGCGGCGGCGGAACCGGCGGCACTGGAGGCTGCGGCGGGTTCGGCGGCTGCGGCGGGTTCGGCGGCTCTGGAGGATTCGGCGGCTGCGGAGGTTCTGGCTGTGGCAGCGGGACGGGCCACGGCTCCACCTCGTTGTGGAACGGACCCGGCATCTCGAACTCGTAGTCCTTCGGTGGATGCGGAATGTGCGAGCGCAACGCCCAATTCGGCGGCATGCGACGGGAACGCGCGCGGCCCGAAGCCGACGCATCCTCGGGCGGCTCCGAATCACCGTCGCGGTTCGAACGGGCACCACCCGACGGTTCCTCGTCACCGTCGCGATTCGCCCGAGCACCGCCATCCGACGAATCCTCGTCACCGTCGCCCTCCGGACGCGGCGTCTCCCCATTCCTTTCCGCACCACCGCGAGCCGCCCGCGAGCCGGGCTCCCCCTCCTGCGGAGAACGATGCGTGGAGTGCTCCCGATCGGCCTGACGCACCGCATCTTCGGCCTGGGCTAGCTCGTCCTCGGCATCGAGTACCCGCCGAGCGGCACGCTCCAGCTCCGCAACCCGATCCTGCCAGGGACCTTGCTCATCCACCCGCATCGTGCGCGAACGCAGAGCATCGAGCGCGTCATCCAACGCATCCCGCGCCAAATCCTCATCGTTCACCGGCAACCCACGCCGAGCATCCGCGAGATCAGCCTGCGCATCCGCCAACTCCCGCGCAGCCGCATCCCGCTCAGCGGACAAACGCGTACGCTCCGCATCCGCCTCGGCGCGCGCGGACTCCTCGGCCGAACGCACCACCGGTTCTTGTGCTCGGTCGTTCGAGGGCTGGTCGGCTTCCCGGGGGGCCTGCGCGAGGGCGTCATCCAGCCGAGCCACTTCATCCTCGGCATCGAATACCTGCCTGGCAGCGTGCTCGAGTCCAGCGAGCCGGTCCTGCCACGGCCCCTGCTCATCGACCCGCATCGTGCGTCCACGCAACTCGTCCAGCGCGTCATCCAACGCATCCCGCGTCAGATCCTCATCGTTCACCGGCAAACCACGGCGAGCATCCGCCAGATCTGCCCGCGCATCCGCCAACTCCCGCGCAGCCGCATCCCGCTCAGCGGACAAACGCGTACGCTCAGCATCCGCCTCGACACGAGCCGACTCACTGGCCGCATGCGAAGACTGGTCTCGCACAGCTTGATTCGATGGCGGCTCGACGGACCGGGCGGCGTGCTCAACTGCCTCGTCGAGCCGGGAAAGTTCGTCCTCGGCATCGAATACGCGCCGGGCGGCGTGCTCGAGTCCAGCGAGCCGGTCCTGCCACGGCCCCTGCTCATCGACCCGCATCGTGCGTCCACGCAACTCGTCCAGCGCGTCATCCAACGCATCCCGCGTCAGATCCTCGTCGTTTACCGGCAAACCACGGCGAGCATCCGCGAGATCTGCCCGCGCGTCCGCCAACTGCTGTGCTACCGCATCCCGTTGGGCGGACAGGCGGTCCAGTTCAGCTTCGGCGTCGGCACGTGCCGGCTGCTGGGCGGCTGCCTCCGAGGCAGGCGAGTCCGGCTCTCGGGTTCGATCGTTCGAGGGCGGATCGGCGGCTCGGGCAGCCTGATCGAGGGCGTCGTCCAATCGAGCCAATTCCGTGTCGGCATCGAACACGCGGTGTGCGGCACGTTCCAACTCCGCAACCCGGTTCTGCCACGGACCCTGCTCATCGACCCGCATCGTGCGGCCGCGCAGACCCTCGAGCGCATCGTCCAACGCATCCCGCGTCAGGTCCTCGTCGTTGACCGGCAGACCACGGCGAGCATCCGCGAGATCAGCCTGCGCGTTCGCCACTTCGCGCGCCGCCGCGTCCCGCTGGGCGGACAGGCGCTCCAGGTCGGCGCGGGCGGCGCGCTGGACGAGGTCGGTGAGGGCTGCGATGTCCGCCGCGCGCTGGACGACTTCCGCGCGCAGCTCGGCCTGTACCTCGGCGAGCTGGGCGGGGGTCAGTCGCTCGTTCTGGTCGAGTTTGCCGTCGCGGTAGACCTCGTAGACCTCGGCCCACCGTTCGGGGTCCGCGTCGGTGAGGTCCACGCCTACCAGGCGCGCGAAGTCGCGGCTTGCTCCGCGGTCCGGGCCGGGCGGGATGCCGGTGTCGCCGTCGAGCATGCCGAGGCGGGCGGGGGCCTCGGTGAGGTGGGTGACGTCGCCGATGACGTCCAGCAGGTGCCGAACGGCTTTGTCGTGCACCGGGAACTCGATATCCGACACGCGGGGATCGATCGCCCGATCGCCGTGTGCGTCCGGATCGAACACGTCGACCCTGGCGAGAGCGTCTGCATAGTCGGTGAGCGCGTCGACCAGCTTCGGGTGCAGGTTCGGCCGCTGCGACAGATTGGCGATCACCTCGCCCAGCTGCGCGATGCCGGTGATCCGCACCGTTCCCGGCAGGGCGTCGAGGCGCCGGACCAAACGGTCGTTGGCGGCGTCGATCGCGTCCGGGTCGATACCGCGCAACAGCTTCGCGTACTTGACCAGCGCCTCTGCCCGCTGCTGACGCAGCGCGTTGCGGGTGTCGGGGTCCGCGATCGTCTCGGCGAGACGCCGCGGTGTCATCTCCGCGGGCTCCAGGCCGAGCCGGTGCGTCAGCAGGTTTCGCGCGTCGCCGACCTGGTGGTAGGTGTCGATATCCCAGGCGGTGCGCGCGTAGTCGATGATCGCCTCGATCTGGCCCGCGCGAATCGCGTTCTCGTCGCGCAGCACCGCGAGCCGTTCGGCGAGCAGCTCCGGGGAATCCAGCTCGGCTTCGGTGATGCCGAGGCGCGCGGCGAGCTCATCGATGGCGGTGCCGATCTCCGCCCGCGACAACGATTCCGGCGCCTCGGCGGGGAGCGCGTCGGAGCCCACCGGAGCGTCAGGCACGACGCGCCAGCCGTCGCCGTCGTTCACCGCCGTCGCTTCCAGCCTGCGTCCCTCGACCACTCCGGTGAAGTGACGCACCTGGGTAGCCCCGCCGTCGACGAGCGCTATCCGTTCCAGGGTGAAACCGCCCTCGGGCAGCGGACGCCCCGGCTGCACGTCGCTGATCAGGTAGTGGACCTCGATGATGCCCTCGTTCACGGCCTCGGCGAGGCGGGGGTGCTCCGCGAGCGCGTCGGCGATGACCCGGTCGTGGTCGAGCCTGCCGTCTACCACCACCAACCGCATCGGCTCGCCCGGCTCACCAGGCACCAAGCCGAGCCCGGTGCCGTCCTCGAGCAGCACACCGCCCTGCGCGAGCACCCACTCCCGCCCGGCCATATCGCCGATCAGCCCGGTGAACTCGTCCACCGCGGCGTCGGCCAGCAAGAACTCCTCGGCGTCGGCGAGGAAGCCGGCCAGGCCGCGCGCGTGCTCGCGGATGCGGTCCATCTCCTCGGCGAGCGCGTCCGCCAGTTGATTCGGGTCGAGCGCATGCAGATCGGTGCCGAGCAGCTGCGCCCACACGGAGCGCTCGTCCATGATCTGGTCGCGGCGCAGCGCATTCTCGAAGAACGCGCGCAGACCCTGGTCCTGTCCCGGCTGGTCGGTGTCGTAGAGGTCGCCCCACTCGCGGCTCGGCTCGCCTCCGTTGTTGACGCCCTCCCAGTTCAGCAGGGTGGGATTGCCGCCGAAGGCGCGCACGACCTCACCCAGGAACCGGTTCATCGGGTTGGCGTCGAAGAAGCCGATCTCCTCGCTGAAGGGAATCCGCTCATGTTCGGCGTTGTACCGGCGGGACGCCTCGGCGAGACCGGTGAGCGAACCGATCCGGCGGACCTGCTGGTACCGCAGCAGATCGACGGCCCGGCGGACATTCTCGGCGTTCGGTTCGCCGAGGTCGACGCCGAGGGCATCGGCCGCGGCGGCCAGGGCGTCGGCCAGTTCCTGGCGCCGGGCCGATGCCTCGGACAGCTCGTGCAGCCAGTCCGCGAGCTCACCGGTGCTGGCGGGCAGCTCTTCGCCGGGCCGCGTCGACTGATCCGTTGTGGAGTCGGGCGTCTCGCCGTCGGTCGGTTCCGGCCTGGCCTCCGGCGCCGGGAGCGCACGGGCGGCGTCTTCGGCCTGTCGCTTCAGATCCTCGAGTTCGACACCGAGTTCCCGGCGCACCAGCTCCGGATCGGCCTCCTCCAGCCAGTACCGGTACTCCTCGCCGTCGCGGGTGGTCGGTGTGCCGTACTCGGCGGCCCGGCTGGCGACCCGGGAGGTCAGGCGCTTCAGCAGCGGGATGAGTTCCCGCTTCCGCCACATGGTGACGGCTTCCTTGAGGATGCGGGCCGGGTTGAACTTGGTCTGCAGCACGTCGTATTCGTCGCCCGGCGTGGGTGTCGGATCGTAGTGCTTGGTGAGCGGCAGCCCCGCTTCGTGGCCGAGCAGCGATTGGCCCGCGCTGTCGATGCCGGAGCCGGACGGGTACTTCGGGTTCTGACCACGGAAGCCTGCCTTCAACGCCTTCCAGAGGCGACGCAACCGCGACATCGGCCGCTCCGGTTGCCGTGGCGCGGGCTCGTTGGTGTCCGCGGGCTCGGGCGCGTCGAGACGTTCGGGTATCTCGACCCGCCAGCCGTCGTTCTCGTCGGCGACCAGCCGCGCGGGCACCCGTTCGTCGTCGACCTCGAGGGTGTAGCGGCGGGTCTCGCCCGGCTCGGGCGGCTCGGCGCCGATCCGGCTGCGCGCAGCTCGCGCGGCGTCGGCGAGGTCGGCGATGGCTTCCGCGTCGCGGCGCACCGCGGCGCGGGCCCGCGCCACCGTCGCGTCCGGATCGCGGTCGAGGTCCGCGGGATCGATGCCAAGCCGCCGCGACCAGGTGTCGCGTGTCGCCGTCGCCTGTGCGCGCAGGTCGGGGTCAACCGTGTCGCGGGCCCGCACGGTCGCCGCGGCCAGCGCCTCGACCATGCCCGCCCGCAAAAGGTTCCGATATCGCAGGTCAGCGATGGTCGCGCCGAGGTTCTCCGGCGAAAGATCGGCCTCATCGAGGGCGAAGCGGCGCGCGAGCCGGTCGCGGGTCCGGTCGATGGGTTCGGGGCGCGGGGCGCGGGATGCCGGCGCCTCCCCGGAGCGGTCCGCCCCTTCGGCCGCATGCTGCGTCCGGCCCGATTCCACTTGGTGGCCTACATCATTCGACTCGGCTGGTCGGGTCGGCTGTGCGAGGGCGTCGTCCAGCCGGGCCACTTCGTCCTCGGCATCGAATACGCGCCGAGCAGCACGCTCCAGCTCCGCAACCCGGTCCTGCCACGGCCCCTGCTCATCCACCCGCATCGTGCGCGAACGCAAAGCATCGAGTGCATCATCCAACGCATCCCGCGTCAGATCCCCATCGTTCACCGGCAACCCACGACGAGCATTCGCGAGATCAGCCTGCGCATCGGCCAATTCGCGCGCAGCCGCATCCCGCTGCGCAGACGGATGTACAGACTCGCCACGCCGAGTCTCCGCGCGGGCGACCTGCGCGTCCGCCGGCTCCCCTGCCACCGCATCTCGCTGCGCAGACGGGCGTTCCGGCCCGGCGGGTGCCGGGTCGGACGGGTCGGCGGAAGTGACGCGGCCGCCGGGCTCGACGGGGGGAAGGGAACCGGGGCCGGTGGGAGCTGCGGGCAGTTGCGGTGGACGCGGTTGCTCGATCGGCAGGCCCGCGCGGCGCAGGTCGTCGCGGACCTCGCGCAGACCGTCCTCGGGCGCCTCGGCCAGCCAGAACTGTTCGTCGCCGTAGCGTTCGTCGCTGGTGAGGGGCTCGAAGTCGTCCGGGTAGCGCATGCGAGGGCCGTCGGCGTCATCGAGGAACCCTCGCGCCCTGGCGAGTTCGGCGAGTTCGGCCAGGGCCGCGAGCGGATCGCGCAGCACGGTGAACGTCTCGCCGAGAGCCAGTGCCTCGGCCAGCAGGCGGACGTGCTCGACCTCGGCCTCGGTGAGCGGACCGGCCTCGCGCTGGTTGGGCCAATCGCGCTGTTCCCTCAGGAACTCGACCACATCACGCACGGGATTCCCCGTGCGGCGGGGACCTTCCGGGCGACCGCCGGTAGGCGGCTCCGCGTTCGCGGGCGGAGTCGGCGGTCCGGACGGCGGGTTGCCATCCGCGTCGCCTTCGGCCCGCAGGTCCGACGACTCGCGCGCCGCCGCATCCGCCTCGTCGGCCGAGCGTTCTTGCTCAGCTCCGGCCTCGGCACGCGCCACCTCCCCGGCGTCAGCCGCCCGCGAAATCGCGTCTGCACCTGGGTTCTCGGAGGACTGCCCGGCACGCTCGGCAGCTCGAGCGGGATCATCATCGGCCGTATGGGAAACCGGTTCTCGTACATCGTCGTTCGAGGGAGGCTCGACGGCGCGCGTGGCCTGCGTGAGGGCGTCATCCAGCCGGGAGAGTTCGTCATCGGCATCGAACACACGCCTAGCGGCACGCTCGAGTTCAGCAACCCGATTCAGCCATGGCCCTTGCTCATCCACCCGCATCGTGCGCGAACGCAGACCCTCGAGCGCGTCATCCAACGCATCCCGCGTCAGATCCTCGTCGTTCACCGGCAACCCACGACGAGACTCCGCGAGATCGACTTGCGCGTCGGCCAATTCGCGCGCAGCCGCGTCCCGCTGGGCGGACGGCCGCGCGGGCTCGGCATCGGCCCCGGTACGCGCCCGTCCTTCGACGGCGCCGTCAGCTGCACGCGAACTCGGGTCCACGCCGCGCGTAGCACTTCCCGTGACGGGTTCACCGGGCGGCGGCGCAGGCTGCGTATTCGGATCGATCCGGTCGGCGGTGGGTGCGTCGAGTTCGCGTTCGAGTTCGGCGAGGCGGTCCGTGGCGCGGCGGTGGATCTCGTCCAGCTCGGCCAGCAGACGCGCGTGCAGTTCGTCCAGTGCCTTGGATTCGGGAGAATCGTGCGCCGCGGCGTCCGGCCCGAAGGCCAGCTGGTCGAGTCGGGCAACGGCGGCGTCGAAGCGCTGATCGAGGTCCGCCGCGATCCCGTCGAGCTGGGCGAGCGTGTCACGCAGCAGCTCGTCGAATCGCTGGTCGGTGCGGCGGGCCGCGTCGTCGAACTCGTCGCGGATGCGCTCGAGTGCCGCCTCGGGCGAGTGCTCCGGCTCCGCGTCGGGGCGCGCCGTGGCAGGCGATTCGAGCGGCGTCTCGCCTTCAGCCACCGCACCCGCGTCGGTACCCAGCCGCGCGGACAAGTCATCGAACCGCCGCGCTATCGCGTCTTCGAGTTCGGCGAGACGGTCGAGGGCGCGCTGTCGGCTCCGATCCAGATCCGCGCTCGCCCGGCGCAACAGATCATCGAGCTGCTGATCGATTCGACGGTGCAACTCATCGAGTTCGGCGAGCGCTCGGTGCGCATCGTCTCGCGCGGACGGAGACGGTCCGGGGTCGACCAGCGGATGGGACTGCGGCTGTTCGGCTTCGCCCTGCTCGTCTTCCGGACGCGCAGTGGTTTGCGAGTCCGGCGCGTCCTGCGCACGGTCACCTGCCCCGTCCCGACGCGCACTGCTGGGCGCCGCGCCCGATTCGCCCTCGGGGCGCACGACGCGGGACTCCTCCGGCACGGCTCGCTCGCCATCACCCGGCTCGTCGGGCTCGTCGGGCTCACCCTGACGCGCGGTGGCCGGTGGATCCTCCGGAGGCTTCTGCGCACCACCATCGGCGCTCGGCACACCGCGCTCACCTTCGCCGGACCCGTCGGACCCATCCTGACGCACCG